>JBJMLQ010000144.1:0-9497 GCA_045805225.1 Actinomycetota bacterium | reverse complement strand
ATCAGCCCACGGTGCTCCTCGGCGAGCGTGCGCACCACATCGGGCAACCCGATCTCGTCGAACGACGGCCCGCCGAACCGGAGCTTCCGCAGCACCATCGAGACCGAGCCACGCTGGCGGAACACGTTCGCCCGGAACCGGCCGACGTTCGCGACCGAATACGCGAAGTCGACCTCGCCGCGTTCCTTGAACAACGCCTTGCGATCCTCCGGGATCACGCCGTCCGCGATCGCCTGCGTCTCGATCGGGCTCAGCGGGTCGCGCTCCAGACGAACCAGGCCGTGGGTCAGCCGGATCATCGGCGGGGACCCGACCTTCACGTGGAGGTCGGATCCGTCCTTGCTCACGACTTCTTCGAGCCAGGAGTTGAACTCCGGCACGATCGTTTCATCCATCGGTGCTCGTGGCTCCCTCTCGGCTGCCGGTCACGTGCGTGCTCGCGCCGGGCGGGAGCCGCACCGGTTCCCCATCGGCGGGTTCGGGGGACGACTTCAGTCCCGGGCCGGGGAGACCCCGGCGGAAGGGAAGCGGACGAGCCCACGTAGACTGGACCCATGGCTAGCGAGGCAGAGGTCCGTCAGGCGCTCCGCGAGGTCCTCGACCCCGAGATCGGCAAGCCGATCGAAGACATCGGCATGCTCCAGAGCATCGCGGTCGACGGCGGCCGGGTTCAGGTCGACGTGTTGCTCACGATCGAGGGCTGTCCACTGCGCGACCGGATCACGCAGGATGTGACCGCTGCGGTGCAGCCGCTCATGGGCGTCGAGCGCGTTGAGGTGAACCTGACCCCGATGTCGCCGGAGCAGCGTGAGACGCTCGTCGGCAAGCTCCGCGGTCAAAACGCCCACGGGCCGACCAAGATCTCCTTCGCCCCGAGCACCTCCATCATCGCGATCGCCTCGGGCAAGGGCGGCGTCGGGAAGTCCTCCGTGACGGTGAACCTCGCGGCCTCGCTCGCCGCCGACGGCTACAAGGTGGGGATCTTGGACGCCGACGTGTGGGGCTTCAGCGTCCCGCGGATGCTGGGCGCGGAGGGTAAGCCGGTCGGGTTCAACGACATGATCCTGCCGCTCGAGGCGCACGGCGTGAAGGTCATCTCGATGGGGTTCTTCGTCCCCGAAGACACACCGGTGATCTGGCGCGGCCCGATGCTGCACAAGGCGATCGAGCAGTTCCTGGGCGACGTCTATTGGGGCGAACTCGATTTCCTGCTCTGCGACCTGCCGCCGGGGACCGGCGACGTCAGCATCTCGCTCGCGTCGTTCATCCCGGGCGCCTCCATGGTCGTCGTGACCACGCCGCAAGACGCCGCGCACACCGTGGCGCAACGCGCCGGAAAGATGGCGGAGCGGACGAACCTGCGTCCGATCGGCGTGATCGAGAACATGTCGTGGTTCGTGTGTCCCCACTGCGGCGAGCGCGAGCTGCTCTTCGGCGAGGGCGGCGGACAGCTCGTCGCCGACACCATCGGCGTGCCGCTCCTCGCGCAGGTGCCCCTGCAGCCCGCGATGCGGGTCGGCGGCGACACCGGCGTGCCGATCGTCGTGAGCGAGCCGTCGTCGCCGTCTGCTATCGCGTTGCGTGAGGCGGCGGACGGAGTGCGGAAGGCCGCGAAGACCAAGATCGGCAAGCCGCTGACCGTCATGGCGCGCTGAGCGCCGCCATCACGCGGTCGGCGTCGGTTCGGGCTCCGGGGCGTCGCGCGACCGGCGGATCCTCGGCCTCGGCGGTGTCGTCGGCCCCGGCCGCTTCGTGATCGCCCAGATCCCCCACACGATCACCACGAGGATCACAACGCCGAGCGCCGTCCACTGCGAGCCGGTGAGCGGACCGAAGCGCTTGTCGATCCGCAAGAAGTCTTCGAGGAGCCGGCAGCACCCGTAGTAGCCGGCGAACAGCAGCGTCGCGACGCCTTCGCGCCGCGGCCGCTTGATGAACGACCACAGGATCGCGAACAGGATCCACGCGAGGATCATGTCGTACATCGCCGTTTGGTGAACGCCGACGCCCTGCTCCACGACCGCTCCGAGCTTCTGCTGGACGCCGTTCACGACGGTCACCTGCTGGAGCTTCGCGCCGGTGTCCGTGATGAATTCCTTGTACGTGCCGTTCTGCAGGTCGGCGGTGCACGACAGCGCGCCGACCTGGCAGGTCCACGGCGGCGCGAGCGTCCCGCCGTGATACGTCCATGCGAGCAGCCACGACGTCGGCTTGCCGAGGTGGTCACCGATGATCAGATCGCCGATCCGTCCGATCGCGATCCCCAGCGCGAGCGGCGCGACGAGCGCGTCCGCGACCTGGAAGAACCGGAGCCCGAACCGGCGGATGTTGATGGCGTTCGCGATCGTCGCGCCGGCGATGCCGCCGAGCAGCGAGATCCCGCCCTTCCAGATATAGATCGTCTCGATCGGTTTGGGGGCGAACTCGGACCAGTGCGCCAAGACGTAGAAGAACCGTGCGCCGATGATCGCGCCGATCAGTGACCACAGGACGACCGAGTTGATCGCGCGTTCGTCGATGCCACGCCCCGCCGCGATCCGGCCGAACAGCCACGCGCCGATCATGAAGCCGATCGCGATGAACAACCCGTGCGGCGAGATCGCGAACGTCGAGCCGATGCGGAACCGGTCGAGGACGGGCCACCCGACGCTGGCGAGGACGACGGCGGCGGACATCGGGCGCGAGCCTAGCAGCGGTCTGCGCTACGGCCGGCGCCGAGGCCACAGCCGCGCGACGGCTCGGCCGATCAGCATGCCGCTCAACACATCGCTCGGGTAATGGACGCCGAGATACACGCGCGAGGTCGCGACCGTCGCGTCCAGCGCCGTCAGCGCCCCGCGTCCGGCGACGCCGACCTCGAGGTCACGCGCGGCCACCCGAGTGAACGTCGTGAGCACGGCGGGATGCGACGAGGGCCACGACATGCCGTTCGGTCGCGCCACGAGCTGTCGCGTCGCGTCGGGGTTCGCGTCCAGCGGGCGGGGCCGGTCGACCACCTTCTTCATCCCTTGGAGCACCAGCCAGGTCGCACACGTGGCGGTGAGCGCGCGCACCGCCGTCCCACGACGACGCGCAGCGAACAGCGACGCCGCGGCCGCTCCGGACGCGTACAGGGAGCCGAGCTCGGTCACGGTGACGAACACGCGATCGGCCTGTGGGCCATGGCCGGCGTTGATCGCGTCGAACAGATCTTGGTCGGCCTCGGCCACCGCGGGATGGTTCGTCACGGCGACGCCCACGGCGCACGCGCCGACGAACAGTCCTGCGCCCCAGAGCCACCGCCCGATGCCCATGGCCGCCCATGATGCGGCACGCCAGGCGGCCGCGTCAGTCCTTGGAGGGCCGCCGCTTCGGCGCCTTCGCACGACGCCGGTTCGCGGCGATCGCGCGGAGCTGCGCGTCGGTACCACGCCGGAGCGCATATTCGGCGCCGCCGATCGCTCGCAGGCTCGCCGCGGCGAACGATCCGAGGGGCCCCTTGAAGACGTACTGCACCTCGTGTCGCAGGACGCTCCGATCGAACGGGAGGCTCGCGACCGACGTCGCGACCGTCGCGACGAGCAGCCCGTCGAGGCCGACCACCGAGCGCCACGGCGGCTCCCACTCCCGGACCACGCACGGCACTGTGGCGCGCACACCGGCGAACGACATCGTGACGGTGAAGCGCACGCCCGGTCCGAGGCCGCCCGCGGGGGCGGCGACCGACTCGATCAGACGCTCCCACGCGGGAAGGCCGCGCGGGTCGCTCGTCACGGCCCAGACGTCCTCGGGCGGCGCGTCCACCTCGACGGAGTACTCGACCGAGGTCATGCGGGCTCGACGCTGCCGCTCGTCCACCCTTGCCACCAGACCACCCGTGTGGGCGTGACGCGGACGAGCGCGGTCGCGCCGGGGGCGATCGACGCCGCGAGCGACCGGAGCGAACTCGCGCCCGATCCGACCTCGCCGTCCACCGCGAAGCTCGCCGTGCCCTGGAACATCGCACCCACCATGTCGCGCGCGCGCCAGATCGACGCCGCGTCGACCGTGAGCGCAACGTCGGCGTCGGCGCCTGCGCCCGCAAGGGCAAGGATGTCGGCCGGCAGCGCCGCATAGAGCGACGTGGCGTCGGCGCGCCACCGGACCGGCAGCACGACCGGACCCCGCTCGCCGGCGATCGCCAACGCGCCCTCCCCTTCGCGGCCGAGGCGCTCCGCAACATCGTCCGGCACGTCGATGAACGGGTCCCCGCCTTTCGTCCTGCGGAAGGTGTCATGCGAGCCCGCCGTGCCGCCCCACCGGCCACGGCCCTCCTGCACGCCCTGCGGATCAAGGAGCGCGGTGCGCTCCAGATCGATGCCGACGAACACGCGTCCCGGCGGCGTCCAGGCGAAGGGCACCTGGCGTGCGTCGACCGCGTAGCCGGCGAAGAATCGCGCGTTCTTCGCGCTGAACGCCGCCGTCGCGCGCGCGATCGAGGTCGCTCCCGCGACCGCGGCGCCCCACGTGCGCCGGTCGAGCGCGTCGTAGGTCCGGACCGTGCCGGTGAACGTCACGGCGAGGTCGCCGTCGCGGACGAGCCCGGCCATCGTGGGATCGCGGCGCCACGCGTTGGCCTTGACCGACCGGCGGGACGTGGTGAGCCACACGCGAGCTCCGCTGCCGACGTAGACCAGAGGCGTGCAGTGCGGTCCGCGAGGCGTGGTCGCCGCGACCGCGCAGAACTGTCCGCGGTCCAGGACGTCTTGCACCGCCGTCGATAAGAAGCTCACGTGACCTCCGCTCGCGGGGGGCCGGGCGGGAGCCCGAGCGTCTGCCCAGGTGTCAGCATATGGAACGCTTCGATCCCCTACCCGGGGAAGAACCGCGTCTTCACCGCCACCTCGGCGGTGAACGCCGTCACGAGCGACAGGTAGAAGAACCCGGTGGCGGACTGCACCGCCGCCGCGCGCTCCCCCTTCAGCGCCGCGCGAGCCATCACGGCGATCAGCAGGGTCGCGACGGTCATCCCGATCGCGATCCACGGGGCGAGCCCGCCCGACGTCAGCAGCGGGTTGAACGCCTGCGACGACACGGAGCCTGAGAACCCGCTCGTCGCGATCGCGACCCCCTCCACGAGGGTGGCCGCGATCAGCACGAGCGTGAAGCGGTTGATCGGGACGCGCGTCAGTTTCCGGTCGGTCAGGTACCAGTGCCCGAGGAACAGCGCGCTGTACGCCGCGCCCAGGAACGCCGCGCCCGCGAACAGCTGGAACACAGCGATCAGGAAGGACTGCCGTCCGGTCGGCGCCATCGCGACGAGCGTGGCGACCGACACCACGGTGGCGACGATCGCCACGATCCGGCCCGCCGTCTTCTGTCGAGCGAGCAACAGGACCGTCGCCACCGACAGGACGATCGCCGTGACGAGCGCGAGCTGCACCGCCCGGGTCGCATCGGCGTCGCCGACGATCGCCGCGGAGCGCGAGGCGAGCCACGCCGGCCACGCGAAGAGCAACACCATGATCACCGACCAGATCGAGAAGAACGACCGCTTCGTCTCGTTCCACAGCGGCGTCGCCCACGTGAGGACGGATGAGCCGGCGACCGTCTCGGCGAGGATGAGCGCGAAGACGCCGGCGAAGCCGGTCACGGGCGCCCCCTCGACATGGCCCATCAGGGTATCGGGCACAGCACATCTCGGCTCCGCCGGTACCCTGTGCCGCATGAACGACTGGCGTTCTTACGATCGCACCGCCTCGACGTATGAGCGGGTGCACGCGCCTCGCTTCGCCGAACCCGCACGCGACCTGGCGGCGCTCGCCGGCGTCACGTCCGGCTCGACCGTGCTCGACGTGGGCACCGGAACCGGCATCGGCGCCCAGGTGGCTCAGGAGCTCGGCGCGACGGTGGTCGGTGTCGACACGTCCGAGGGCATGCTCGACGTCGCGAGGTCCACCCGCCCGGGGATCGAGTTCGTCGGGGCCGAGGCGATCGACCTGCCGTTCCCCGACGGGCGATTCGACGTCGTGCTCGGGAACTTCGTGCTCGCGCACTTCCACAAGGTCGAGACCGCCCTGTTCGACATCATCCGGGTCACCAAGCCGGGCGGCGTGATCGGGTTCACCACGTGGACCGACGGCCGCGACGCCTTCACCGACACGTGGCGTGAGCTCGTCACGACCGTAGTGCCCGACGATCTGCTCGAGCCGACGCTCGACAAGGCGATCCCGAACCACGAGCGGTTCACGCGGCGCGCCGCCGTCGAGGAGGTGCTGCTCGACGCGGGGCTCCGCCATATCCGCACGGAGCCGAAACAATACGAGTGGCGCTACGGCCGAGACGAATTCGTCGACGGACTCACGGTGTGGGCGACCGGGCGGTTCGTCCGCGAGATGCTCGGTGAGGACGGCTGGGCGTCCTTCCTCGACCGGGTGCGCGCGACGTTCGCCGAGCGGTTCCCCGATCCGTTGCACGATCGGCGCGACGTGATGCTCGCGATCGGCACCAAGGAATAGGCCGCCTCAGCCGAGGTCCAGCACGCGGAACTCTTCCGCGAAGGGGGCGCCGACCTTCTCCCCCGACTCGCGCGCATCCTTGCCGAGCGCGTCGTCCCAGTACGCGATCCCCTCGGTGATCTGCGACGCGTGCAGCCCGAGCCCGTCGACCTTCTTGCGGAAGCTCGGCTCGTCGAACGGCTCGATCCGGTTGGGCTCGTGCGTCCATCCGAGCCACACGTCGAACACCTCCTGCGCGCTCAGGCCCTCGCCGAGGTGCTCGCTGAAGAAGTGCGGGTTGCCGCTGCCCGGGAATACGGAGTCGAGCGCAACCCAGCCCGCCATCCGATGGTCGGAGTGGTTGTAGTAGCGACTCTCGAAGAAGACGGCGGTCGGGTCGCATGAGACGACGGTCTCCGCCTTGACCTCGCGCACCCGCCGAACGACCGCCTCGCGCACCGCGGACGTGTTCTGGAGCTCGCCGTCGTGCGTCGACAGCACGCGAGCCGATCGAAGACCGAGGAACGACGCGGCGGCCTCGGTCTCGGCCAGGCGCGTCCGCGCGAGCGCCGCGCGCGACAGGGTCGGATCGTTCGACCCTCGGTCGCCGTTCGTCAGCACGAGCAGATGCACCTCGCGCCCATCGGCCGCCCATCTCGCGAGCGTGCCGCCGGCGCAGATCTCCATGTCGTCGGGGTGCGCGAACACCGCAAGCACCGGACCCGTGCGAACGACCGGCTCCTCCGCCATCACGCCGCCGCACGGTCGAGCACGAAGCGGACCAGCGCGCGCACCGGCACACCCGTGGCGCCGGCGGGGCCGAGGTCGTTCGCGCTTTCGAGGAACGCCGGACCGGCGATGTCGAGGTGCACCCACGGGGTGTCCCCGACGAACTCGGCGAGGAACAGCGCCGCCGTGATGGCGCCGCCGTAGCGCTTGCCGATGTTCTTCACATCGGCGACCTTGGAGTCGATCAGCGTCCGGTAGTCGCTCCACAGGGGCATCTGCCAGATCGGATCGCCGACCTCGTCGCCGGCCGCGACCAGCTCCTGCGCGAGCGCGTCGTCGTTGCCGAACGCGCCGGTGATGTCGGTGCCCAGCGCGACCATGCACGCGCCGGTCAGCGTCGCGGTGTCGATCACGCAGCTCGGCCGTTGCTCGACCAGGTAGGCGAGCGCGTCGGCCAGGATCAGGCGCCCTTCCGCGTCGGTGTTGAGCACCTCGCTCGTCTTGCCACCGCGGTGATGGATGACGTCGCCGGGCCGTTGCGCCGAGCCGCTCGGCATGTTCTCCGACGACGGGATCGCAGCGATCACGTTGATCTTCGGCTTGAGCAGCGCGATCGCGCGCATCGTCGCGAGGATCGACGCCGCGCCGCCCATGTCGCACTTCATCGTCTCCATGCCCGACGGGTCCTTGAGCGAGAGGCCCCCGGAATCGAACGCGACACCCTTGCCGGTGAGCGCGATCGGCGTGGCCTTGCCGGCGCCGGTGTAGCGGATCTCGATCAGCCGCGGCGGGTTGACCGACCCCTTGCCGACGCCGAGGATGCCGCCGAACCCGCCCTGCGCGAGCTGCTGCTCGCTCCACACCTTGCACGTAAGGCCGACCGCCTTGGCCATCCGCTGCGCCTCGCGCGCGATCTCTGCCGGCGGCATGTCGCCGGCCGGCGTGTTGACCATGTCGCGTGCCCAGCGAACCGATCCCGCAACGACCGCGCCGGCCTTGGCGCCCGCTTTCGCGGCCTTCGCGTCCCACCGCGCAGGCACGAGGACGGTGCACTCGCGCAGCTCGGCCCCCTCGGACGACGTCTTGTAGCGGTCGAACCGGTAGCGCCCGAGCTCGATGGCCTCGACGGCCGCCTGTACCGCGTCGGCGGCGTCGCGCGCGCCGAAGGCGCGCGCGAACGTCGTGGCCACCGTCGGGAACCGCCGCGTCGACGCCGCGGCGCGCCCGAGGCGGCGCCGCATCGCCGTGCGGTCGAGCTCGTCCTTCGCTCCGGCGCCGACGATCAAGACGTTCCGCGCAGCGAACCGGTCGCCGTCACGGCGCGCGACGAGGAGGTCCTCGCCCTTCTTCCCGGTGAGACGGGCGGCCGCGTAGGCGTCGGCGAGCCCGATCTCCTTCAGCCCGGGGCCGACGTCGCCGTCGGTGAACGCCGGGACGATCAAGACGTCGGCGGCGACATCACGGGCCGACTCGGTCGACGTGCGGAACCTGGTCACGGATCCCCTCCTCGCGGCCCGCGGGCGCGGCCCGCCGTCGCGGTCACGGTCGCGGGGCAGTCTAGTGGGGGCCGGCGGATCGCACGGCGCTCGGTACCCTGAGGCCGCATGAAGACGCGCAACGTCACCGACCTCATCTTCTTCGACGAGGAAGCCGCCCGCACCGAGGTCCTGTATGAGAGCGAGCAGCTGTTCTCGCAGGTGATCTGCCTGCAGGAGGCGCAGGGCGTCGGGCCGATGCAGGACCCGGGGTCGGAGGGCCTGCTCGTCGTGCTGTCGGGCGAGGTCGCCGCGCAGATCGGGCGGACGCGCACCCGGATGAAGCAGTGGGCGTCGGCCACCGTGCTGGCCGGTGACGAACTGACGCTGCGCAACGCGTCACCGGAGCCGTCGGTGGTGCTGCTCGTGCTGGCGCCGCCGCCCGGT
Organism: Actinomycetota bacterium; assembly: GCA_045805225.1. Taxonomy (GTDB): domain Bacteria; phylum Actinomycetota; class UBA4738; order UBA4738; family HRBIN12; genus AC-51. The sequence continues at coordinate 391 of JBJMLQ010000144.1, read as the reverse complement.
TAGACCGGCGTGCTGCGTTCGGGGCCGCGCGCGATGATCGAGGCGCGGAGCCCGAGCAACGAGCGACGGAGCAGCACGCCGAGCACCGGCGCGTAGCACGCGGAAAGGAGCCACCCGAGCACCGGGACCGCGAGCTCGACGTCCTCCGTCCACGTGAACCGGGTTCCGTCCGGGATCGGCGTGAGCGACCACTCGCCCCCACCGCGGATCGGCGGACCGTGCTGGATCGTCAGCGTCGCCGGCGGGTCCCATGCGGTCATCTCGATCGTCTCGCTGAACGCCGGGATCTGGAACAGGCGCGTGCGCACCTCGAGCGTGACCCCCGGCCCGGTACGGGCCGTGGACGTCACCACGACGGCGTCGGCATCGCGCATCCAATCGGCCTGCCGCT
>JBJMLQ010000143.1:0-11628 GCA_045805225.1 Actinomycetota bacterium | reverse complement strand
TCCCAGAACAACAACAGGGCGAGATCTCCGGGCTGTCGCGTTGCATCTCCAATCTCGGCTCGTCGCTCGGCACCGCGATCGCCGGCACGATCTTGGTTTCCGGCCTCACGAGTCGCGCCTACGGCGCATCGATGATCGTGCTCGCGCTCATCGGGCTAGTCGGGCTGGGAGCTGCGCTCTTCGTGCCCGGCCAACGAGCGCAGAAGTCGCTCGCCGTCTGACCCGACCTTGCTGCGCCCGGCAACGAAAAAGTCCTCTCGACACAGGGACGTAACCGCCGGGAACTGTTTCCGCCGAGCCGTACGCTAAAGCTGCGGCGTCAGGCGGAGGTGATGGAGATGACGAGGACCGAGATCCGTCGTCCGTATCGACTGCGCCGTCCGCAGCGGCTGAGATGGCGCGCTCATCACGACATCCACCAACACGCGCCCGATGCGCGTCCAGGTCTCGGACATCCACTGAACACTTCCCGAGTGGTGGACCGGATGGTTCGCGATCCCGGACCGACTCCGGCGAGATGAGCCGCGCCGCGCGCACACCGTGCGGCGCGGCTCATGTCGAGCCGCGCACGCCGCGGTCGAGCGAGTGCACGGTTCGGATCGCCGCTTAGAGACCTCGGCGAAGGTCTAGATACCTTCTTGAGGGTCCTGGCAGTAAGGACCCTTCGCCGGTTGGCGGACCGCCTCTGCGCCGGGGACCAACCCGGGGACTGCCTGCGCAGGATCCACCCACACGTTCCCATCGACGACGGTCACGGCGACACGGGGCAGGGTCGAGGAAGGGTCGGGACCAAGCTTGTACTTCCCGACGATGTCGTATCTCGTCGCGTGTGGTTCGTTGAAGAACCAGCCATCCGAGGGGCAGTAATAGACCTTCTCGTGCATCCCCTCGACGGCGTCGTCATACGAGGCGGCGAACGCGTAAGGGGGAAAGTTGCCGTACGAGACGACGTAGGCACTGTTGTCCACCTTGGTTACCCCCTGACGCTGGACATCAGCAACCGACCCGACCTTGATCCATCCGGGTCCGGGGGACGTTTGTCGGAATGCGACCAAGTAGACGGTCACCCCGACGAGAACGAGAACGACTACAACAACGCCGAGCGGACGGGCCTTCCGCCACGAGATCACTCTCCGCACGATACAAGCGCGCCAGGGATCGGCGCCAGCGAGATCCGGATATTCCGTCTCCGCAGTAGACAGGGCGTCGGTCGGACCGCGACCTCATGTTTCGTCGAGCGGGCGTTCACCGACTCCATGTGTCGTCGACGTGACACGACGACATCGAGCGAGCGGCGCATGTTGCCAAGGGATACGATCCGCCCATGACGAGCGTCGAGCCGGAACTTCAGCAGCTCCGCCGTCGGCGGCGTACCCGGCGCATCGTTATCGCCCTTTCGTGCGGGGCGGTGCTTACGTCGCGGGAATGCGGCTAAGCAATCGGCACTCGACGATGACGTGCAGCGACTGGCAAGCCGAGTACTCGGCTGCGCTCGTTCCTATCGGAAGCTCCCCCGACAGCCGCACGTACGGCACGGGGACGAAGGTGAACTTGGAGCAGGTGCGTCCGGAAGGGTGCCCGATCCCGTTCACGCCCGGTGGTTAGCACGAAGAGCGGTCGGCCCAACTGATGCCGGCCACTCGGTCAGCTGTGACCCGGAACAGGTGTCAAAGATCAACCGGATACGTGCCAAGCCTCAGTGCCGGAATGACCAACATCACCCGAAACACGAAACCTGCTCGTGGACCCAAGGGGGCTCGAACCCCTGACCTCATGGCTGCCAGCCATGCGCTCTACCAGCTGAGCTATGGGCCCGGAAGCGCTCAGTCTACCGGGGCGGTCGACCGGTCTCAGCCATCCGCCCTTCGGCTATGGCCGCACGGCCGATGCGGCATCCCCCGCATGTTCCTACGATCGGCGGACGCAGCCGACGCTGGGTCGGCGCCGTCACCGGGGGTGACATATGAGTGAGCTGTTGATGAAGGGCCTGTCGAGCACGAAGCGTGAGCTCGAGGCGGGCGTCGCGGACGCCGAGGCGGAGCTTGCCCGTACCGAGGAGTACTGTCGCAAGCTCGAGGAGCTGATCGCGGTCGGCAAGGCGACACTGCATGCCGCGACCCAGATGCCGCTACCGCAGACGGCACGCCCGGAGCCTCACGGCGTGACCGTGGTGCCCGAGCTCGCCAAGGACAACAAGTAACCCATCGCTCGGGCGGACTCCGGTCCGCTCGGCGCGGGAAGGAGTCTCCGTGACCCAGGCCCTTGTGGGCATGCTCTCGGCGACGCAGACCCGCCTCGCGGAAGGGATCGCCGAGGCCGAGGCCGAGCTCGTCCACGCCCGGAGCCGGTGCCGGGAGCTCCGCGAAACGCTGGCGCTGGCGCGCGCCCGCGAAGCTGCCGCCGTCTCGACGCCCGTTCGCGAGCCCGACGTGCGCGAGCGACAGAAGCGCGTCCGGATCGCGGAGCTCACCGAGGGGATCCTCGCGTCGTCGCCACCCGACACCCGGCGCCCGATCCCGCGCCTGTGGCTCCCTGCGCTGGTATCGATCATGCGCCTGGACACCGACCGCTTCCCCGCGATCTTCACGCGCAACACGGTCCTGCAGTGGTCGGGCGGCGGATCGCTGGGCGGCCTTCACCTCGGCGGCGCAGAGGCCGCGCGTGTGGCGACGGAGCTCGCGGCGCATATCGAGCCGGGCTCGATCCAGGTGGATGAGCTCACGGGCGCCGACGAGAACCTCGACGTGCTCGCGCGGGCGACCTTCACCGCGGACGGCGCCCAGCCGCCGACCCTCGAGACAACGATCCACGGGGTGTTCCGGTTCGACGACGCCGGCCGGATCGCGCTGTTGTACCTGACGCCCTACGACGCCGACGCGCTTGAGGCGTACCTCCCGTAGATCAACCGGCGTGCCGCGCCGCGCTGTCGGCACCCCATCCCGGACGCGGGGCATCCCTCCAGAGGCGCTCGAGGTCGTAGTACGCGCGCTCTTCCTCGCCGAAGACGTGCACGACCACGTCGACGTAGTCCAGGAGCGCCCAGCCGGCATCGCTCTCGCCCTCACGCCGGACCGGGCGCAGGTCGAGGTCTCGCCGAACACGCTCCTCGATGGCTTGGATGACGGTCTTGATCTGCCGGTCGGAGGACGCCGAGCAGATCACGAAGTAGTCGGTGATCGATAGGAGCTCGGCCACATCGAGCACGACGACGTCGGTCGCCTGCTTGTCGCGGGCGGCCTCTGTCGCTGCGAGGGCGATCGCTCGCGATATCGTTCCGACGTCCGTCATCCGTGATAGTCCTGGCCGACCGTCACCGAGACGTCGGCCAGTCCTGATGATATCTGGGACACCGTGATCTTCCCGACCCCGATCGCGTGGAGCGCCGCGGCGGCGGCATCCTCGTTCTGCGTCCCGTTCGCGACCACCTCGGTCGTCTTGTAGTCGAACGTATCCGCGTTCTCGCTCAGGACGATGCGGAAGCCGGCGGGGATCAGTTGCGCCGCGACGGCGCCACCGACGCCGGGGCTCCCATTGCCGTTGCGGACCTCGGCGCGCACGGGTGGCGTCGTGCCGAACATCTGGGTCATCAGCTGATCGAGGTCGGGCTGCGCGATCGACAGGATCGAGCCGCCGACCACCTCCGACGGCATGATCTCGACCTGCGTGACGCCGGCGTCGAGGATGCTCGAGGCGGACTGCGCATCATCGGTGCTGCTGAAGTCCGTCGGCGACATCCCCGGCTGCGCCGCGAGGAACGCCCGCATCACGTCGGCGAACCGGGAGGCGGTGTCATCGGCGCGCGTTCGCAGGAGCGAGATCACCTGCGCGCCGCTCAGCTGTGTCGGGCCGGGCCCGAGCGCCTCGGCGCCGGCCGGATAGACATCGGACAGGTTCACGTTGAGGCCGCCGAGCCGGTCGACGACACCGCCGAACCGGTCGAGATCCATGGTCGCGTAGTGGCCGTCCCACGCGCCGCCGATGTTCGACACGCCGATGCGCATCTGGTCGCCGGGCAGCTCCTGGATCTTGTCGGAGTTCATCTCGCCGGCGCCCGGCATCACGAACGTCAGGTCGGGGGGCACGATCGCGGCGGCGTCGGCGTCGCCGCCACCGATCGTCGCCGCGAGCGCGCTCGGCGCGCCGGCGATCGAGAACGCAAGCATCTCGTTGGGCTGCGCGGCGCCGCTCGGCGCGACCGAGGGCAGCGGCGTCGGTGACGCCGACGGCGTGCTGCCGCCGTTGCTCGCCAGCAAGGCGATCCCGATCAGGACGATGACGAGACCCGCCACCACCGCGGCCTGGATACGCCAGCGCTTCTCCACGCGCGCCGACCGCGATGCGCGCGACGGCTTCAGCCGGTCGTCGCTCATCGGTAGAGACCTTCGGCGCGGATGTGCGCCTCCACGCCCTCGGGGACGAGGAACCGGATCGGGCGGCCCTCGCGGACCCGCGCCCGGATGTCGGTCGAGCTGATCGCAAGGGCCGGGATATGCATCACCGTGACGTCGGGCATCGCATCGAACGCCGCAACGTCATAGCCCGGTCGCGTCGCCGCGATGAAGTGCGCCAGGTCGAACACGGTCTCGGGTTCCTTCCATCGCATGATCTCGAGCATCGCGTCGGCGCCGGTGATGAAGAACAATTCGGCGCCGGCAACGTCGTCACGGAGAGCGCGGAGCGTGTCGACCGTGTACGTCGCCCCGCCGCGGTCGACCTCCAGGCGTGAAACGCGGAACCGCGGCTCGGGCTCGATCCCGATCGCGGTCATCGCGTAGCGGTCCTCCGCTGAGGCGACGACGTCGTGCTCCTTCATCCACGGACGGCCTGTGGGCACGAAGACGACCTCGTCCAGCGCGAACTGGTGGAGGGCCTCTTCTGCCGTCACGAGGTGACCGACGTGGATGGGATCGAACGTGCCGCCCATGACGCCCAGGCGTGTTCCCATCGCAGCGGAGTCTAGGCCACGGACCCCTCCGAACCGGTGAGGCGACGCAGCATCGGCACATGTTCCGCGTAGTGGTCGACGGTGCACTCCTTGAAGACGTCCTTGACACCGTCGGAAGGGTCCGTCTGCGCGGAGAACGCCGCGCGCAGGCGATCGCGCGCGTCAGCGAGCGCGACGCGCGCCTGCTCCAGGGTCATCGCGCGCGACCGCGCGAGGAACGCCGCGTTGACCTCCTCGGTGGGGCGATCGGCGTCGATCTCCCACGGCGGACCCCATCCGGCGCCGTGCTCCACGCAGTCCGCCCCTTTGCCGAACCACGCCGCGAGATGGAAGCAGACGTCGGTGACCGACCATCCCTCGGCGTCACGCGCCGAGGGGTCGACCGCCTCGAGGAGGGCGCCGAACGAGACCCAGGCCTCCGCGTCGTCTTGCAGCATCGCGCCCACCCTCGGATCGGAGGCGGTGCCCGCGAGCCAGGCCGAGAGGTCGTGCACATGCTTCGCGTAGTGGTTCGGGCCCGACTCTTCGAACCAGCTCCAGGCGTCGGGCGTCAGCTCGGGCAGGGCGCTCCAGGCGGCCCGGGCGCGCACGCGGGCGGCCGCGACGAGGACTTGTGCGTGCGACCGCGTCAGCGCGGCCGCCCGCGACGCCTGCCGTGCGTTGAGCATCTCCACGGGCTCCTCCGGGGCGTTCGGATCCCAGGTTCCCGCCCGCATCGCCTCGAGCACCTCGGAGCACTCGTCGAGCCACTCGGCGACGTGCGCGACGAGCACGATCGGTGTCCACCCGTCGGGAGTGACGGTCGGCTCGTTCCACCGGTGGTCCGGGATCGTGCCGAGGACCGCGTCGAACGCGGCGGCCCCCGCCGCTTCGTCCTCGAGCAGTCGGGCACGGTCAGGCATCTGCGGGCTCCTCCTCGCCGGGCGTGTGCCCCGGGTCGCGGTCCGCCTGGTACTCGAACACCCGGCCGCGGATCGAGACCTCGTCGCCCGGCTTGGCGCCCTCGGCGGCCAGGGCGCGATCGACCCCTTCCTTCTTGAGCCGCGCCTGGAGGCGGGCCACCTCCTCGTCGTCGTCGAGATCGGTCTCCATCACCAAGCGTTCGACCTTGGCGCCCTCGACCTCCCAACCGGCGCCGTGCTTGGTCACGACGAACCGGGGGCGGCCGGGGCGCAGGACCACGGTCGCGTGCCGCGGCGGCTCCGCCGCCGCGGCCTCCCGCGCGAGCAGCCCGAGCCTGTCCAGCAGCTCCTCGATCCCGTCGCCGGTCATCGCCGACACGATCGCGATACCGCCGCCGAGCGTCGCGGCACGCGCTGCCGCGTCGTCGACGAGGTCGGCCTTCGTGCCGACGACCACCGCGGGACGCGCTGCGAGCGCCGCGTCATAGGCGGCCAGTTCCGCGCGAAGCACCGCGAGGTCGGCGGCGGGATCGTCCGCGGAAAGGTCCACCACGAGCACCAGCGCCCGGCACCGCACGATGTGCCGAAGGAACCGGTGGCCGAGCCCCTTGCCGGCCGCGGCGCCCTCGATCAGACCGGGAACGTCGGCGACGACGAATCGCTCCGCGTCGCCGCCGGCCACACCGAGGTTCGGTGTGAGCGTGGTGAACGGATAGGCGGCGATCTTGGGCTTGGCCGCGGTCAGCCGCGACAACAACGTCGACTTGCCGGCGTTCGGCAACCCGACGAGCCCGACGTCGGCGACGGTCCGGAGCTCGAGATGCAGCGTGCGTTCCTCCGGCGACTCCCCCGGCTCGGCGACCCGCGGGGCGCGGTTGCGAGCCGTCGCGATCGAGGCGTTGCCCCTGCCGCCGCGCCCACCGGTGGCGGCCACCGCTCGGGCGCCATCCCCGACGAGGTCCGCCACGAGCCCTCGCTCGTCGAACACCACCGTGCCATCGGGGACCTTGAGGACGAGGTCGTCGCCCTCGCGACCGTCCCGCTTGCCCGATCTTCCGCTCTTGCCCGGCGCCGCTCGCTGGTGCGGGTGGTCGGCGAGCCACGAGAGATCGTGCACGCCGGTGTCGACCTGCAGGATGACCGACCCGCCGTCGCCGCCGTTGCCCCCGTCGGGGCCACCTCGCGCCTTGTACGGCTCCGAATGCATCGAGACGGAGCCGTCGCCACCCTTGCCCGAGGTGACGAAGACGGTGCATTCATCCACGAACGGCATCGGTCTAGCGTAGGTGGTCGCGGACGACGCCGGAGCGCAAGATAGGCGCATGCCGGAGCCGACCAAGGTGTGGATGGTCCAGCTGGACCGCTCGCCCGACGACGTCGAAGGCACGCTCACCCTTGAGGACCAGGCGATCCGCTTCGACTCGCCGAGCCTCGGCATCCGATCGATCTCGCTCACGGCGGTCGAGCGCGTCAAGCGGATCTGGGGATCGCCGGTGCTCCTCGTCCGCTCCGTCGAAGACGGCGACAAGCGCGTGACCGCGTTCTATTTCAGCAAGCCGCCGCCGCTGCACCCCGACCTGGCGACGTCGGACGCCCCGCCGCCGACGTTGATCGGACCGTTCAACCGCAACCGCGCGCCGTCCAAGCGCAAGCAGCGCCGGCGCAACGCGGGCTACCTCGCCAACGCGTCGAACATCGTCGGCGACAGCATCGAGGTGTGGGTCAAGGAAACGCGGGCCGCGGTCGCCGCGGCTCGCGCCAACGGCGGTTAGCCAGAGGCGAGATCGACGGCCGCGTACGTGCGGCCGCGCGACTCGTGGAAGCGCACCTGCCCGGGCCGCGTGGCGAACAGCGTGTCGTCGCCGCCCTTGCCGACGCCTTCACCGGGATGGATCCGGGTTCCACGCTGGCGCACGATGATCGAGCCCGCGGTGACCACCTGGCCGCCGTAGACCTTCGTTCCGAGGCGCTTGGCCTTGGAATCGCGCCCGTTGCGAGACGAACCGCCGCCCTTCTTATGTGCCATAGGTCGTCCAGGGTACCAATCAGGTTCGCCCGGGTCAGCCGAGGCTGACGCCGGAGATCTCGATCAACGTGTACTGCTGCCGGTGGCCGGTCTTCTTCGAGTAGCCGGTCTTGGGCCGGTACTTCACGACCTTGACCTTGTCGCCCTTGGTCTCACCGACGGCCTTGGCCGTGACCGTCGCCTTCGAGGCGGCCTGGCCGGTGTGCGCCTTCCCGTCGTCGTCGACCACGAGCAGCGGGGTGAACGTCAGCGTCTCGTCGGCCCCGATCAGCTTCTCGACCTCGATCACATCGCCGGCCTGCACCTTGTGCTGCTTGCCGCCCGTCTTGATCACCGCGTACATGGGGAGGGTTCCTTTCGTATCTCAACAACGGTCAGCGCACGTCGTAGGTGAGGATGATGCCCCGGCCCTCGCAGGTCGGGCAGGTCTCGGAGAAGGACTCGACCAGCCCGGAGGATACCCGCTTGCGGGTCACCTGCATGAGCCCGAGCGGCCCGATCTCGAACACCTGCGATCGCGTCTTATCGAGCGCGAGCGCGTCGCGCATCGTGTCCTCGACCTGCTTCTTGTTCTTCTCCAGGAGCATGTCGATGAAGTCGATCACGATGATCCCGCCGATGTCGCGCAGACGCAGCTGCCGGGCGACCTCCTTGGCGGCCTCGAGGTTCGTATTGACGACCGTCGCCTCGAGGTTGGTCTTGCCGACCGACTTGCCGGTGTTGACGTCGACGATCGTCATCGCCTCGGTCCGCTCGATGAAGAGGTACCCGCCCGACGGGAGCCACACCTTCTTGTCGAGCGCCTTGTGGATCTGCTCGACGATGCGGTGCTCCTCGAAGACCGGCAGCGCGCCCTCGTGCAACGTGACCTTCTGTGCGAGGTCGGGCGCGACCTCGCTGAGATAGCCCTCGATCTTGTCGAACACCCGCGGGGAGTCGGTGACGAGGCCCTTGAACTCCTCGTCGGTGAACAGGTCGCGGACGACGCGGACGGTGAGCTCCGGCTCCTCGTACAGGACCGTGGGCGCCTTGCCCTTCTTCGCCTTGTTCTGGATGTCGTTCCAGATGTCCAGCAGCCGGCGCAGGTCACCCTCGAGCTCCTCCTCGGTCGCGCCTTCGGCGGCCGTTCGCACGATCACGCCGTGCTCGGGCGGCTTCACGCGCTTGAGCATCGACTTGAGCCGCTTGCGCGCGTCGTCGCCGAGGCGGCGGCTGATGCCTTGGAGGTTCTGGTTCGGCGCGAGGACGAGGAAGCGGCCGGCGAGCGACAGGTTCGCCGTCAGGCGGGCGCCCTTGCCGCCCATGGGATCCTTGGTCACCTGAACCATCACCGACTGGCCCGCCTTGAGGAGGTGCTCGATCCGTGGGGCGGGACCCTCGATGTCCTCGGGGCTGTAGTTGACCTCGCCGGCGTACAGGACGCCGTTGCGGCCTCGACCGACGTCGACGAACGCGGCCTCCATGCCGGGGAGGACGTTCTGCACGCGACCGAGGTAGACGTTGCCCACCATCGACGTCGCGCCGGCGCGGGTCACGTAATGCTGGACCAGGACGTCTTCCTCCAGGACCGCGATCTGGTCGCGTTCACCGTGCTCCGTGATCGCCATCAGCTTGTCGGTGACGCGGGGTGGCGGGGGAGCCTGCTCGCGGCGACGTCGGCCGTCGCGGCCGTCGCGGCCGGTGCGGGTGCGCGTGGTGCGGATCCCGCGGGTGGGGCCGCCGGCCGCGATCTGCTCCTCGATCGTCTTGGGCTTCTTGGTCTTGGGCGCGTCCTTGGGCGCGGGCTGGTCGGGCCGCTGACCGCCCCTGCGCCGGCGCGGCTTCGCCGCGCCGGCTTCGTCGGCGTCGGGCGTCGCGTCGTCACGCTGCGTCTCGGTGGTCTCGGACTCCTCTGTGGTCGCGGGCTTCTTGCCACCGCGGCCGCGGCCGCCACGACGCCGGCGGGCGTTCGAGGTCGTCGTGTGATCGTCGCCGTCGGCGTCCGGCACCGGCGTTTCTGCATCGGCGGCCGGATCGACCTTGGGTTGGCGCGGCCGCTGTTGACGCGGCTTCGGCTCGGTCGTTTCCTCGGCCGCCGCGTCGGTGCCCGTCGTTTCGCTATCCGCCGCGTCGGCGGTCGCGCTGCCGTTCGCGGCGCCCGCGCCACCACGGCCGCGTCCACGGCCGCCACGACGCCGGCGGCGACGCGCGGCCGTCGAGGCGCCGGATCCTTCGGTCGTGTCCGCACCGTCCGGCGGACCGGCTTCGACGGAGCCGGGTCCGGCGTCGCTGTCCATCGGCCGCGGTTGGCGCGGCTGGCGTTGTGGCTTCGGCCGCTCCGGGGCTTCGGTCGGTGGAGCATCGCTCGCGGCCGATCTCTGTGAACGGGCCGGTGAGCGCTCGGTCTTCGCCGGCTCCGTCTTCGCGGGCTCAGGTTTCGAGCGCTCAGTCTTTGCGGGCGCGGGCTTCGCGGGCTCGTCGGTCTCGGTCTTCACCTGGACCTTGCCCCAACCGGAGTTGCGGCGGGGTTCGGTGGTGGGCTCGCCATCGGTGCGCGTTGGCGCGTCTGACGGCTCCGCGGTTGTGGCCGCGGGGGTTGTTTCTTGATCCATGGAACGGATCACTCCTCTCGCGTCGAGCGAGGGGCGTGTGTCGGATCGGGAACGTTCGCGTGGTCGGCCCCACTGTGGCGGGCGCTGGTTGCGGGTGCTGCGTGTGGACCCGCGCTGCGGGAGTCCCCGCGCGCCGGGCAACGTGCATGTCGCACCAAGTACGTTCCTCGTTCCGGCTTCGCGATCTGCTGAGGCGCCCGGGTGGCTGCCGTCGTCGATCGCGTGCCGCCTCGACGTTGGTTCGTTGCACCGCACGGGCCCTCGGGCGGGCCGGGCGGTCACATCTGGATCGAGCATACCAGCGGGCCCGGTCGGATCGGGGAGCCTCGCGGGCGACCTGGTCCGTGTGGGCTATCCGACCCACCCCCGCTCTCCCCCGCCGAACCCGGCATCGGCTGGATAGCCGCGCGTCAGCACGCGGCCGATGCTCCCGAGGTGAGCGCGACCGCCCCCCTCGGCGCCTCGGAACGCATCCGCGTGCTCGTCGTCGACGACAACGATGGGTTCCGAGAGTCTTTGGTGTTCCTGTTGTCCGGCGAGGACCTGGAGGTCATCGGCCAGGCCCGGACCGGACCCGAGGCGGTCGAGATGACCGTTCGCCTGATGCCCGACGTCGTGCTGATGGACGTTCGGATGCCCGAGATGGACGGCATCGAGGCGACCCGCCGGCTGAAGGCCGCGCGCCCGGGTGTCGGTGTCGTGGCGCTCAGCAGCATGGAGGAGCAGCGGGCCGTCCGCGAGATGCTCGTTGCCGGGGCGGCCGGGTACGTCCTGAAGGATTCCGACGGCGACGCGATCGTGCGCGCCGTGCGCGAGGCGGTCAGCGGTGGCGCGCCGCTGTCCCCCGAGGTGACCCCCGTGGTGATCGAGGAGCTGACCGACGCACTGGATCGCGAGCGCCGGCGGGCTCACCAGCTCGAGATGGCGCAGGAGGCGTTGCTCGAGCGGGCGGCACACCGCCAGCAACTGATCGGCCGGGTCGGACACGAGCTCCGGACGCCGGTCACGGTGATCCTCGCGATCGCGCAGACGATGCGGCGCGGTCAGCTGCCCGCCGAAGACCTCGACGAGGCGCTCGAGACGCTGGTGGAGCGCGCCGAGGGGCTCGCGCGGCTGGTCGAACGGTTCGAGGGCGTGATCGAGACCGGGCTGACCGAATGGCTG
>JBJMLQ010000142.1:0-11000 GCA_045805225.1 Actinomycetota bacterium | reverse complement strand
TGTCGATCGCGGGCGGCGCGCCGGATGCCGTCGTCTCGGGCATGGCGCGTGCGGAGCTGTCGACCCTGGCCTTCAGCGAACGCGGCTCGCGGTCGCACTTCTGGGCGCCGGTCTCGCAGATCGAGAGCGCCAACGGGGATGCTCGACTCGCCGCATCGAAATCGTTCGTGACGAGCGCAGGACATGCGAACACCTACGTCGCCTCGACGCGACCCTCGGGGACCGGGTCGCCGACCGAATCGACGCTGTACCTGGTTCCGGCGAGTGCCTCGGGGATCGAGATGACCGGTCCTTGGGTCGGACTTGGGCTTCGCGGCAATGCGAGCTCGCCGATGACGTTCGAGACGCCGCTGGCCGAGACGACCCTTCTGGGCACCGAGGGGACGGGTCTCGACCTGATGCTTGGGGTGGTGCTCCCGTGGTTCCAGCTCGGGCAGGGCGCCGTGTCGCTGGGGATCGCCGAAGGCGCGCTCGCTGCGGCGGTCGCGCACGTCACCAACGCGAGGCTCGAGCACCTCGGACAGACCCTCGCCGACCTCCCGACCGTCCGGGCTCGATTGGGCCGGGCTCAGACAGAGGTCGACGCCGTCAGTGGGTTCCTGACCGATCTCGCACGGCGGATGGAGTCGGGCGATGCGACGGCGCCCGTCCTTTCGGCGAAGGCGGTGGCGAACGAGATGGCGATCCGCGTGACGTCCGAGGCGATGCAGGCTTGCGGTGGCGCGGCGATGAGCCCGGCGCTGCCGATCGAACGGTTCTTCCGTGACGCGCGCGCGGGCTCCGTCATGGCACCGACGACCGACGTCCTCTACGAGCTGACCGGTCGCGCCTTGGCCGGGATGCCCCTGATGGGATGAGCATGATGCCCGAGACGCTGATGGTCGGAGCGGTCGCCTACGACGCCAAGGTCGTCCCGATCTGGGAAGGCATCCGCGAGTACTTCCGAGATGCGCCGGTCGAGATGGACTTCGTGCTGTTCTCGAACTACGAGGCACAGGTCGACGCGCTGCTCGGCGGGCGTATCGACGTGGCGTGGAACACGAACCTCGCGTACGTCCGCGTGCACCGCGCGACGGCGGGGGAGTGCCGGGTCCTTGCGATGCGCGACACCGATGTCGAGTTCTTCACCTTGCTCGTGGGGCGGACCGGCGACCTCACGTCGGCGAGTGAGCTGCGAGACCGGACGCTCGCGCTCGGAAGCGCCGACTCCGTGCAGGCCGCGATCATGCCGGTGCACTACCTGCGGCGGGAGGGTCTCGAGCCCGATCGGGACGTGCGACTGCTCCGGTTCGACTCCGACGTCGGCAAGCACGGGGACACCGGTCGCAGCGAACGGGAGGCGCTCGAAGCGGTGCTCGAAGGGACGGCCGACGCGGCGGCCCTCGGGGCGGCAAGCTGGGACGCCTTCGTGCGCGCCGGCGAGGTTCCGCCCGGGCGACTGGCGCCGTTCTGGACGTCTCCGGCCTACTCGCACTGCAACTTCACGGCGCTGCCCTCGCTCCAGAGCGACGTCGCCGACGCATGGACGGCGCACCTTCGCGCGATGGACTGGACGGTCGCGGAGCATCGCAGGATCCTCGAGCTCGAAGGCCTGCGCCAGTGGGTCGGCCCGCAGCTCGACGGCTACCGCGACGTCTTCGACGCGGTCGACGAGCAGGGGATCGCAGCGCGATGGTGAACGAACCCGACACCGGTTCACCGGCGGCCACGTTCGACGCCGAGGACCTGGATCTGGCCGGCGGGCTCACGTTCGTGCTGGACGTGCTGCTTTCGGACGTGCACGCCGGCGAGATGATCGAGATCACGAGCCGGAACGCGGGATTGATCCACGAGCTCCCTGCGTGGGCTCGCGGCACCGGCAACGAGCTCGTGGCGACGGAGCCGGACGGCGCGCGCTGGATCCACCGCATCCGACGGGGGGAGCGTCCTTCGCTGATGTTCCGCGATCGCCCGGAGCTCGCGGTTGAGGCGCCCGATCGCCGAGACGGGTTCGGGACGCGGGACTGGCTCATCGGGTCGGCCGCGCGGATCCCGGAGCGAGCCGACCCGACCACCGGCTTCGCTCCCCGCGGCGCCGAGGTGGAGCTCGGCTCCCCAGCGTTCCCGTTCACGCTCAGCGAACGCGACCGCGTCTGGGCGGCGAACGTGGCGTCGCTCTACGACCAGGCGACCGCCCAGCAGTGGGACGCGAGCACCGACATCCGCTGGGATGCCCTTCCGCAGTTGCCCAACCACCTCGAGCGCGCCGTCGCGCAGGTGATGACCCACCTCGCTGAGAACGAATACGCAGCCTTGTACGTGCCGGCGCGGTTCATCCCGAGGATCCACCCGCACTTCACCGAGGTGGTGCTGTTCCTTTCGACGCAGATCACGGATGAGGCGCGACACATCGAGGCGTTCACGAAGCGGGCGCTCGCGGGCGGCGGCGGTCTCGGCCGGTCTGCCGCGATCACCCAGCAGTCGTTGAAGTCCCTGCTCGAGCAGGAGGACTTCTCGCAGGCGTCGTTCCTGCTGTCGGTGCTCGGCGAGGGCGCGTTCCTCGACTACCTGAGCTTCGTGGAGCGCTTCGCGCCTGACCCGGTCACCGCCGACATCGTTCGGCGCGCGCGCGTGGACGAAGCGCGGCATGTGGCTTTCGGCGTGGAGCACGCGCGGTATTTCCTCGCGGCAGATCCCGATCGAGCAGGTGTGTTGCGCACCGCCGTCGAGCAGCGGGCCGCGTTCCTGTCCCAGACGAGCGGAGCGACGCCGCACGTCGAGGAGGCCCTCGTGATCCTCGCGGCCGGTGGGCTTCGCCCTGGGTCGCTTCCGGATGGGGTCCGAGCCGTGCGCGAGCTTCACGAGTCGATGCATCGACACAGGATGGGTCGCTTGCGGTCGCTCGGCTTCGACCAGCAGACCGCGGAGGCGATCTCCGAGTTGCACACCGCCAACTTCATGTAAGTGCTCCGAGAAGGGGGATCGATCGCACGCTGATCCTCCTTGCTGGATCTCGCGTCTGGCTTCCCGGGGACGCCATCACACCGGTATGCTCGCCGAGCCGAAGCGTTCGACCGAGGGGTGGATCGTGGAATCCGAAGACGTCACCCCGATCCGAGTCGGCGCGGATGCACGCCCGATCGATCTTCGACCTCGGCGTGCGGTCATCCTGGCGGCGGGCCGGTCCGAGCGCATGGGTCGCCTGACCGCCGGTGGCTCGAAGGCGCTCCTGCGTCTCGGCGGTCTTCCCTTGATCGAACGATCGATCCGGCGGATGCACTCGATCGGCGTCGAAGACGTGATCGTCGTCGTCGGGGCGAACGCGTCGTCGGTGGAACGAGCGGTGGGGCGTGTCACACCGCACACCGTGCGGACGATGCATGCGGTTGGATGGGACGAAGGCAACGGTGCGTCGCTCGCAGCGGCGGAACCCGAGCTCGTCGACGACGCGCTCTTCCTCGTCATGGTCGGAGACCACCTCTTCTCCGACGGAGCGCTCGATGCGCTCGCGTCGGCGTCACGGCCTGGCGTCCTCGTCGATGACCACCCGGATCCGGACGTGTGGTCGGAGGGAACGAGAGTCCGGATCCAGGACGGGAACGCGATCGAGTTCCACAGGGACCTGCCGGAGCCGGCGGTCGATTGCGGAGCGTTCGTGTTGACGCCGGCGATCTTCGAGGCCCAGCGGCGCGCGGCCGCGGACGGCGACGCGTCGCTGGCCGGTGCGGTGACCCGGTTCGCGGCGGAGCACACCCTCGCCGCCGTCCCGCTGTCGCACGATGCTTGGTGGCGCGACGTCGATGTGCCCGCCGATATGCGAGCCGCTCGACGTGCGCTTCGTCGATCGCTCAGCAAGCGAACGGACGGACCCGTATCGCGCTACCTCAACCGGCCGATCTCGACGCGGATCACGATGGCGATCGCGGGTCTGCGTCCGAGCCCACATGCCATTTCGGTCGTCGCATGCTTGATGAGCCTGATCGGCGCCGTGTTCTTGGCGGATGGCCGAGGCATCGCGGCCGGGATCCTCGTCCAGGCGTCTTCGGTCGTCGACGGTGTGGATGGCGAGATCGCGAGGCTCCAGTATCGAGCGACGGCATGGGGTGGCCTGCTGGACGGCGTGCTGGACCGGCTGGGAGACGCGGTGATCGTCGCGGCGTTAGCGATCTGGGCGATCCAGACCGGTGCGCTCAGCGACACATGGGCGATCGCGCTCGCGGTCGCCGCCACGACGGGAAGCTTCCTTTCCATGGCGACGAAGGATCGGATCCGAGCCTTGGGGCTTCCGGAGGTTGCCGAGGACCGCCTGAACCTCATCCTCGGTGGAAGGGACGCACGCCTCCTGCTGATCGCGATCCTTGCGGTCGCCGGCTTGCCCGCTGTCGCGCTCGTGCTTGTGGTCGTGACCACGAGCGTCACGTTGGTCGCACGACTGGTGCTCGTTGCTCGGAGCTAGCTGAGTGCGGGCCTGCCTGGCGTCTGTGACGCTCGACGTGGGCCGGGCGTGCTGCAGGTAGTAGAACTGTGGACACCGAAGAGCTGACCTCCGATGATCTCGACGAATCAACCGGGCAACGCCTCCTTCCTCGTCGAGGGTGGTGGGAAGGCCGCCTGGGTCCGGGACGACGGTGCGCCCGGTCACGAAGGCGCGATGCATGTCTCGCGTCCGGAGGTCGCGTCTCAAGCAGACGTTGTGTTGGCGGGCTCGTGAGGCGCACGCTGGCCATCGTCGCGCTCGGAGGAGTCGCCGCGCCGCTCGTCGATGCGCTCAGCATCTCGTTCGGGATGACATGGGAGATCCTCTGGGCGCTCGTGCTCGGCTTCGCGCTGTCCGGGGCCGTGCAGGCGGTGGTCTCCAGGTCCGAGATGACGCGCCTGTTGCCCGACGATTCTGCGAGGTCGATCGCGCTCGCGTGCGGGCTGGGCGCCGCTTCGTCCTCCTGTTCGTACGCAGCGGTGGCGCTCGCTCGATCGATCTTCCGCAAGGGCGCCGACTTCACTGCCTCGATGGCGTTCGAGTTCGCATCGACCAACCTCGTCATCGAGCTCGGCATCATCCTCGCGTTGGTGTTGGGCTGGCAGTTCACGCTGGCCGAGTTCGTCGGCGGCCCGATCATGATCGTGTTCCTCGTGATGGCGTTCCGCGTGACGCTCAAGCCAGCGCTCGTCGAGGAAGCGAAGGTACAGGCAGATCGAGGGCTCGTCGGCTCGATGGAAGGCCACGCCGAGATGGACATGTCCGTTTCGGGCGGGTCGGTGCTTGATCGGCTGACGTCGGCTCGTGGCTTCACGGCGATCAGCCATTACTACGTCATGGACTGGGCCTCGATCTGGAAGGACATCGTCGCCGGCCTCCTGATAGCCGGCGCGCTCGCGGCCTGGGTGCCGGAGAGCTTCTGGCAGTCGTTCTTCCTGGTCGATCACCCGGTGCTGGCGAAGATCTGGGGACCCCTCATCGGGCCGCTCGTCGCGATGCTCTCGTTCGTGTGTTCGATCGGGAACGTGCCCCTGGCCGCGGTCCTGTGGAACGGCGGGATCAGCTTCGGTGGCGTCGTTTCGTTCATCTTCGCCGACCTGATCGTCCTACCGATCCTGAACATCTACCGGAAGTACTACGGCCGGCGGGTCAGCTTCTACCTGTTCGCGACGTTCTACGCGGCCATGGTGTTCGCCGGCCTTGTCGTGGAGATCCTGTTCGGTGCGCTCGGCTTGATCCCAGCTGAACGCGACGCGAAGGTCGTCGAAGCGAGCGTGACGTGGAACTACACGACGTTCCTCAACGTCATCTTCATCGCGCTCTCGGCGGTGCTCGTCCTCCGCTTCCTGCGAACGGGCGGTCCCCCGATGCTGCGGATGATGCGCACCAGCCCAGTGCAGGACCATGAGCGGAGCGGCTATGCCGCACACCCTGCAACACCTCGACCATCACCGGAAGAGGGTGGAGCGTATGCCTGCCCGATGCACCCGGAAGTCTCGTCGGATCACCCGGGGCGGTGCCCGAAGTGCGGGATGCCGCTCGAGCGCCGCTGACCGCGTCGCACGCGATCGCTGGCGCGGGCGCTGCCCAGCGGCTCTTCCAGCCGGGTTGCTACCGTGGCGTGAGGCTCACCGCACAGACGTCACATGATCGGTGCCCGAAGTCACGCCGAGCAGCAAGGGGGGGAAGGCGCGTGAAAGAGGTACCTGCTAAGACACCCTCGATGACCGGGCAGACCACGCCTTCCGACGACCTGTTCACGACCGACGTCTCCGGTCTGCCCGAAGCGTCGCCACCGCAGGTGATCCGGCTCAGTGATGGCGATCAGCTCGACCTCACGATCGCTCCCGTGCGAAAGCACGTCCAGGACGCGGACCTACGCATGCTTGGCTACAACGGGTCGATACCCGGCCCCACGCTGCACGTCGACCAGGGGTCGGAGATCACGGTCCATGTCACGAACGCGGGCGACGTCGAGGCCACGGTGCACTGGCACGGCTTACGGCTGGAGAACCGCTATGACGGCGTCCCGCACGAAACGCAGTCGCCGATCCCGATCGGCGGTGAGTTCACCTACAAGGTGCAGTTCCCCGACGCCGGCTTCTACTGGTACCACCCGCACATCCGAGAGGATTTCGGGTTGGAGATGGGCCTCTACGGGACGATCGTGGTCGAGCCATCGGATCCGTCGTACTGGCCGCCGGCCGACCGTGAGCTCAGCCTCACCGTCGACGACCTCCTCGTAGAGGACGGGCACGTCGCACCGTTCCATCGCTCGGGGCCCAACTACACCGCCATGGGACGGTTCGGAAACGTGATGTTGACGAATGGGGAGACCACGTTCTCCGGCGAGGCCGCGGTCGGAGATGTCGTGCGCCTGTACCTCGTGAATACCGCCAACACACGGATCTTCGATATCGCGCTGCCCGGTGCCCGCATGAAACTGGTCGGTGGGGACAGCGGTCGCTACGAGCGCGAGACGTTCGTGGACGAGGTGATGCTGGCGCCGTCTGAGCGTGCCGTCGTCGACGTGATGTTCGAGCATCCGGGGGAGGTGCGACTCGAACATCGCACGCCTGACCGGACGTATGACCTCGGTGCCTTCGTCGTCAGCGGTGATTCGACCGGTACAGCGCGCGCCTCGTTCGGTTCACTGCGAGTCGATCCGGCGCTCAGCGCCGAGCATGCGTCGATCGATGCGGATCTCGAGCGGGCGCCTGACAAGGTGCTTGCCTTCGTCGCGTCGATGCCCCTCCTCTACGGGGACGACGCCGCGCCGGCGACGTCGTATGCCTGCCCCATGCATCCCGATGTCACGGCGACGGAGCCGGGATCGTGTCCGAAATGCGGGATGCAGCTGCTTCCCGTTCGGGACGAGAAGCCCGCCGCCAGCTCCTACGTCTGCCCGATGCACCCGGAGGTCACGTCGTCGGAGCCCGGGACCTGTCCGAAGTGCGGCATGAAGCTGGTGCCGTCAGAGGCACCGCCGCCGGCCCCTCACGAGAACACCGGGCATGAACAGCATGACGAGCGGAGCGACGGCCTCGAATGGGAAGACTTGATGCCGGAGATCAACCGCGCCTCGGAGCCCGGCAACATGAGATGGATGCTCATCGACCGGCAGACCGGTGCAGAGAACGGCGCCATCACGTGGGCCTTCACCGTTGGCGACCGGGTAAAGATCCGGCTGGTGAACGAGATGGAATCGGACCATCCTATGCATCACCCGTTCCACGTGCACGGAGCCGGACGCTTCCTCGTCCTGTCTCGTGACGGACAGGCGGAGTCGAACCTCGTCTGGAAGGACACAGTTCTGGTTCGAGCGGGACAGACCGTGGACATCCTGCTCGACGTTTCCAATCCAGGACTGTGGATGGCGCACTGCCACATCGCCGAGCACGCGCAGAGCGGGATGATGTTCAGCTTCGACGTCTCCCGGCGCGACCCAGCGAAGGCGTCGTCTTGACGGAACAGGGTCCCTCGTTCGACGTCATCGTGATCGGCGGGAGCCAAGCCGGGCTCGCGATCGGATACCACCTTGCGCGCAGCGGGGCCACGTTCGCGATCCTGGACGCCGGCTCGGACATCGGCGACGCGTGGACATCGCGATGGGACTCGCTCAAGCTGTTCACTCCGGCGCGATACAGCGGTCTGCCCGGGATGGCGTTCCCCGCGCCCAACGACACATACCCTTCCAAGGACGACGTCGGCTCGTATCTGAGGTCCTACGCCTCGAGCTTCGATCTTCCCGTGAAGGTCAACGCGAAGGTCGTGTCTCTGAAACGGACCGGTGAGACGTACCGTGTTCGGACCGCGGATGACGCGTTCAGCGCCGACCAGGTCGTCGTCGCCACCGGACCGTTCCAGATCCCGTTCGTTCCGCCGATCGTCGACGAACCCGACGGCGAGGTCTTCCAGATCCACAGCGCCGGCTATCGGAACCCCGATCAGGTCCCCGGTTCGGAGGTGCTCGTGGTCGGAGGCGGCAACTCCGGCTTCCAGATCGCCGAGGAGCTCTCGGCGACGAGAAGGGTCACGCTCGCCGTCGGCCAGCGCGTTCCGGCGTTGCCCCAGCGGCTCCTCGGCAAGGATCTGTTCTGGTGGCTGTCCGGCGTCGGGTTCATGCGGTTGAGCACCGATTCCCGATTGGGCCGAAAGGCTTCGAAGCGCGACGTGCTCATCGGCTCGAGCCCGAGGAAGATCAGGCGTTCGGGCGTCACGCTCCGGAGCCGGCTGACGAAGGTCGTGGGGCGACGTGCGTACTTCGATGGTGGGAGTGAGCAAGACGTTGACGCGATCGTGTGGGCGACCGGGTACCGGTCCGACTTCTCGTGGATCGAGATCCCGGCCGTCAAGGGACCGGACGGCGGCATCGTGCACAGCCGCGGGGTTACCGCCGCACCTGGCGTGTTCTTCATCGGGCTCCCGTGGCAGCACACCCGGGGGTCGGCTCTCATCGGCTTCGTGAAGGACGACGCCGCCTTCATCGCACGACGGCTCGAAGGGCGTCTCAAGGATCCAGCACGGCTCGTTGGTTCGGATACCGATCGGATCTAGGAGGAAACCGATGTCGATGGAGGTGGACCCGGTGTGCGGCATGCACATCGACAGTGAAGAAGCGGCGGGCACGATCGACCACGGTGGGAAGACGTACTACTTCTGCTCGCAGACCTGCTACGACGCATTCAAGACCGACCCAACCGCGTACGTGACGTGACGGTGCGGACCGCGATCCGTTCGTCGGCAGCGGTTCAGCAACCTGCATGACGGTCGAGGGATTCACCGAGGACGAGCTCGCGGAGCGTGTCGGCGCAGCTCCGGATCGCATCCGGATGCTCGCCGAGCTCGGCATCCTCGAGCTGGAAGACGGCGCTTATCCGCGACGTGATGTGTTGCGCGCCCGCTTCGTCCTCGGTCTCGATGCGATGGGCATCGATGCGACAGCCGTTGCGGCCGCGTTCGCGTCGGGGCATCTCACCCTTGGGTACGCCGAGTTCGGCGGTCGCCGCCCGCCGCGGTCTGAGCAGACGTTCGCCGAGCTGGGTGATGAGATCGGGATCCCGTACATCCTGCTCGAACGCATGTACGTCGCCTTCGGGCTGCCGCGACCGCAACCGGACGAGCACGTACGGCAGGAAGACAAGCGCCTCCTCAAGATCGTGCCGGTGCTCTTCGGCGCGGGAGTGAGCGAAGGCGAGATCTTGCGCCTCGCGCGTGTCTGGGGAGACAGCGCACGTCGGGTGGCGCAATTCCAGAGCGACTATCTGCATCGCTCCATCGAGGAGCCGTTCCGTCGACGCGGACTGAACGACAACGAGGCATTCGAAGCGGCGCTTCGCGAGGTCGGCGTTCGTTCTGGCCGCTCGGGTGAAGAGCTCCTCGGCTGGTTGCTTCGGCGCCATTCGGAGGTATTCGAAACCGAACACCTCTTCGAGCACGTGGAGACGGCGCTCGAGGATGCCGGCGTGCACCGAAGGGCACCGGCACAGGTCGAAGCGTGCGCCTTCGCGGACCTATCGGGCTACACGAGGTTGACGGAGGAGGCCGGCGATGAAGTGGCGGCCGACGTCTCCGTGAAGCTTGCCGCGTTGGTCAATGACGTGGCATCACGGCACAGGGGCTCGGTCGTGAAGCTGCTCGGCGATGGCGTGCTCTTCCACTTCAAGTCTCCGCACGATGCGGTGATGGCATCTCTGGAGATCCTCGACCGTGCTCCGGCGGACGGGCTGCCGCCGGCTCACGTCGGCGTGAACGCCGGCCCGATGATCTACGAGGAGGGCGACTACTTCGGCCGCACGGTCAACATCGCGGCGCGCATCGCATCCCAGGCCGGTCCGGATCAGGTGTTCGTGGGGGAGGACGTTCTCCAACACCTCACGCCGACCGGGTTCCGCGTCGACGAGGCCGGCGCGTTCGCACTCAAGGGCATCGAGGGTCCGGTGACGCTCTACGAGGCGAAACGTGACGACTCCTGACGCGAGATCGCCGCTTCCGGGCGACAAGGCGACGATGCGAGCGGCCATCGCCTGGGGGGTGGTCGCGGGTCTGGCTCAGGCGGCAACGCCGGTCGCGTTCTGGTGGCTGGATGCGTCGGTCGTGTACGCGCTCGGACTGGCCTTGATCGCGTCGATCTACATCGGCTTCGCGGTCGCGGACGGGAGAACGAGGATCATCGTCGTCGAGTGCGTCGTGGCGATGGCGTTCGTCGTGGTCGCCGCCGCAGGCATCACCGGTTCGGCGTGGCTGCTCGCGTTCGGGCTCGCGGCCCACGGGGTCAAGGACGCGTGGCAGCAACGACGTCAGTTCGTTTCGGGAACGCGATGGTGGCCGCCGTTCTGTGCGGCCGTGGACTGGGTCGTCGCGGTGATCATCGCCGTCGAGATCGTCGGCGGCTTGCACTTCCACTCCTAGCCCCGAGAGGATCCAACGATCGAAGTTCGAGCGAGGCGGAGGCTCAGCCGTGGCCTCCGAGGCAGGTGGCTGGTGAGCGCTTCGCCGAGCTCATGACCGGCGGTAAGAAAGGAGTTCCGATGAAAGCGATCGT
>JBJMLQ010000141.1:0-5438 GCA_045805225.1 Actinomycetota bacterium | reverse complement strand
TTGGCGACGCCGCGTGGAAACCACTCGTCGAGCGACACCACGCGATCGTTCGTGAAGAGATCGAGCGGTGGAAGGGCGACGAGGTGGACACCGCCGGCGACGGGTTCTACGCGACGTTCGGCGGCCCGGCCCGGGCCGTCCGATGTGCCCTTTCGATCGAAGACCGTGTGCACGACCTCGGGCTGAGGATCCGCGCCGGCGTGCACGTCGGCGAGTGCACAGTGATCAACGAGAAGGTCGGCGGGCTGCCCGTCACGATCGGCGCGCGCATCGCGTCGCAGGCCGGGCCCTCCGAGGTGCTCGTGTCGCAGACGGTCAAGGACCTCGTTCCCGGGTCGGGCCTCGGGTTCGAGGATGCGGGCGAGCACGAGCTCAAGGGGATCCCCGATCGCTGGCGGCTGTACCGAGTGGCCTCGTGATGCTCGGCTAGCTGGTCCACCGCACCCGGACTAGCCTCCGCCTATGCGTTTCCTGGTCCTCGGACCGCTCGAGGTCTCGGAGGCCGGCGGGACACCCTTGCGGATCGCCGGCTCCAAGGAGCGAACGATCCTCGCGTGCCTCGTCGCCCACGCCGGCCGGGTCGTTCCCGTCGACGATCTGGTCGACGAGCTGTGGGGCGACAGTCCGCCGCGAGCACCCGAGAAGACGCTCACGTCGTACGTGTCCAGGCTCCGTCGCGACCTGCAACCCGGGCGAGCCGCGGGGGCGAACGGCGACGTGATCGTCTTCCGTTCCGGCGGATACGCGCTGGAGCGCGACGGTCATGAGATCGATGCGGTCGAGTTCGAGGAGCTCGCAGCCGAAGGCCACCGACTCTTGGAGTCGGGCCAGCCGGATGAGGCGGAGCCGGTGCTTGCGCGGGCGCTCGACCTGTGGCGTGGCGCGGCCTACCAGGAGTATCGCTACACCGGGGTCGGCGCCGTCGAGGGCGACCGGCTCGACGAGCTCCGCAGGACCGCCGCGGAAGATCTGATCGAGTCGAGGCTCGGCGCGCCCGACCCGGGCCGACTGGTCTCCGAACTCGAGGCCATGGTGCGCGAAGAACCGCTGCGCGAACGCCGATGGGCGCAGCTCATGGTCGCGTTGTATCGCGCGGGGCGGCAAGGAGAGGCGCTGCGTGCGTTCGGACGAGCGCGGGAGGTGCTCGTCGGCGAACTCGGTGTCGAGCCGGGCGCGGAGCTGCAGCGGCTGCAGGCGGCCATCCTCGCGCACGACCCCGGCCTCGATCGCACGGCGGCGCCCGAGCCGGAGCGCACGATCGACGTTTGCCCCTACAAAGGGCTCGCGCGGTTCGAGGCCACCGATGCCGAGTTCTTCTTCGGCCGTGAACCCGTCGTCGCGGAGGCGATCGGTCGCTTGGTCGGCTCGCGTTTCCTGGCGTTGATCGGTCCGTCGGGCAGCGGGAAGTCCTCGCTCTTGCGGGCGGGCTTGGTGCATGCGCTGCAGTCCGGAGCGATCCCCGGCAGCGATCGATGGACGGTGAAGGTGATCCGGCCGGGTGATCATCCGCTCGCCGCCTTGGGCGACGCCCTGGCGGAACGCCCCGGCCACACGGTGCTCGCGATCGACCAGTTCGAAGAGACCTTCACGGCATGTTCCGACGCAGATGAGCGGACGGCGTTCCTCGATGCGATCACGCGGGCCGCCACCCCGGACGGCGCCGTCACGGTCGCGCTCGCGATGCGGGCCGACTTCTACGGACGCTGCACTGAGCACCGAGCGCTCGCATCGCTGGTCGCCACCCAGCAGATCCTCGTCGGACCGATGGACGCCGACGAGCTGCGTCGAGCGATCGAGCTGCCGGCGGCGCGGGCCGGCCTCATCGTCGAAGGGGATCTCATCGAGGCATTGGTGTCGGACACGGTCGGACAGCCCGGCGGGCTGCCGCTGTTGTCTACGGCGCTGCTCGAGCTCTGGACCCATCGGCGGGACGAGACGCTCCGACTGGAGGAATACCTACGAGCGGGAGGCGTGGAGGGAGCGGTCGCACGGCTCGCCGAAGACGCGTACGCGCGCCTCGACGAGACGCAACAAGCAGCGGCCAAGCGGATCCTCCTTCGACTCGCGGCGCCGGGCGAAAGCGCTGAGGTCGTCGGCCGGCAAGCGCCGTTGACGGAGTTCGATCTGGATCGTGATCGCGATGCCGCCCGAGCGATGACGATCCTCGCGGACGCCCGGCTCGTGACCGTCTCGAAGGGAACCGCCGAGGTCGCCCACGAGGCTCTGCTGCGCGAGTGGCCTCGCTTGCGGACGTGGCTCGAAGAGGATGCGGATGGCCGCGCACTCCAGCGGCATGTCACCGAGGCGACCCATTCCTGGGACGAGGGCGGCCGCGACGCCGCCGACCTCTACCGCGGCGCTCGCCTGACGGCGGCATGGGACTGGCTCGGCGTGCACGCGGCCGACCTCAACGATCTCGAGCGTCAGTTCCTCCAGGCGAGCCAGAGCGCCTCCGAGGGGGACGCCGTTCGATCGAAGAGAACGAACCGGCGTCTGCGCGGTCTCCTCATCGGCGTGGCGGTGCTGCTCGTCGCGTCGCTCGTCATCGGTGACGTCGCCTTGTCCCAACGCGACCGCACGACCGACGCGCTCACCCTGGCGGACGCCGGTCGACTCGCCTCGCAGTCTCGGCTCGAACGAGACCCGCAGCTCGCGCTGCTGATGGCACGCAACGCGGTGGCGATCAGCGACTCACCGGAGACCAGGAGCGCACTGTTCGCAGCGCTCGAACGGACCCCGGCGATCGTCGGTCGGATGTACGCGCCAAGCGGCCCCTCCCCCGCCGGCGACGAAACACAGTGGATCGTCGGGTCGTCGGACGGAAGAACGCTCGCGATCGGTGACGCGGGGCCGACGGTCACCTTCTTCGATGCCGCGCGTGGGGCGGTCATCGGCGCGGTGGACGTCGGATCCGGCACCGACCGTGCCGCGTTCAGCCCCGATGGGAACACCCTCGCCGTCGCGACCACGGACGGTGATCTGGTCGCGATCGATGCGTCGGCCCTGGCGGTGCGCGATCGCGCGCCGGCATCCGGGACGATCGATGCGATGGCGTTCGATCCCGGCGGCACGGACCTGATCACCGCGGAGCACCGCCAAGACCTCACGGAATCCCTCATCCGGCACGACCCGGTTACGTTCGCACCGGTCGGACGACCCGTCGCGGTACCCGGACACGATGGCGCGACGTTCCCAACGATCAGCCGTCCGCTCTCGCCGTTCGCCATGGCGTTCGCCGGTGAGGGGAAGCTGCTCGTGACCACACGCGACAACGGACCGACGATCGCGTGGACGCCGGACCTCACACCGGTCCAACGCTTCCCCCGGGCGCGCGGACAAGCCGTGGCCGTCAGCCCGAACGGCCACATCGCCGCCTTGGTGCAGAACGATGAGGCCAGCAACGAAGGAACCGTGGCGTTCCTCGATCTCGACACGGGCCGGGTACGGATCGGGTCCGGAGGGCACGAAGGGTCGTACAAGACGAACTTCGAGGCGGTCGGTGCGACGTTCACACCCGACGGACGCTCCGTCGTCACGGTCGGGAACGATTCGCGCCTCGTGGTCTGGGACGTCGCCACCGCGACCGTCCGATCGCGGCTTGCCGAGACGGGCAACATCCCGCTCCGCGGCCCGGTGGTGTCGCCGGACGGCACCACCGCATACACGACCGATCGGACCGGAGACGTCGTTGTGTGGGACCTGTCCAGGCGCGAACGGCTCGATCGACCGTTCAGTGCGGGGGCCGGCTTCCCGGGATGGCCGTGGTTCGCGATGAGTGCCGACGGCAAGCTTTTGGCGGTCCCGAGCTCACCGGGCGACCGATTCAACAGGTCTGGCTACGTCAGCCTTATCGACATGGATCACCTCACCACCGTCCGTACGATCCCGTACGGAGACGGGAGCCCGCAAGCGGTCGCCTTCAGCCCGGACGGAAGGACGCTGGCGGTGACGTCTGTCGGGCAGGCACGTCCGAGCGACGCAGAGCTATGGGACGTCGCCACCGGCCACCGGGTCGCGACGCTCAAAGGGATCGAGCCGGGGCAACGCCTGGTCGCGATCCGCTTCAGCCCCGACGGCACGCTCGTCGTTGGCGCGGGCAGCGCCCCGTCCGGGGGAAGCGTCTATGTTTGGTCGCTCGGTCCTCGCACGCGACTCACCGAACGGATCCATACGCATCTCACCGCCGAGGACGTCAGCTTCACGCCGGACGGATCGGAGCTCGTGATCGCGACCGGATGGGACGGTGGCGGCGACCTCGTGTTCTGGGACACGGGCGCGCGACAGATAGTGGGAACCCAGCCGGCCGACGCCGCCATCTGGAGCACCGCCGTCTCGGACGACGGTCGAAGCGTCATGACGGGCAGCCAGACCAGTGTCGTCCGGCTATGGGCGCTGCCCTCGGGGGCGCCGCTCGGCTCGCCGTTCGACGGCCTCCTCGGGAGCGTCGACACGGTGGACGTCTCCCCCGACGGCACCACCGCCGTCGGCGCCGACGATGCAGGCAACGTGCTCCTGTGGGACGTGGCCAGCCGGTCGACGCTCGGCGACCCGTTGCCCGGCCCAACGCCCGGCACGTTCGCGGCCGCGATGTACGCGCCCGGCGGAACGCGGGTCGTCGTCGTTTCGGACACCGGCGCCGCGTGGGTGTGGAACGTCGATCCGGCGGACTGGCTCTCGCGAGCGTGCGCCGTCGCCGGCCGGAACCTGACCCTGCAGGAATGGCAAGAGGTCCTCCCGGACAGGGCGTACCAGCCGGCGTGCTGACGGCGGCAGGTGCGCGCGGACCGCAGCCGAACCGCAGCCGAACCCGCAGGCGTTCCGAAAGGTCTGCGGGGCACCTTGCGAGCCGGAGCGGGCAAGGAGCCCGCCGACGGAAGGAGGGGTAGCGATGTCTACCCAGACGATCGGAACCGGCCGCCGAAGCCAGCTGGTCACCGCGTTGGTGGCCCTCGCGCTCGCGACGGCCATCTTCGTGATCGCCGCACAGGTCAGCTCGATCTGGTCCTCGAGAGCGGTCGCGCCGGCGCACGCAGGATCGCTGTTCATCCCGGTCGACACGACGCACATCCAGGTGAGTCATCTGCCCGCGGGCTGCCGGCCGAAGGTCGGTTGTACACACGACGGCTCGCAGCCGTAGCGACGAAGCGAGACTGCCGGCCGGGCCGCGCGGCGAGACGGCCCGGCCGGCGGGAAGCGAGGTCCGGCACGGATACGGCCAGAGCCGCTACGCAGACAGCCGGTAGAACCGCCAGAAGCCGCCCTCGATGGGCAGGATCTCGACCCCGGAGAAACCGGCTTCCCGCGCGTACCCCTCGAACACCGACGGCCGCATGACCGTGCCCGTGCCGACGGAGCCTTCGTGCGACATCCCGTCCGGCAGGCAGACGAGCGTGCTGAAGCCGTACATCAGTCGCTCGATCTCGTCGCCGGGTGCGACG
>JBJMLQ010000140.1:0-8182 GCA_045805225.1 Actinomycetota bacterium | reverse complement strand
GCTCTTCCGATCTCGCCTGGCTCTTGCCCCTCGCCGACCTGATGGTCGAGGGCAGCATCCGCGTCGCGGATCGTCGGGTATCGCGCGACGTCTCGCCACGCAGTCCCGTCGAATCGCTGGAGCACCGCGGCCTTGGATCGGAAGAGGCGACCCCTGCCGATGCCGGCGAGGACCGGGCTCGAAGGGACTCCGCCGGGTGCGCCCATAGCCCCAGCGTATGGGGGCCGCCCTGCTCGGGCAAGGGTGCTCAGTACGCGATCGCCCAGGTCGCCTCGTCCACGCCGGGACGTCCGCACACGATGCACGGCGCGCCCGGGTCCTCGGCTTCGAACGGCACGAAGCGGATCGTCGCCTTCGTCTCGGCCTTGACCGTCGCTTCACACTCGGCATCACCGCACCACGCCCCGCTGACGAACCCGCCCGCGTCCGCGATCAGTTGACGAAGCTCGTCGAAGCTCGAGGCCCGGTGGGAGTTCGCCTCGCGGAACGCGAAGGCGTCATCGAACAGGCCCCGCTGCACCGCGTCCAACAGGCCTTCGATCGCGCCGTCGGCGCCGCCCAGGCCGAGCTCCTGCTTCTCGCCGGTATCGCGTCGCGTGACGGTGACCTTGTTGGCTTGGAGGTCGCGGAAGCCGAGGTCGAGTCGCAGCGGGATCCCTCGGAGCTCGCTGTCCGCGAACTTGTACCCGGGCCGCAGATCGTCCCGATCGTCGACCTTGACCCGGATCGGCGCGCCCCGCCACGACCGGGCGGCGATCGCATCGCGCAGCGTGGCGATCGCGCCTCGGACGCCGGCACCCTCGTCGTCGGTCTTGCCGGGGATCGGCACGATCATGACCTGGACCGGCGCGACGGCGGGCGGCAACCGCAGGCCCGCGTCGTCGCCGTGGGCCATGATCAATCCGCCGACGAGCCGCGTCGACACGCCCCACGACGTCGCGTACGCATAATGCTGCTCGCCGTCCCGGCCGAGGAACTGCACGTCGTACGCGTGAGCGAAGTTCTGGCCGAGGTAGTGCGACGTCCCGGACTGCAGCGCCTTGCGATCGCGCATCAACGCCTCGATCGCGAAGGTCTCATCCGCACCCGGGAACCGCTCGCTCGCGGTCTTGCGCCCCATGTGGACGGGCACGGCCATCACGTCCTCGGCGACCTGTCGGTAGACGTCGAGCATGCGGAGCGTTTCCTCCCATGCCTCTTCTTTCGTCTCATGCGCGGTGTGGCCTTCCTGCCACAGGAACTCGGTCGTCCGCAGGAAGAGCCTCGTCCGCAGTTCCCAGCGCACGACGTTCGCCCACTGGTTGTAGAGCAGCGGCAGATCGCGATAGCTCTGCACCCAGCGCGAGTACGTGTCCCAGATGATCGTCTCGGACGTCGGGCGCACGATCAGCGGCTCGCCGAGCTCCTCCCCGCCCGCGTGCGTGACGACCGCGAGCTCCGGTGCGAAGCCCTCGACGTGCTCCTTCTCGCGCTCGAGCAGCCGCTGCGGGATGAACAACGGGAAGTAGACGTTCTCGTGCGGCGGATCCGTGTGCTTGAAGCGATAGTCGAGCGCGTCGCGGATCGCTTCCCAGATCGCATACCCGTACGGCTTGATCACCATCGTGCCGCGCGCGAGCGAGTTCTCCGCAAGGTCGGCGCCGCGCACGACGTCCTGGTACCAGGCGGGGAAGTCGTCGGCTTGCGTTGGAAGGGCCATCAGGCGCCCCAGGATAGACGGCGATCCGATCGGCTCGACCGCGGCGTCCGGTGACGGAGGATCGGATCGGCCAGCGCGAGGAGCCATGCCGGCGATGTCATATGCACGGCGAAGACATCGTCGCGGCACGCGAACACTCCGAGGTCTTCTCCGACCGCACCGGACAGGTCACATGCAGGAACCCCACGCGTGCCGTCCCAATCGATGGGCACGCTCCGTACGGCGTCGAAGAGCGTCTCGCCATCGTTCGTGAAGCCGATGTCCGTCGCGGCCGTCGGGAAGAGATCCGAGATGTCGACCCAGTCATCATCCACGAAGAACGCGGGCCAGACGAGTACGACCGTGCGTGGTATCAACGGCCGAAGGAGCCGGAACCGCGGATACCAGAACGACCCGCGGACCCGCATCGCCCGAACGCGCGTCGGGATCCCGCTCGCTCGTGCGACGGCTTCGAGCACCGCGAAACGCTGGCTGCACGAACCCGCGCGCCTCGCCAAGGTCTGTGAGGCCGGCCGGCGCTCGTCGACCGAGTAGACGGGCCGGATCACGCCGGCGATCGTGCCGTGCGCCTCACGGAGCAGATCAGCCTGCGTGCTCGCCGAGGGCAAGGACGCGACGAAACGACGGATCTCAGGGTGCTCGTGATCGAGGATGCGAGTCGCGGCGAGTGTGCGCTCGTCCGTTCCGGACGAGGCCATCACCGTTACTTGTCGACGTCGCCGACGACGAAGAAGATCGAGCCGAGGATCGCGATGAGGTCGGGGATCAGCGTTCCGGGCAGCATCGCGGGGAGCACGGAGATGTTCGAGAAACTCGCGGTGCGCATCTTCAGCCGGTACGGCTGCTTCTTGCCGGCGCCGACGACGTAGTAGCCCATGATCCCGAGCGGGTTCTCCTGGCGCACGTAGATCTCGCCTTCGGGGATCGTCAGGGTCTTCGGCAGGCCGCTCGCTCGGAACGGCCCCGGCGGTAAACGGTCCAGGCATTGCTCGATGATGTTGCACGACTCCTTGACCCGCTCGACCAGCACCCACAGGCGATCGTAGGAGTCGCCGCGCTCGCCGACCGGCACGTTGAACTCGACCTCCCCGTACTTCTCGTACGGCTCGTCCTTCCGGGGGTCGATCGCGACGCCCGCCGCCTGGGCGACGGGACCCGAGCAGCCGTACGCGAGCGCCAGCTCCTTGGACATCGGACCGACGTCGCGGCACCGCGCGAAGATGATCTCGTTGCCCATGATCAGCTGCTCGTACTCGCGGCAGACACGGCGGACCGCGGTGAGCACCTCGTGCGCACGCTTGATGAACCCGCGGGGCAGGTCGTCCTTCAGCCCGCCGACCCGCGCGAACGAGTGATGCATCCGCGCGCCGGTCGCCGACTCGACCAGGTCTTGGCACATCTCGCGCTCGCGGAACGTATAGAACAGCGGCGTGATCGCACCGAGTTCGAGCGGATACGAACCCATGAACACCAAGTGGTTCATGATCCGGTTCCACTCGGCCATCATCGTGCGGATCCATTGCGCGCGGTCGGGCACCTCGATGCCGGCCATCCGCTCGACGGCGATCGTCCAGCCGAGCTCGTTGTTGAACGCGCTCAGCCAGTCGTGCCGGTTCATCAGGACAAGGGTCTGGCGCGCGTCGCGGTACTCCGCCAGCTTCTCGGCCCCGCGGTGCATGTAGCCGATCACCGGCTCGGCCCGCTTGATCTCCTCGCCGTCGAGCTCGACCACGATCCGGAGCACGCCGTGCGTCGCCGGGTGCTGCGGTCCGATGTTGAGGATCATCTCCTCGGTCTGGAACTCGCCGGCCGGGATGATGTCGACGCCGCCGCCGCGCACGAGCGCCGTGACCTCGTGGCTCTGGAAGGCAGGACGCGTCGGCGTGTCGACCATGTGCGGGCATCTTACCGAGGGCCGACCGGACCCGCCTCCGCTACGTGGCCGCAGTAGGCTCCGGGTCGTGGGAGGGTCGGACGCGCGCCGAAAGGTGCCGTCGGTCGACGCGATCTTGCGCTCCGCCCCCGGGCAACGCGCCTCGCGGGTCGTCGGCCGGCCGGTGCTCAAACGAACGCTGACGAGCGAGCTCGACCTGGTCCGCACCAAGGCCGCCGCCGGAGCCGAACCGCCGCTCGCCGACGAGATCTTGGCGAGCGCGGTCGCCGCGGCCATGCGGGCGGTCACCGGCCAGACATCGGTGATCAACGCGACGGGCGTGATCATCCACACGAACCTCGGGCGTGCGCCGCTCGCCCGACCGGCGGTCGACGCCGTCGCTGCTGCGGCCGCCGGCTACACCGACCTCGAGGTCGATCGGAGTACCGGCGCCCGCGGATCGCGCAGCGGCCGGGCCGAGCTCCTTCTCGCGTCGCTCGCCGAGGCAGAGGCCGCGCTCATCGTGAACAACTGCGCGGCGGCGTTGGTGCTGACGCTCGCCGCGCTCGCCAAGGGCAAGAAGGTCTTGGTTTCGCGCGGCGAGCTGATCGAGATCGGCGGCGAGTTCCGGATCCCCGACATCATGCGCGCCTCCGGCGCCCGCCTCGTCGAGGTCGGCACGACGAACCGCACCCGGCCCGCGGACTTCCGCAACGCGATCGACGCGTCGGCGGCAGCGATCCTGCAGGTGCACCCGTCCAACTACCGGGTCGTTGGGTTCACCGCCGCGGCGACGACCGCGCAGCTCGCGGAGGTCGCGCGAAAGGCCGAGCTTCCGCTGATCTTCGACGTCGGCAGCGGTTTGCTCGACGCGGAGCGTGGGTTCCCCGGCGAGGAGCCGTCGGTGCATCAGGCGCTCGCCGACGGCGCGGATCTCGTGACGTTCAGCGGCGACAAGCTGCTCGGCGGCCCGCAGGCCGGATGCGTGGTCGGACGCGACGACCTGATCGCCCGGCTGCGCAAACATCCGCTCGCCCGAGCGGTCCGGATCGACAAGCTGCAGGCCGCGGCGCTCGAGGCGACGCTCGCCCTCTACGCGACCGGCGCGCACGCTGACGTGCCGGTGCACCGGATGATCCACGAGCCGCTCGACGCGGTCGCGGAGCGCGCACACACCCTGGCCGAAGCCATCGGCGGTGACCTCGAGCACGCACACGTCGTGCACTCCTCGTCGGTGGTCGGCGGTGGATCGGTGCCCGGCCAGACGCTCGAGTCGTGGGGGGTGCGGATCCGATGCCCCGACCCGAACGGGTTCAGCGCGCGGTTACGCAACGGATCGCCGTCGGTGTTCTGCCGGACGAACGACGATCACGTGCTGCTCGACGCCCGGACGATCACCGACGAGCAGGTTCGCCACGTCGCCCGCGCGGTCCTGTACGCGATCGAAGGCGACGACCTCGACGACGAGGACTAGCGTGCCGGGCACGCTCGGAGTCATCGCGACGGCTGGTCATGTCGACCACGGGAAGTCCGCGCTGATCGTGGCTCTCACCGGCATCGACCCGGACCGGTTCGCCGAAGAGAAGCGCCGCGGGCTGACGATCGACCTCGGGTACGCATGGACGACCCTGCCGAGCGGTCGCGACGTCGGGTTCGTCGACGTGCCCGGGCACGAACGGTTCATCCGCAACATGCTCGCCGGCGTCGGGCCGGTGCGGCTGGTGCTGTTCGTCGTGGCCGCCGACGAAGGTTGGAAGCCCCAGACGGAGGAGCACCTGCAGATCCTCGACGTCCTCGGCATCGCCGGCGGCGTGATCGCGCTCACCAAGACCGACCTCGTCGATGCGGACGGCGTGGCGCTCGCGACCGAGGAGGTCCGCGATCGTGTCGAGGGCACGGTGCTGGCCGACGCCCCGATCGTGCCGGTGAGCGCGCGCACCGGCGACGGGCTCCCCGACCTGATCGCCGCCCTCGACCGGCTCGTGCTAGGGGCGCCGGCGCCGGAAGAGGCGCGGACGCGCCTGTTCGTCGACCGGGTCTTCTCGATCACCGGCGCCGGCACCGTGGTGACGGGCACGCTCACCGGAGGATGTTTGCGGGTCGACGAGGAGGTCACGCTCGAACCCGGCGGCGTCCGCGCGCGCGTGCGATCGCTCCAAACCCATAAACGCGCGCGCGTGGAGGCGTGCCACGTGACCCGCGTTGCGGTGAACCTCGCCGGCGTCGAACGTGCGCCGCTGCGTCGCGGCGTGGTCCTGACCGAACCCCGCGCCTTCCGGCCGACGTCGTCCATCGACGCGATCGTCCGTCCGGTCCGCGACGTCGATCGGATCCCGGAGCGCGGCGCGTTCCTGCTGCATCACGGCGCGGCGGAGACGTCGGCGAAGATCCGGGTGCTCGAGCGGCTGCCCGACGGCGCGCTGCTGGTGCGGGTCCGCACCGACGAGGCGCTGGTCGTCGACGTGGGAGACCGGTTCGTCGTGTGGGAGGCCGGCCGTCGCCGGGTGGTCGGGGGCGGCATCGCCCTTGACCCCGCACCGCCGCGCGCCGCAACGCCTCGGCACGTGGCGTTCCTCGCACGGCGCGCGGCCACCGACGACCGAGCCGAACGAGCTCGGCTCGCGATCGAGGAGGCCGGGGCGATCCGCGCGGCCGAGCTCGAGCTCGCGATCGGCACGACCCAGGTCGCGAACTCGATCGACGGATGGCTCGTCGCCGACGACCTCGCCGAAGACGTCGCGGCGGCCGTCGCCGCGTCGCTCGAGACGTTCCACCGGGAACAGCCCCTCGCGGAGGGAGCGCCGCTCGACGTCGCGCGTCGAGCGGTGCTCGATGCGGTCCGCGCCCACGGCACGCGCGCGGAGCCCGGGATCGCCGACGCGATGCTCGACAACCTCGTGGCCGACGGCGTCATCGTTCGCGACGCCACAACGGTGCGATCGGCCACGCACACCGTGCAGCTCACCGAGCACGAGCCCGAGCTCGACGCGCTGGTCGATGCGATCTCGGGCGAGGACGAGGCGACGCCGCCCACCGTGAAGCAGCTGGTTGCCTCGGGGTTCGACCCGGCGCTGATCGAGGCGGCGGGCCGCTCGGGCCGCGTGGTGCGGCTGTCGTCCGACCTCGTCGTGACGCCGGCCGTCCTGGCCCACGCAACGCAGGTCGCGCGCGACCACGCCGCCGACGGGATGACGGTGAGCGTGCTGCGCGAGGCGCTCGGCACCAGCCGGAAGTACGCGGTCCCGCTTGCGGAGTACCTCGACGCGACCGGCATCACGCGCCGCCACGGCGATCTGCGGTTCCCGCGCGAGGACGCCTAGCCAGTCACGGCGGCGGTCATCGCCACCTCGACGCACGCGCCGAGCGGGAGCGACGACGCCCCGATCGCGACGCGTGCGTGTGTGCCCGCGTCACCGAGCACGTCGACCAACAGCTCGCTGGCGCCGTTGGCCACCTTGGGATGGTCGACGAAGTCCGGCGTCGACGCGACGAGCACGGTCACCTGCAGGATCCGCTCGAGCCGATCGAAGCCGTGCAGCGTGTCGCGCAGCACCGACAGCGCTTGCAACGCGGCCTGCCGTGCGGCGGCCGCCCCGTCCTCGATCGACACCCGGTCGCCCAGATGCCCCGGGTGCATCACAGCGCCGGCCTCCATGGGGATCTGGCCGGCGACGAACGCCGTCTTGTCGCGCACGACGCACGGCACGTACGCGGCGATGGCCGACGGCGGCGGCGGCAGCTCGATGCCGAGCTCGAAGAGCCGGGCGTTGATCTCGGTGTCGTCCATGGCGGCATCCTGCCACGCGCCGCGCACGCCCGCGACGCGGCGTTACTCGACGCCGACCGGGTCGGGCTCCGGCTCGACCTTCAAGACGAGCCCGTCGACCCCGCGCACACGCACCTTCGTCCCGGGCGCGATCGGCTCGCCCAGGCTCCGGCCACGCCACATCGCGCCCTTGACGTGGACCGGCCCGTCGGGCGCGAGCCGCCCGCGCGCCTCGCCGACCAACCCGATCAGGCCTTGCTGCGTCGAGACGATCCGGTCGCGTGACTGCACCGCCACGGTGAGGGCGAACCCGTAGTACAGCCAGCTCGCGACCACCGCGCCGACGATCAGCCAGGGCGAGATCCGGATCGCGTCCGCGACGTCGCGGTACACCAGGAAGGAGCCGCCGGCGAACGCAGCCAACCCGACGTAGGTGAGCACCCCGAGACGCCGCATCCGCATGTCGGCCACCATCGCCGCGATGCCGGCGAGCAGGAGCGCCGCTCCGGGCCATCCCGGCACGGCGACCGTCGCGCCGTAGATGCCGAGCGCCAGCAGGAACAGCCCGGCGAACCCCGCGAACCCGAACCCCGGCTGGGTCAGCTCGAACGCTATGCACGCGAGGCCGAGCACCAGCAGGACGTACACCATCGTCGGTGTGGCCACGGCGTGCGCCCCGCGAACGAGCAGCCCGGGCTCGATGAACCGGATCGTGACGCCGACGCCGTTCGACACGTCGGCGTCGGTGGTCGCCACCTTCGTGTGCAACTCCCAGGGCCCCGCGGCGGTCTGGACGGTATCGCCGTCTACCTGGTTCAGCAGATCGATCACCGAGGTCGCCCCG
>JBJMLQ010000139.1:0-9844 GCA_045805225.1 Actinomycetota bacterium | reverse complement strand
GGTCACCGTCGTGATGCCGCGGCGCGATTACCCCCGGCTGCGGCAACGGCTCTTGCACGACCGCACCAGCCGCAAGATCGAGCGCTCGCTCGGACGCTACGCGCACATCGACGTCGCCGACATCCCGTACTACGTCCGCGGCGTCTCGACGTCGAGTGAGCCGGTGCACGACACCGCAAAGACGCACACGTGATCTGACGGCGTGCCGGCGTTCAGACGGTGAGCTCGAGGCGCGGGTTCATCATCTGGATACGCCCGTGGTGCTCGCCGAGCACGCCCTCGACCACGACGCGCGTGCCGAGCGTCAAGCCGCTGATCGCGCGCCGGCCCATGAACTGGATCGACACCTCGCCGGTGCCGTCGGAGATCACGACCTCCAGCGACTCGTTGTCCTGCATCGGCAAGACGGTGAGCCGCCGGATCACGCCCGCGATCTTCACCCGCTCGCGCGCCTGGGCGTCGCCGATCCGCACCGAGCCCGGCACCGCCTCCGCCCAGTCACGGATCTCCGCGTCCAGGCGCGACTCATCCGACTCGGTGAGCCGGGCGAGCCACCGACGCAGCGGACCCATCGACTAGGCCGCGGTCGTGCCGGCCTTCGCGCGCTCGACGTCGTCCTCCAGGCCGGACTCGCGGTTCTTCGACACCCAGATCATCGCCCCGAGGACGACCGCGCCGATGATGACGACCGCCGCGCGAAGCGCCGTGTCGTCGGCGTGCGTCACGATGACCGGCGCGATCAACAGCGCAACGAGGTTCATCACCTTGATCAACGGATTGAGCGCCGGGCCGGCGGTGTCCTTGAAGGGGTCGCCGACCGTGTCGCCGATCACCGCGGCCTTATGGCTGTCCGAGCCCTTGCCGCCGTAGTTGCCCTCTTCGATCAGCTTCTTGGCGTTGTCCCACGCGCCGCCGGAGTTCGACAGCATCACCGCGAGCAGCTGGCCGGTGAGGATGGCGCCGGCGAGGAATGCGCCGAGCGCTTCGGCTTCGAGGAAGAACCCGGCGATGATCGGCGCGAGCACCGCGAGCAGCCCGGGCGTCATCAGCTCACGGAGCGACGTCCTGGTGCAGATGTCGACCACCGCGCCGTAGTCCGGCTTCTCGGTGTAATCCATGATCCCCGGGTGGTCGCGGAACTGTTTGCGCACCTCGACCACGACCTGCGACGCGGCCCGGCCCACCGCACGGATCGCGAGCGAGCTGAACAGGAACGCGACGCAGCCGCCGATCAACAGCCCCACGAGCACGTTCGGCTGGTCGACCCGGATCGGGAACTCGCCGTTGATCGCAAGCGTCGGATCGGCCTTCAGCACGGCCTCCGCGAAGGATCCGAACAGCGACGTCGCCGCGATCACCGCGGTCGCGATGGCCATGCCCTTCGTGATCGCCTTCGTCGAGTTGCCGATCGCGTCAAGGCCACCGAGGATCTCGGCCGGACGCCCTTCGAACTCGCCGGACATCTCCGCGATGCCCTGCGCGTTGTCCGAGATCGGACCGTAGGTGTCCATCGACACGATCACGCCGACCGTCGTGAGCATCCCCATGCCGGTGAGCGAGATGAAGTAGAGCGACTCGCGCGTGTTGTCGCCGAGGAAATAGGAGCCGATCATCGCCGCGGCGATCACCAGCGCGGACCACACGGTCGACTCGAGGCCGATCGAGAAGCCCGACAGGATCGTGGTCGCCGGGCCCGTGACGGTGGCGCCCGCGATCTCCTGCACCGGCTTGAACTTCGTGTCGGTGAAGTACTGGGTCATCTTCTGGATCACCGACGCGAGCACGAGGCCGATCAACACCGCGACCGCCGGCTTGTAGCTGTCCATGTACACGCCCGCGATCACGAACGCGGCCGCTGCGGAGATGGCCGCAGAGATGAAGAAGCCGCGGTTGATCGCGCGCATGCCGTGCTCCTCTTCGGAGCGCGGCGCGACCGCGATGATCCCGATCATCGACGTCACGACGCCGACCGCCCGGACGAACAGCGGGAACATCACGCCGATGATCGCGCCCTTGGGCGAACCGGCGAACGCCGCTGCGCCGAGGATCAGCGACGCGATCAGCGTGATCTCTGAGGATTCGAACAGGTCGGCGGCCATCCCGGCGCAATCGCCCACGTTGTCGCCCACGTTGTCGGCGATCGTCGCCGCGTTGCGCGGGTCGTCCTCGGGGATGCCCTGCTCGACCTTGCCGACCAGGTCGGCGCCGACGTCGGCAGCCTTCGTGAAGATCCCGCCGCCGACCCGCATGAACATCGCGAGCAGCGCGCCGCCGAACCCGAACCCGACCAGCACGCTCGTCGCGTCGCCTTGGTAGATGATCAAGATCGCCACGGCGCCGAGCAGCCCGAGCCCGACCGTGAACATCCCGGCGACGCCGCCGGCACGGAACGCGATCCGCATGGCCGTGCGCAGACCGCTCTCGCGCGCGGCGTTGGCGGTGCGGACGTTCGCGCGCACCGCGAGCCACATGCCGACGTAGCCCGTCAGCGCGGAGAAGCTCGCTCCGAGGATGAACGCGATCGAGCGGCCGAACTTGATCGAGAACTCCGAGTGCGCGGCGTTGGCCGGGGCCGGCAGCACGAAGAACAGGGCCACCGTCAACACGGCCAGGAACACGGCCAGCGTCCGGAACTGCCGAGACAGGTAGGCCTTCGCGCCCTCCTGGATCGCCTCGGCAATCTCGCGCATCTTGGGGGTGCCCTCGGGGGCCGACAGCACCTCCCGGACCAGGTACCACGCGAAGAGCAGCGCGACGATCGAGATCCCGAGGATGACCCACAGCGCGGCCTTCTCGGAGCTGCCGAACACGGCCTCGATCGTCCCGCCCTCCTGGGCAAGCCAACCGACCATCGAACCTCCCGAATGAGATGCACGTTCCCCGATGGCGGAGCCCCGGGGGTCAAGGACCGGAGAAGGATACCGGACCTCGTGGTACGTGACCTGCGGAAGAAGGACCGCCGGGGGCATGCGGCGACTACGATGCAGCGCATGCGGACGGTCGTGGCGGTGGCGCTCGCCGGTGCGGTCGGTGCGCTCGCGCGATGGGGCGTCGGGGCCTGGTTCGGCCACCGCTTCCCCTCCTTCCCCTGGGGAACGATGTTCATCAACGTGAGCGGCTCGTTCATCCTGGGCGTGATGTTCGCGGTGCTCGTCGAGCGGAACGTCGGGTCGCCCACGATCCGGGTCGCGTTGATGACGGGCCTGATGGGCGCCTACACCACCTTCTCGACGTTCTCGCTCGAGACCTTCCGTCTGTTCGAGGACGGCGCCATGGGATCGGCGCTCGCGAACATCGGCTTCAGCGTCGGCCTCGGCCTGCTCGGGGTGTGGCTGGGCGTCGCCGCCGGACGGGCGGTCGCGTGAAGCTCTCCGGCGACGGCGTGCTCGTGCGGATCTTCATCGGCGAGTCCGACCGCTGGCACGGCAAGCCGCTGTACGAGGCGATCGTGCTTCGCGCGCGCGAGGACGGGATCGCCGGTGCGACCGTCGTGCGCGGTGTCGAGGGCTACGGCGCGACGTCGCACCTGCGGACCACACGGCTGTTGGAGCTTTCGAGCGACCTGCCCGTCGTGATCGAGATCGTCGACCACGCGGACCGGATCGAGGCGTTCCTGCCGAAGCTCGACGAGATGCTCGGCGACGGCCTCGTCACGACCGAGCGTGTGCACGTCGTGACCTATCGCGGCTCCGAACCCGACGCCTGACGGCGCCTGCGCGCGTCGACCAGCCGCAGGGTCAGCCAGCTCGCAAGGCCCGCGATGATCGCCGCGACGATGACGCCGACCTTCGCCGCGTCGAGCAGCTCCGGACGGTCGGCGAAGGCCAGGTCGGCGATGAACAGCGCAACGGTGAACCCGATACCGGCGGTCACGCCCAGGCCGAGCACCGCCCCGCCGTCGACGTCGGACGGCAGGGTGCCCACGCCGGTGCTCACGCTGAGGCGCGTCGCCGCCACCACGCCGATCGGTTTGCCGAGGACCCGCGCGACGACGATCGCCCCCGCGATCGTGACCCCGGTCGCCGTGAACAACGACGAGGGCGTGATGTGCACGCCGGCGTTGGCGAGCGCGAACAACGGCACCACGACGAACGACGTCCAGAGCAGCAGCGCGTGCTCGACGCGCGCGATCGGCGAGACCGCCTCGCGCGACAGGTCGGCCAGCTCGAGCCACAGCGGCGCGTCGGCGTCCGGCGGCTCCGGGTCGTCGGCGGTCGCCGCGGCGATGCGGCGCGCCTCGGCGCTCACCGCCCGCGGGCGCTGGAACGGCGCGGCGGGTGCGAGCACGCCCATCACCACGCCCGCGATCGCGGGCTCGACGCCGGCGCGCCACAGCGCGAACCAGAGCAACGCCCCGAGCCCGACGTAGACCGTCAGGCTGCGCACGTGCGCCCGGTCGGCCAGCAGCACGGCGGCCACCGCGACGACCGCCCACACGAGCGCAACGAGGTCGCCCGCGTGCCCGTACGCGACCGTGACGACGACGATCGCGCCGATGTCGTCGACGATCGCCAGCGTGAGCAGCAGTGGCTTGAGGCCGGTCGGCGCGGCCGCGCCCGCCAACGCGAGGGCGCCGAGCGCAAGCGCGATGTCGGTCGCCATCGGGATCGCCCACCCGTGCGCGCCCGGACCGCGCCCTGCGATGGCCAGGTACAGCAGCGCCGGCACCACCATGCCGCCCACCGCCGCGATCGCCGGCAGTGCGACGGCTCGCGGCCGCCGCAGCTCGCCGCTGGTCACCTCTCGCTTGATCTCCAGACCGACCACCAAGAAGAAGAGCGTCATCAGACCGTTGCCGATCCAGAACCGCACGTCGGTGCCGACCTCGAGGTCGCCGATGCGCAGCACCAGCGGCGTCGTCCACAGGCGCTCGTATCCGGCGGACCACGGCGAGTTGGCCCACACAAGGGCGATCGCCGCCGCGACGACGAGCACGTAGCCCGACGACGTCGACGCGCCGAGGAACTGCTGCAGCGGTCGAACGACCGTTCGCGGGATGCGCCGCTCGGAACGGGACCACGGCGCTCGAAGCTCTGGGTGCTCGGGCACGGCGTTCATCCTTTTGCCGACCAGTCTTCCCGGCACACCTTCGGAACGGCCGCAAGGGTACCCCCGCCCAGCCGAGTCGCGCGCGTGAGCCGTTACAGCTTCGTCATGACCCGGTTACCGATTTCGGGGAGGTCGGCTGGTAGCCTCGTGGCGCTTTGGCCAACGAGAAAACCCCCCTGCGGGATACCGCACCGACGGCGCCCGAGCGAGCCCCGAAGACCGCGGATCGGTCGACGGTTGCCCGCCGCCGGGTGGTCGTCGGCATCATCGCCGCGCTCGTCGTGATCGCCGGACTGTGGTTCCTGTTCGGCCGCGGCAAGGACAGCGTGCTCACGAACCCCTTCACCTCCTCGGCGCCGCCGGTGCCGACGTTCGACTTCACGAACGTCGTGCCGAAGTACGAGGCTTTGCAGGCGCACCTCGAGAAGGCGAAGCTCGAGAAGGCTGCGAAGCACGCGACGCCGACGATCGCGAAGACCACCACCGAGTTCCTCCAGGCTGGCTACGTCGATCCCGGCGGCTGGGGCGACTCCGGCTCGATCAACGGCTTCTTCACCGACGACGCCAAGAACCAGGTCGACGCCAACGTCGACACCTTGACCCTCGGGAAGAGCGCCTCGGACCAGTTCGACACGTTCACGCCCAACAAGAAGGGCAACACGATCAAGGTCACGGCGCTGATCGACGGGAACCTTACGGTGACCCGCGCGGCCGCCGAGTTCACGTTCAAGGGCAAGGCGGCCAACAGCGACGGCACCTCGTCGAAGGTCACCGTCGCCGGCACGTTGTTCTTCGTCCCGGACGGCAATGGCGACTGGAAGATCGAGTCGTTCCACGTCAACCGGGTCGAGCAGCCCCACAAGGCACCGTCGGCCTCCGCGTCGGCATCGGGGGCAACGCCATGACGAAGAAGCTCCTCGCAATCGTCCTCGGCCTGTCCGCATGGATCGGCGGCACCGTCGCCGGCACGATCGGCAACGGCACCGCGGCCCAGGCCACGCCGCTGTTCGAGCTTGAGAAGGCGCACGCCGACTACAGCCCCTCGCTCGACGGCAGCACCCCGATCTTCATCCTGTTGATGGGCTCGGACTCCCGCCCCGGCGTCACGCCGATGGACAAGGGTCGCTCCGACTCGATCCACATCCTCGGCATCAACCCCGCGGCGCACCGCGCGACGATCTACGGCATCCCCCGCGACTCCTACGTGCCGCTGTCGACGGGCGGCACCGACAAGATCAACGCGGCGATGCCGATCGGCGGCCCCGAGGCCGAGATGCAGACGGTCGAGAACGTCACCGGGATCAAGTTCGACTACTACGTGCTCACCGGGTTCCAACAGGTGACGCAGGCCGTGAACCAGATCGGCGGCCTCGAGGTCAACGTGCCGTACTCGGTCGTCGGCTACCAACAGACGTTCCCGTCGGGCCTGCATCGCATGACCGGCCAAGAGGTTCTGGGCTATTCGCGGACGCGCCATTCGCTGCCGCTCGGCGACTTCGACCGTTCGCTGAACCAGGGTGTGGTGCTGCTCAGCGCGCTGTCCCAGTTCCGCACCGAATACGCGAAGGACCCGACCCGCCTCTACACGTGGCTCGGCGCCGGCCTCCGCACCGTCCAGACGACCGTGCCGATCGACGAGCTGATCAAGCTCGCAGGCCTGGCGCAGTCGATCCCGGCGACCCGCGTGACGAACCTGGTCGCCCTCGGAACGAGCGCGATGCAGGGCTCGCA
This sequence comes from Actinomycetota bacterium, assembly GCA_045805225.1. GTDB lineage: Bacteria > Actinomycetota > UBA4738 > UBA4738 > HRBIN12 > AC-51. The sequence continues at coordinate 3,064 of JBJMLQ010000139.1, read as the reverse complement.
GAGCATCGTGAACCTGTCGCCCGAGAACCAAGCGCTCTGGCAGGACATGGCGCAGGACGGGTACATCCTCAGCAAGGACATCCCGAAGGACGCCACGCCCGCGCCGCTCCCGTAGCGCGTCAGAGCTTCGTCAGCACGTACCCGACGTAGAACACGTAGAACACGCCCTGCATCAAGAGCAACGGCGCGGTCAACCGGCCGCGGATCCGAAGCGTCAGGTACAGCACCGAGCCGGCCAGCAACGCCACGAGCGCCGCGACCAAGGCTTCGCTGTGGAGCTCCCACGGCGTGAACAGCAGCCCGATCGTCACCGGGAACGACGACTGGAACACCATCGCGCCGGTCATGTTCCCCATCGCGAGCGTGTCCTTGCGCCGCCCGACCCAGATCACGCTGTTGAACTTCTCCGGCAGCTCGGTCGCGAGCGGCGCCACCAACAACGAGAAGGCGAGCGGCGGGATCCCGGCCGCCGCCCCGATGTTCGTGACCGCGTCGACGAAGATCTCGGCGCCGAGGATGATCAGGCCGAGCGCCAACCCCACCTGCACGAACGGTGCCGCGGTCGGCCCGTCCTTGGTCCACGCCGGAAGTGAGCGCACGACCAGCTGGAGCCATCGCCAGACGTACAGCGGCTTGATGTCCTCGCCGGCCGCGGCATCCTCGGACCCTTCGGTCTGGAAGTGCCGGCGCACGTAGTAGACGTAGCCGACCATCAAGACGATCACGAGCCCGTAGTCGAACGGCTTGCTGTGCAGCAGCCCGGCCACCACCGCCAACGAGTACATCACCAAGAAGTAGCCGAGGTCCTGCCGGATCACGCCGCGGTCGATGTCGAGCTGCAGCGGCCGCCGTCCACCGCGCCCGAAGATGAACACCGCGACGGCAACGACCACCATCGCGAGCGTCGTCAGCATGAACGGCGCGCCGAGGATCGCGCCGACCCCGATGTCCTGGCCCGCGTCGTGACCCGACACGATCGCGATGATCGGCAGCAGCGTTTCGGGCAGCGCCGTGCCGACCGCGGCGAGCACCGAACCCACGGCGCCCTCCGACAGACCGAACCCTTCGCCGACCCACTCGACCCCGTTCGTGAACAACTCGGCGCCGGCCAAGATCACCAACAGGGACAACACGAGCAGGGCCCAGTCCATCTGGCTGGGGATGCTCCCAGGCCTGTTAGGGTCGCCACAAGCGATGACGACCCCGCCCGCGGCCGCCCGCTCGGATCCTGTCGTTCGGATCCGCCTCGCGTTCGTCGCCGCGCTGGTCATCGCACTGCCCGCCCTGTGGATCCGGTGGACCGAGCCGAACATCTCGCACGGCATCGAGGCGCTGCTGTTCGGACTCGCGATCGTCGGCGCCGCGTTCATCCTGTCGTGGGCCGCCGAGGTCGCGCAGCTCGACATCGCGGCGGGTCTCGCGCTTGCGTTGCTCGCGCTGATCGCGGTGCTGCCCGAGTACGCCGTCGACTTCGTGTTCGCGTGGAAAGGCGGTCAGGCGGTCGCGGCCTCCGGCGCCGCATGCCCGAGCGGCGAGCCGGGGCTCGCGTCGCCCTGCTCGCTCGCGCTCGCGAACATGACCGGCGCGAACCGCCTGCTGATCGGCATCGGGTGGAGCTCGGTGGTGTTCATCGCGTGGTACCGGTCCCGTCGGCGGGTCGAGGGCCGCGAGCCTCGGCCGATCAATGAGATCCGGCTGGCGCGGACCCACGCCGTGGAGATCGCGTTCCTCGGCGTTGCCACGCTCTACTCGCTGACGCTTCCGCTCAAGCACTCCATCACGCTGATCGATGCAGGCGTGCTGATCGGACTGTTCGCGCTGTACATGGTGCGCCTTTCCCGCGCGCCCGCGGAGGTGCCGCACCTCGTGGGGCCCGCCCGGTGGCTGGGAACCTTCGCCGACCGAACGCGACGGCTGATCGTCGGCGCGATGTTCCTGTGGGCGGGGCTCGTGATCGTCTTGTGCGCGGAACCGTTCGCGCATGCGCTCGTGTCGGCGGGACGCGACCACGGCATCTCCGAATTCTTCTTGGTGCAGTGGCTCGCGCCGCTCGCGTCCGAGGCGCCGGAGTTCATCATCGCGGGGCTCTTCGCGTGGCGGCTGCAGAGCGACACGGCGCTCGGGGCGCTCGTGAGCTCGAAGGTGAACCAGTGGACCTTGTTGGTCGGGTCGCTGCCCATCGTGTTCGCGATCGCCTCACGGTCCCTCCACGGCCTCCCGATCGAGGGCGTACAGCGGCTCGAGCTGCTCTTGACCGGCGCGCAGTCGTTGTTCGCGGTCGCGCTGATCGTGAACCTGCGGATGTCTGTGCGCGAGGCGTGGTGGATCTTCGCCCTGTTCTGGGGGCAGTTCATCGCGTCGGCGGCCGCCGGAGACCTGCACGAGGAGGTGTTGGCGGTGACGTCGGCGATCTACCTGCTGATCGCGACGTGGCTCCTCGTCCAGCACCGCGCCGCCGCGCGGCAGCTGGTCCGCGACGGGATCCGAACGCCCTACGAGGAGCTCGCCCGGCCGTAGCCTGAGCGTCGATGGAGGCGCAAGCGTTCCTCGACTCGCTCACCGCCGATCCGGCCGAAGCGGACAACCTCGTCCACGTCGAGGATCTGCCGGCGCGCGACCCGAAGCCGTTGCCGTTCCCCGAAGATCTGCCGGACGTGTTGGTCTCGAGGCTGTCGCTGCTCGGCGTCGAGGGCTTGTTCGAGCATCAGCGCGCCGGACTTGAGCTCCTGCGGTCGGGCGGCAACGTGATGCTTTCGACCGGCACCGCGAGCGGGAAATCCCTCGTGTATCAGATCGCCACCGCGGAGTCGGCGCTCGTGACCCCGAAAGCGACGGCCCTCTTCCTGTTCCCGACGAAGGCCCTGGCCCGCGATCAGCTCCGCGCGATCCGCGCGTTCAAGCTCCCGCAGGTGCGCGCCGCGGTGTACGACGGCGACACGCCCCAAGCTGAGCGGCCGTTGATCCGCAGGAACGCCAACCTCGTGCTGACGAACCCGGACATGCTGCATCTGGCGTTGCTCGCGGACCACGCGCGGTGGGCCGACTTCATGCTTCGGCTGTCGGT
>JBJMLQ010000138.1:0-17337 GCA_045805225.1 Actinomycetota bacterium | reverse complement strand
GGTGACCCCGAGCGTCCGGACCCGGCCGCGCAGCTCGCCTGTGGCCGCGAGCGCCTCGAGCACGGCCGCGCCCAAGCCGCCTTCGACGCGGTGGTCCTCGACCACGATGACCACGCCGGTATCGTCGAGCGCCGTTCGAAGCGTCGTCGCGTCGATCGGCTTGACGCTGTAGCAGTCGATCACGCGCGCGGTGATGCCGTCGGCCGCGAGCAGATCGCGCGCGGCAAGACATTCATGAAGCGTGATCCCCGCGCCGACGAGCGTCACGTCGTCCTCGTCGCCGGCCGCGAGCGTCTTCGACCCACCGATCGGGAACGCCTCGTCGGCGCCGTACAGGACGTTCGTCGCCTCACGCGTCGCGCGGAGGTAGGAGATGCCCTCGAGCGTGTTCATCGCTTCGGTGAGCGCGACGGTGCTCGGCCCGTCGGCGGGGTAGAGCACGGTCGAGCCCGCGAGCGCGCGGAACAACGCAAGGTCCTCGATCGCCATCTGTGAGGGTCCGTCCTCGCCGATCGACACGCCGGCGTGCGTCCCGCAAAGCCGAAGGTCGGCGCGGCTGACCGTGCCCATCCGGATCTGGTCGGCCGCCCGGATGAGGAACGCGCCGAAGGTCGCCGCGAACGCCTTCTTGCCGAGCGCTTGCAGGCCGGTCTGGACGCCGACCATGCACTGCTCCGCGATGTACATCTGCACGAACCGGTCGGGCGCGACGGCGGCGGCGTCCTCCGTATAGGTGGAGTTGCCGACCTCGCCGTCCAGCACCACGACGTCGCGGTTGGTGGCGGCGAGCCACGCGAGCGCTTCGCCGAAGGCCTTGCGGCTCGCGATGAGCGCGTCGTAGGAGGGGCGCTCGACAGAAGACGGCGTGAAGGTCGCCGGCGGCGCGACGTCGATCGGCGCCGGCGGCGTGCACCGGATGTGTCGGTCGCCGCCGAGCTCTCCGATCGCGGCGTCGAGCTTGTCTGCAGGCACCGCCTTGCCGTGCCACCCCTCCTTGTCGGCGAGGAACGAGACCCCGTGGCCTTTCTCGGTGCGGGCGACGATCATCGTCGGCCGCTCGTCGGCGACGGCCTCGGTGTAGGCGCTGTCGATCGCGTCGACGTCGTGCCCGTCGATCTCGATCGCGTTCCATCCGAACGCCAGCGCCCGGTCGCGGAACACGTTGGCGTGCCAGCCGTGCATCGTGGGCCCGCGCTGCCCGAGCCGATTCAGGTCCAAGATCGCGGTCAGGTTGCGGGCGTCGTGGAACGCCGTCGCCTCCATCGCTTCCCAGACCGACCCCTCCGCCATCTCGGAGTCGCCGAGCATCACCCACACACGCGCCTCGACCGCGTCCATCCGCATCGCGAGCGCCATCCCGAGCCCGGCTGCGAGGCCCTGTCCGAGCGAGCCGGTGGCGACGTCCACCCACGGCATCTCCTTGATCGGCGCGGGGTGTCCCTGCAGCGGCGAGCCCTCGCGTCGAAGGGACATCAGCATGTCGTCATCGAACGCGCCGGCGGCCTTGAGCGTCGCGTACAGCCCGGGCGCCGCGTGACCTTTGGACAGCACGAACCGGTCGTTGCCCCGATAGTGCGGATCCTTCACGTCGAACCGCAGGTGATCCGCGAAGAGCACCGCCATGAGGTGCGCCATCGACATCGAGGAGGTCGGGTGACCCGACCCCGCGGCGGTGGTGGCACGGATGCTGTCGACGGAGATCTGTGCTGCGAGTTCGTTCCAGCGCTGCGTGTTCTCTCCCACCGGGTCCTCCGCGGTTCGTGTTGCTTCAATCTACCCGCAGGATGCGACCCGCAATCGACGCTGCGGTACCGGCGACCAGGGCCCTCGCGGTACGCTCGCGCCCCATGTCGGACGGCTCCGTTCCCTCGATCGCGCCCAAGGTCGCGGCCCGCGACGCCGGCCTGCGGCCGGTGCTGCTCGCGTTGGCCGGCGACTCGGCCTCGGGGAAGTCGACGTTGTCCAGCGGGGTCGAGTTCATCCTCGGCGTCGGTCGCGTCGGACGCGTGTGCACCGACGACTACCACCGGTACGACCGTCCCACGCGCGCCGAGCTCGGCGTGACGCCCCTGGCTCCCGAGGCGAACCGGATGGACCTGATGGCCGAGCACCTTCGCCAGCTCGCGGCCGGCACGGCGGTCTCGAAGCCGACCTACGACCACCACACCGGCTCGTTCGGACCCGAGGAGACGGTGGAGGCAGGCGAGATCGTGATCGTCGAGGGACTGCTGCCCCTCGCCGACCGCTCGGTGCGCGACCAGATCGACGTGGCGGTCTTCTTGGAGCCCGACGAAGAGCTCCGTCATCGGTGGAAGCTCGAGCGCGACGTCTTCGAGCGCGGCTACTCGCCGAAGGAGGTCGTCGCGGAGCTGAAGCGCCGGGAGCCCGACGCTGCGCAGTACATCCGCCCGCAACGCGAATACGCCGATGTGATCGTGCGGTTCCTCGGCGACGCCGCCGACAGCGACCAGGCGCACCTGTCGGCCCGCGTCATCGTGCGGCCGACGCTCCCGTTCCCGGCGCTCCGCGAACTCTTGGGCGAGTTCCGGGCGCGCGGCGAGACCCCGGTGCGGTGGTCCGTCCGCACCGACCGGCGCGGCCCGATGAGTGTGCTCGAGATCGACGGCGACTGCCCGCCGGATCTCGGCGCGGAGCTCGAGGAGGCGCTCTGGTCCTCGCTGCACCCCGACGAGCGCCTCCAGCGCGACAAGATCGGGGTCGTGAAGCGGCCGGGACACGACGCCGAGCGCAGCGAGTCGCTCGCGCTGGCGCAGCTGCTGATCGTGTCGCACCTGGTCGGCGCCTTCGACGGCGCGTTCGAGCTGTAGGCCGCGCGGTACCCTGAGGGGGTGACCGAGGTACCCGAGAGCTTCCGAGCGCTCGGGGTCTCCGAGCCGGTCGCCGCGGCCCTCGAGGCTCGCGGCTTCACCGAGCCCTTCCCGATCCAGACGATGGTGTGGGAGGACGTCCGTTCCGGACGCGACACCCTGGCTCGTTCGAAGACCGGCTCCGGCAAGACCCTGGCATTCGCGCTGCCGATCGCCGACCGCCTGGACCCTGACGCGTCGCCCTTGCCGGCGGCGCTCGTCCTCGTGCCCACGCGGGAGCTCGCGCAGCAGGTGACCGCCGAGTTCCAGCTCGTGGCGAGCGCGACCGGTCTGCTGGTGAAGGCCGTCTACGGCGGCACGAACGTGAAGGAGCAGGCACGCGGCGTCGATAAGGCGCACGTGCTGATCGCGACGCCGGGCCGGCTCGACGACCTCGCGATCCGTGGCCTGATCGACCTGGCCGGCGTGCGCGTGTTGGTGCTGGACGAGGCCGACCGCATGCTCGACATGGGGTTCCAGCCGCAGGTCGACCGGATCGTGCGGCGGCTCCCGAAGGACCGTCAGACCATGTTCTTTTCGGCGACGCTCGACGGCGCGGTCGGCCGGATCGCCGAGGTCTACACGCGCGACGCGGTGCTCCACGAGGTCGCGGGCTACGACCGCCAGGTGGTGGAGGAGGCCGACCATCGGTTCGTCCCCGTGCCGGTACACGACAAGCTGAACATGCTGATCGAGCTCGCCAACGCCGAAGCGGGGCTCACGCTCGTGTTCGTCAACACGAAGCGCGCGGTCGACGTGCTCGCGCGCCAGCTCAAGGCGCAAGGCGTGCACGCGCTCGCGCTCCACGGCGACATGCGCCAGGAGGCGCGCGATCGCGCGCTGAAGCGGTTCGCCGACGGCCATGTCGGCGTCCTCGTCGCGACCGACGTCGCGGCGCGCGGTCTGGACCTCGAGGACATCACCTTGGTCGTCAACTTCGACGCCCCGCTCGACGACAAGGCGTACGTCCACCGCGTGGGCCGCACCGCTCGCGCCGGCAAGACCGGAACGAGCATCACCTTCGTCACGCCCGATCAGCAGGGCGACATCTCCCGGATGGCCGCCCGGCTCGATCTGCATCAGGAGTTCGAGCTGGAGGGGATGAAGGTCGCGCCGCCCCGGGTGGTCTTCAGCGGCGGCCCGAAGGGCCGCCGCGGAAAGTTCCGCCCGCCCAAGCGCCGCTGAACCGCCGCCTCGCCGTCGACAGACGGCGAGGCTCCCGAGCTCAGACCGCCAGGCCCCCGTCGATCACCGTCATGCCGGCACGCCGGTGCATCGCGGAGATCTCCTCGGCCGGCACCGGCTTCGAGAACAGGAAGCCCTGGCCCGTCGAGCAGCCGCGCGCGGCGAGGAACCGCCACTCTTCCTCGGTCTCGATGCCCTCGGCGAGCGGCTGCATCTGCAGGTTGGATGCGAGCGCGATGATCGCAGAGACCATGCTCGCGCTCTGCCGGTCGGCGTTCACGTCGCGCACGAACGTGCGGTCGATCTTCAGCACGTCCACGGGCATGTACCGCAGCCGCGACAGCGACGAGTAGCCGGTGCCGAAATCGTCGATCGCGAGCTTCAGCCCGTGATCCTTGAAGCCGTGAAGCACCTCGAGCGTGCGATCGGGGTCGTTCATCGCGGTGGACTCGGTGATCTCGACGGTGATCCGCTGGGGGTCGACGCCCGAGTCCTCGATCTGGTCGGCGATCCGGCGGACGGGGTCGGGCTGCCAGAGCTGGCGCGGAGACAGGTTGAACCCGATCTCGAGCTCCAGCCCGTCATCTCGCCATATGGCGTCCTGGCGGCAGATCTCCTCGACGACCCACGCCCCGATCGCCTCGATCAGGCCCATCTCCTCCGCCAGCGGGATGAAGTCGCCGGGCGGGACCAGGCCGCCGGACGGGTCGGGCCAGCGGATCAGCGCCTCGACCCCGAACATCTCGCCGGTGAACAGGTTGATCAGCGGCTGATAGTGCAGCGCCCAGTCCTGGTGCTCCACGGCCTTCCGCAGTCGCGTCGACAGCGACAGCTTGCTGAGCGCGCCGTCGTTCTCGAGGTGGTTCAGGACGTAACCGCCGGGGCCGTTCTCCTTGGCCAGGTAGACCGCGCTGTCGGCGTTGCGGAGCAGACTCGTCGCGTCGGCGGCGTCGAGCGGGAAGACGCTGATCCCGATCGAGGCCGTGACGTACAGCTCGGTCCCGTCCACCTCGAAGGGCGCCTCGAACGACTCGAGCACGCGGTGCGCCACCGCCTGTGCCGAGATCGCCGCCCCGTTCTCGTCGACCACCGGTGAGGTCTGCTCGAGGTCGGCAAGGAGCATCAGGAACTCGTCGCCTCCCGGCCGCGCCACCAGGTCGGTGTCGCGCGTCGCCTCTTGGAGCCGAGCGGCGATCTGGACGATCAGGCGGTCGCCGACCTCGTGACCGAGCGAGTCGTTGATCAGCTTGAAGTTGTCGACGTCGAGCGCGAGCACGGCGACGCCGCGGTCCGCCCGGCGTGCGCGCGCGAGCGACAGCTCGAGCAGCTCGTCGAACATCGCTCGGTTCGGCATGCCGGTCAGGTTGTCGTGGTACGCGAGGTACGTCAGCCGCTCTTCTGCCTCGCGCCGCTGGGTGATGTCGAGCATCACGCCGTGCGTGTAGGCGGGGTTGCCGTCGGCGTCCCGCAGCATCACGGCGGTGTCCTGGAACCACACCACGCGTCCATCGCGGGCGACCATGCGGTACTCGACCGCATACGGCTCGCCCGACTCGATCCCGCGGTCCACCTCTTCGATGGCGCGGTCGCGATCGTCGGGGTGCAACATGTCCGACCACAGCTTGCTCTCGCCGGTCCATTCCTCGGGCGTGACGCCCAACAACGTCTGGATCTGCGGCGACACGTACACGGTCGTCCATGACTCGTCGGTTTGGTCCTGGTAGACGATCGCCGGGATCTGCTCGACCAGCGCGCCGTAGGTGCTTTGCGCGCGGTGCAGGTCGCGCTTGGCATCGACCATCTGCGTGATGTCGAACATGATGCCGAGCCAGTAGACCGGCGTGCCGCCCGCGTCGCGGATCAGCACCGCATCCTCGCGGACCCACACCACCCGGCCGTCGGCGTGCACGGCGCGGAACTCCTCGTGGAAGTCGGTCTCGTTCGCGGCGGCGTGCTCGCTCGCCGCGACGACACGTTCGCGATCCTCCGGATGGACGAAGGCCATCCACCCGGAACGCTCGCGCATGTAGTCCTCGCGGGTGATGCCGAGCAGGTCTTCGATGCCCGGACTGACGTCCACCATCGGGTCGTCGTCCGATACACCGTCGATGTAGATCACGGCCGGCAGCGCGTCGATCAGCCCGCGATAGCGAGCCTCGAGGTCGGCGAGCTGCGCGGAGACGTCACCCACGCTGTCGTTCGCCGCGAAGAAGCCACCCTCGATGGCGTGCGCATCGGGGTGCGTGGTCGGCTCGTCGATCACGATGCTCCTTGGGGGCTGCCGATGTTGCGGGACGGATGCCTGTCCATCGGTCCTGCCGCGCAGGCACTTGAGCGGTGCCGAAGCGTTTTGCACCGTACGCGACGAGGCCGGTGCGGATGCTTCCGCACCGGCCTCGGCCGAACGATGGAGCTGCGGTCCCCTAACTGACCGTGAACGCCGTGCGCATCCCCGCCTCGTAGTGACCGGGGATGTTGCAGATGATCACGTACGAACCGGCGTCGAGGTCGGTCGTGAGTGTGGCCGTCGTGCTGGGCGCGATGTCCTCCTGCTCGTCGACCGCGGTGAGCTGGTCCTCATCAACCTTGCCGTCCTTGGTCGGCAGCGCGTCGGGCGCGTCCTTGGTCTTGATGATCACGAACTCGTGGGTGCTCGGACCTTCATTCGAGATGTTGAAGCTCACGGAGCCGGACGGCGCGCTGCTCGATGCGAGCTCGATCGAGAAGTCCTTCTCTGTCGCCGAAACGCCGCCCGAGGGTGTGCCCCCTGCCGACGAGCTGCTGCTCGATGACGAACTGGCGCACCCAACCGCGCCCAGCAGGGCGACCGCAACAGCGGCGATCGCGATACGCGTGAAGAACCGATCCATGGATCCCTCCCCTTGTTTTGAACTGGCATCCTCACCCTACGAACGGATGACTTCTCCAGACAACCCGGGCTGGACGGGGACGGCAATGACGAGCGGAAATGCACGCCGTCTAGAGGTAGACGCCGCTGCGGAACTCGGACGGCGGCTGTTCGGGCCGCGTCTGGACCCGGAACGGCAGCCGCGCTGCTTCGTTCCCGTCGATCCCGACCACGATCGTGTGCCCGCCCTCCGACTCGAAAACGAGACCGTCGAGGTTGAGCGCCATCGTCGCGGTTCCCTCGCCCTCGGGTGATGCGAAGTTCGCCTCGAACGCCGGCCGGTCGCCGAACATCCGCGGCTGACCGGTGGGGTCGAGCAGCGACAGGCTGAGCGTGTGCGCGCCGGCCTCGTCGGGCGTCGTGCGCACCACGAGGCCCAGGCCGATCCGGTCGTGTCGCACGGGGAACGCGCTCGCCTGGATCACCTGCCAGCCGATACCGAGCGCATGCAGCTTGCCGCCCGCAGCCTGCACCGAGTCAGCGAGGAACGCGTCGATCTCCATCACGATCCCCCGATCTTGGCGCGGAGTCCTTCGAGCATCAGGTCGAGCCCGAACTCGAACTGCGCGTCGAGGTCGCACTCGGAAAGGTACCGCGCGCACGCAGCGACGTTCGGAAGATCCGCGGCGATCGCCGCGGGGAAGGCGCCGGGCTGCTCGCCGCTGCCGAAGGGCTGGCCGGTCTCCATCATCACCGACCCGAAGATGAAGCTCCCGATCGTGTTGAACGACTGCGCGGCGTCGGACTCGGACAGCCCCGCGCGGCGCAGTGCCGACAACGCGGCGTCCATCGGCCGGAGTGACTCGACCGACGCGCCGGAGTGCTTCCGCTCACCGAACAGCTGGATCACGCTTGGGTGCGCGCGCAGCAGATCGCGCCAGCAATGCGCGAGCCGGCGTCCGTACACGAGCGGGTCGTCGTCGACCGGCTCGGGGAACGGGAACTCCTGCATCACGCGTTCGATGACCGCGTTCAACAGATCGTCCTTGTCACGCACGTGGTTGTACAGCGACATCGCCTCGACGCCCACCTCGCGAGCGATCCGGCGCATCGAGACGGCGTCGAGCCCTTCTTCGTCCATCAGTCGGAGCGCAGCGTCGGTGATGCGGTCCCTGGTGAGCGGGGTGCGAGGCGCCTTCGTTTCCGTCGGTCGGCCCGAAGATCGCCCGGACGGTTGGGTTGTCGTTCGTCCCATCTGGGGTGACTCTTTCTCTTAAGGAACTGCTCCGTCGAGGATCGACGACGGCTGAGGTGCGGCCGATGTGCGGGTTGACACACTTACGCCGTACGCCTATCCTGCGTACACCGTAAGCATACACCGTACGTCAAGGACGCTCCGGCGGACCAAGGGGGGAACCATGAAGATCAACCCAGAATCACTCGCGCGAGCGAGCAGTCGCCACGCATGGCGGACCGTCGCGATCTGGGCGGTGATCCTCGTCCTCGGCTTCGCGGCTTCGGGAGCCTTGCTGAGCAACGCCCTCACGACCGACTTCGACTTCACGAACAACCCCGAGGCGGTCCGAGCGCAAACGCTGCTGCAGCAGAAGGGGCTCGAACAGAACGTGACCCCCGAGACCTTCGTGATGACGGGTTCCCAGGGCGCGGCCACCGACCCCGCATTCATCGCGCAGGTCAATGGGGCGTTGAACGACATCCGTGCGCTCGACCCCAACGTGGTGCTGCAGGTTCCGTCCCAGTACCCGCTGTCACAGAAGGACCAGGCCAACCCCCAGCTCGCCGCGCTCGGCCCGATCCCCTCGCAGGACGGAAGCGCGGTCCTGTTCAACGTGATCCTCAACAAGGACAGCGACCAGACCGCGACCCTCGTCGATCCACTCGACGCGATCCAGACCAAGTACTCGACGGGCGGCACCAACTTCTACATGCTCGGAGAGCCGACCTCGACCGCCGACTTCAAGAAGATCTCCGAGGACGACCTGAAGAAGGGCGAGACGATCGGCGTCCTCGTCGCGATCATCGTGCTGTTGATCGTGTTCGGATCGCTGATCGCCGGCGTAACGCCGATCATCATGGGGATCTTCGCGATCGGCGTCGCCTTCGGGATCGTCGGGCTGGTCGGAGAAGTGTGGCGCTGGAGCTTCTTCGTTCCGAACCTGATCTCGATGATGGGCCTGGCGGTGGGCATCGACTACTCGTTGTTCATCGTGTCGCGCTATCGCGAGGAGCGACAGCGTGGCAGAGACAACCTCGAGGCGATCGGCATGGGGGGAGCAACGGCCAACCGGGCCGTGTTCTTCAGCGGGTTCACCGTGGTGATCGCGCTTGCCGGCATGCTGCTCGTGCCGACGACGATCTTCCGCGGGCTGGCCGGCGGCGCGATCATCGTCGTGCTGATCTCGGTGGCGCTGTCGATGACCCTGCTGCCCGCTCTGATGGCGCTGTTCGCCGACCGTTTGGTGAAGCCCGGCGCCGTCTTCGGTCGAGGCCGCACGCTCGAGCACGGTCGCAGGGGCGGCTTCTGGGACCGGGAGTCCCGCTCCGTGATGAACCACCCGTGGACGTACCTGATCATCACCTCCGTCTTCTTGATCCTGCTATCGGTTCCGTATTGGGTGCAATCGCGCGCCGACGGGGTCGGCCACGGGATGAAGAAGGGGTTCTCGGGGATCGACGCGATCCCTAACGGCATCCCGACGAAGGACGCGTTCAACGTGCTCGTCGCCAAGTTCCCGACACAGAGCGGTGCGCAGTCGACCGCCCAGGTCGTGATCCCGGATGCCAACACTGACACGCAGATCACACAGCAGGTCCAGGCGCTCGACGCCGCCGTCGCGAACGACTCCGCGTTCGGGAAGCCACAGCCGCCGCAGACGAGTCAGGACGGGACGGTCGCACTCATCGCGATCCCATTCGCTGGTGAGGCGACGGACTCGCAGAGCCAAGCGGCCGTTGACGCGGTGAGCCGTCTGCGCGATCAGTACGTGCCGCAGGCGTTCGGCCAGAACTCCGGGGTGCTCGTCGGCGGCGATACCGCGTCGACGAAGGACTTCTTCGACATCTCGGACCAGTACACCCCGATCATCATCCTGTTGGTTCTGGGGTTGTCGTTCATCCTGCTCACCGTCGTGTTCCGGTCGATCGTCGTGCCGGCGAAGGCGATCGTGATGAACCTGCTATCCGTCGGCGCGGCGTACGGGTTGATCACGCTGATCTTCCAGCAAGGCGGTCCGTCGTGGGCGCACTCGATCGCGAACGCGCTCAACTTCACCCAGGTCCAAGCGATCGAGTCGTGGTTGCCGTTGTTCCTCTTCTCGATCCTGTTCGGCCTGTCGATGGACTACCAGGTGTTCCTGCTGAGCCGGATCCGTGAGGAGTACGACAAGACCAAGGACAACGCCGAGGCGGTTGCGTACGGCCTGCGGACCACCGGCGGCATCATCACCGGCGCGGCCGTCATCATGGTCGCCGTGTTCGCGGCGTTCGCGAGCGGCCGGATCGCGGCGCTGCAGGAGATGGGCTTCGGCCTCGCGATCGCCGTCTTCTTGGACGCGACGATCGTGCGATCGGTCCTGGTCCCGTCGGCGATGAAGCTGCTGGGCGATCGCAACTGGTACTTGCCCAGGTGGCTGCAGTGGCTGCCCAAGGTGGACGTTGAAGGCCGGTCCGCGGTGGTCGAGGTCCCCGAGATCAGCGAACCAGCGGGCGTGACCGAGTAGGGCTCGGCTCGCGCGAAGGCCCGAAAAGGGGGGCGGCTGCCCGCGCCGCCCCCCTTTTCGGCGTCTAGGGGGGATAGGAAGGGGTGGAGGGGTGAAAGTGGTACAGGCAGGCGTCAAGGCGCTTCGGACACCCACCCATTGGCCTGTGCCGTTCGCTCCATCTTCCCGCGATTGGCGTTCCCCTTGGACCACAGCCACACGTTGAGGAGCCCAACGACAGACCACATGACCGCGAAACCCCAGTTCTGGAGGATCAGCGCCACACCCACGAGTGGCAGCGCGGCCCAAGGTTGGACCAAGCGCAAGAGCCTCTGCCCTCTTGCCTCGTAGAAGTATCTGGCGTATTCGACCTGAGCCCGCACGAGCCGTGCGTCGTCCGGATCCGCGATTCGCTCCTCGCTCATCATCAGTCGGCCTATACGGCGACGGGCCCCCAGCCCTTGGCCGCGCAGCGGGGGCGTCGGCCACCCAAAGAGTGACATGTGGACGGCAGCCTATTTCATCCCTCGCGCTCGATGATAGGAAGGGGTGGAGGGGTGAAAGTGGTACACCGGACTTGGCTCGACTAGCTAAGGCGCGTGGCGAATAGAGTCACGCCATGCAGGTCAGCGTAATCGCCGGACCTTCCAATGTTGGCAAGAGCACCGCGGCGAAGGCTCTGGGTGAGATACGCGGTGCAAGACTTCTCGAAGTCGATGACCTAGCGAGGAGTTCCACGAGCAAGGCCCTGGACTTCGAACGAGACCCATCTGTATGGGATCAGTCCCCCACCTCGCTGTGCGAACTCCTGATCGGCAAGGGGATCGCCTTGTGGCCAGAGATCGCCTCTTGGATCGATGGCTCGATAATCGACACGGACCAGCCGACGATCATCGAGGGCGAAGGTCCCTCACCCGGACATCTTCGTGCCTACCAAGGTGCCGACGTTGCAGCAGTGTTCGTGATTGAGCCCGACGCGCGCCGACTGCATGACACCCTTTCGGAGCGTTCCCAGTCCTACCGTAAGCTGCCGCCCCTTCAGCAAGCCAACGTTGTTCAGATGAACGTGTTGTACGGGGAATGGCTCCGTCATGAGTGCGATCGACAGGGGATTCCCTGGATCGAGTCTCAGCCTTGGGCAACTCTCCTCACCCGCTGCACAGAAGCCCTTCTCGAGTCGAAGGAACCGGGCCGGGTAACGGCCATGCGGACTCTCGACTAGCGAGCTAGAACCTCCTTGAGCTTGCTGATCGCCTCCGCCAGTTCCCCATCGATGGCGTTGCGCACCACATAGGCGAGTCCGCCAATTCGCGAACGAGCAAGTACGACTCCATGCGGGCGGGCAGGAGCGGCGTTGTTGGACGCTCCTTCAGATATGAGTCGAGCACCAGCTCGGCGCCTGGCGGGGACAGGTGCATAGTCGCGGCAAGATCCAGAGCCGGGTCGGCCACGCACGCGTCCTCGAAATCGAGCAGCGCTAGGAGATGACCCTCATCGACCAGCGCGTTGCCATACCAAGCGTCGCCGTGACAGAGGACCGTCTCACGCCCAGCGAGGATCCCCTCCGACTTCCGGACGCGATCGCTGAGACAAGCCCGCTTGGTCGAGGAGAGATAGTCAAGCAAGCACGCTTCGGTTTCCCACAAGATCCTATGGAGGTGCTCAACTGGGTCCGACCGCAGAAGGCTCCCCTCTGGTGCAGCCGACTAGTCCAGTCCATGCAAACGCGGCGAGGGCCCGACCGAACTCGGAGGCAAGACTCTCGGACGATCCGTCCTCAGCGGTCATGACCCGACCTTGGAGACTTGGCTGAACGATGGCCCCGAACGGTAAGGCCAGACTCGGCTCGACGAGTCTCCGCGGTACGGGGAGATCCACTCCCAGGCGGCCATCCATCCACGGGAGCAAGAGCGTCTCGCGGAGATGACCTGCCCTGGCCTGATCGTTGCGAGCTACGCGAACGTCGAGGAGCCGAACCCGACAACGACGCTTGAGAAGCCTCTGTCTAACGTTTCGACAGAGGCGTCTCGGTCCTCCTTCGGGAGGTGCCCGGCTATCTCCTCGAGCGCCTGCTCCGACAGCTCGACCACAATCTCACCGTCCACGCCCGCTCATCGTGGAAGCGGGCTCGCCGATGGATCTTGCCAGCGGATCTCCACTGGTTCGAAGGACGGAGACGTAACTGCCAAGCCGCTCGAGGGGGTCACGGACCAGAGCGCCCAGGTCGGGTCCGTTAGACGAGCTCGAAAGAAGTCGGGCCATTCCGCGAGCGAGTTTCCAAGATACCGCCGATAGATCCGCTCAACCCGACTCGGGTCGTGAGACTCGACCTTGCCCACGCCGCGGATCCTCACTTGCCGGATGCTGTTTGGGGGCGTGAAGTCATCGACCAGAACGGCGACTTCGGAGCCGTGCGCGACGGCGATAGTGAGCGGGGTGTTGAGCCTGCTCGAGAACCAGAATCGGCCGCCCTCGAAAACGAACCAGAAGCTACCCAGCACCGGCAGGCCTGAGGGGCTCACTGAAGCAACCTGAGCGGGACGAACTGGCTCATCCAGGAAGGTCCTTATCTCGAGGGTGCTGGGTCCGTCTCGCGTCACGCTAGTCCACCTTGGTGCTTCCTCAGGAGCGCTTCGAGCCCCACACATAGGCGAACGCTGACCGGACGACGCCGTCACCCTTGTCCACGAGCGGGCGCAGATGCGACTCGAGGCGCGCGACCTCCGCTTCCGTCAGCGCCCCGTGGATCGACTCGCCGACCGACAAGGCGTTCGGGTTCGGTGTGGTTCCCATGAGCCGATCCCAATCAAGCACCCAGCTTCCAGGCTCGACATCAATCCGCAGGTCCGCATGGATGTCTGAGAAACCCGTTTCCTCGGCGAGCCGCACGAGGTCTCGTTCGCTGAAGTTCATCATGGGATCGGCTGCGTCGAGTTCTGGTCCCCATCCCTCGTAGGCCCACACCTTCTCGACGAGATCCGCGACCGGCGTGGTGTCGAAGCCCCAGAACTCCGTGGGATCCCAAGGGAAGTAGTTGTTGATCGGTTCGAAGATCGAGAACCGGCCCGACGGACGCAGCACCCGATGGAACGCCCGGAAGGCGGCCGCCTTGTCGTCGACGTAGATGAGGACGGAGCGCGTCGTCACGACGTCGACAGAGCTGTCCGCGATAGCTTCGAGGTCCTCCGCGCGGGTAACGACGAAGGACATCCGATCTCGAACGCCGAGCTCGTCAGCGACTCCGGTCGCGTGTGCCACGAGATCCGCGGATACGTCCGATAAGGTTACGGCGCCAGAAGCACCGACCCTGTCGAGCGCCCCGAAGGCGACTAACCCGTCACCACCGCCCACGTCTAGGACTGTCTCCCCAGCCTTGATACCGGCGTTGTCGAGCACCCGATCACGGATGGGCAGGAGATGCTCGAGGGCTTTCGCTCGTTGCTGCTGGTCCCCACCATCACGCCGCTCGAGTAGCCATGCGTCCCACTTGTCGATATCGCGGTCTGGCACGACTCTATGCTAGGGCTGCGTGCCTTCGGGAGCCGTGCGCGCGCCCCACCGTTCGGAGTGAATGCAGCTCGCCGCGCTCGCTACGCTTCGGTGATGGCCGTCCGGCGCTTCGTCGAGCGAGATCTGCCACTGGTCGAGCAAGGCGTCCCTGAACGCAAGATCTCGGCGGTTCATCGTGAGCGGCTGGCTCGGCAAAGTCAGGACGAATGCCGGTATCTCCTCTCGTTCTCCAACGAACGCCCTGTTGGGTGGGTGGTGCTGCTTATAGGAAGCGATGAATGGTCCGAATGGCGGTTCCGGTATCTCTGCGCCGAGTTACAAGACCTGTACATCTCCCCAGCCGCTCGGCGGCAAGGACTGGGAACCGAGCTCTTGACGGCTGCCGAGCACGCCGCACGCCAGCTGGGCTTTGGCGCCGTGGGGTTGAGCACGGGAGCGGCGACAGATCTCGACTACGTGCCTGCCAGGCGTCTCTACGAGAAGAGGGGCTACATCGATGTCTCGCGAGGCCCCTGGTTAGTCAGTTGGTCGTGGACGGACAACCAAGGCGAGCGTCGGGCCGATTGGGAGGTACTGGGCTCCTACTTCATAAAGCACCTGGCCTGAGTTCCACGTGGCCACGCACTGGGGCGTTCGTTACGTCGAGTACGTCGTCTCCTACCAAGGCTCATCTTTGGGCGCCGACGTGGGGGAAGCCTGCTCCGATCGAGGGATCCCGGCTGCGCCGACTTGCACATAGTTCTTCTAACGCGTTGACGTAGTCCTTGGGAAACTGACCTGATGGAAGGTCCAGCTCGGACTATAGGCCGCCGCGTTCTGGTCATCGGGATGGCTGGTTCCGGTAAGAGCACGTTCTCGCGAGCGCTATCGGCGAAGACCGGCTTGCCGGTGATCCACCTCGACCTGTACGAGTGGAAGCCGGGTTGGGTCCGGCCGTCGGAGGAAGAGTGGCGAGAGACGCAACGTCGCGTGCTCGCCGGCAACGCCTGGATCGCAGACGGCAACGACCTCGACACGCTCGAACTTCGGCTCGCACGAGCCGATACCGTGGTGCTTCTCGAGACACACTGGTGGACGTGCGCGTCCCGGGCGTTCAGGCGAGGGCTGTCGAAGCCGGTCGGGGAGATGCCCGAAGGCTGCGAGGACTCGGCATGGCGACGCTTGCGCGATGAGTGGGGATTGGTGGGAATCATCTTGCGCCACCGCAGGTCGGAGGCTGAACGCGGTCGCGCTCTCGTCGCGACGCACGGGCGACATGCAGCTTCGTATGTGCTCGGTTCAAAGCGAGCAGCGCAAGAGTTCCTGGACGGTCTCGACGACGACTAGTTACGACATCTGGGATTCGGACGCCACGTCGGGCTTCTGGAACACCGATATCACCATGGAGCTCTCACTAGTCATGGGATCTCGATTCCAATCGGCCCAACGCGCGTTCAGCGTTAGCCCCGCGATCTGCGCCATGAGGTCGAGTTCGGACGGCCACACATACCGACATGGTGACGTCCACTGCTCCAAGCGATCATCCTCGGTCCAGTAGTGATGCGACGTGATGCGCTGAACGAGGAGGTCGAATTCGTCGAAGCCGAAGGCGTCAACCTCGATCGAGAACGGGCGCACCGTCTCGCCGGGCGGAAGCCTTCGCAGGTCGGGAAGCGGCGACATCGTATCGGTAACGAAATAGCCGCCGGGGCGTAGATGCCTTGCTGCGTTCCTGAAGCAGTTGACTTGCTCTTCCTGCGTCAAGAGGTTGATGAAGGTGTTCCAGATCGCATAGACGAGGGAATAGGCACCGCCCACGTTCGCGGTGGCGATATCGCCGATGCTGACATCGATGTCCTCTCCGCCCGGCCTCTCTCGTAACTTGGCCACCATGTGCGGTGATACGTCGATCCCGGTTACAGCCACACCGCTCTTGAGGAGTGGTATCGCGATCCTGCCCGTCCCGATACCGAATTCAAGGGCCGGACCGTCGCCAGCCAATTCGCCTAAGAACGCCACCGTTGCCGCGACGACCGCGGGCGCGTGCATACCCGTATCGGCGGCTGCATCGATCGCCGCGATCCGCGCATCAAAGATCGGGTCAGTCACGTCGCAACGCTACAACGCGTTCGCCGCCATCCGACTGTGGAACAACCGCTCGTCCGTCCCGAAGTGCTTCGTCACGCTCGAGGAGCGGCCCTCGGGTTGCACCCCGATCCATTGCCCAGAGATCAAGCTCGATGCCCGACGATTGGATACTCCTGATGCTTCGGCGTCTCTATCCTCTTCGCGAGCTTGTCCCCGGTGTTCGCAGTGCCGATGATGTGCCGCATGCGAACCGGTGCCACTTCGCCGACGGTATGGAGCCGACTTACTCGAAGCCGCGGCGCCAGCATCGGCGCCGGCATCGTGCTGTGTGTCGAGGCTCTATGGTCGCCGATCGTGTGGTGGGGGACCTTCATCGTCGGCGCGTTTGTGTCGCTCGGTACCGAGAAAGGGCAGGTTGCGTGGATCGATGCGATGCAGCGACTTGGCTCGTGGGGTCCGCTTGTGTTGCTCGTGCCTTTGGTCGGCGCCGCCGTGGCGGTACTCGGGCGGCCGTCTCGACCGCGCGCATTGTGGGCCGTGCTCTGCCTTGTCGCCGCAGTGCTTAACTTGCTTGCGGCTGTCCCGCTCGTCATCTACAACGTCGGCCATACGGTCGGACCCGTTGCCCCTCGAGTCTTCGGCGTCGGGCTCGGACTGGCATTCGGTCTCGTTGCGGCTCGCGTGTTCGCCGACGGTGCCGGGTACCTCCGTCGACGACCAGTCCCGTTGGCGCCACCGCCTCCGCCACCGACGTAGCACTCGCTGCGGCAATCATAGGAACGATCCTCGGGGAAGACATCCGCGTGAGCAGCTTGGTGAGCGCCGGCTATCTCTGTTGCCAGCCGCCTGTCCACGCCTAGGTCAGAAACAGCCATGCGCACCAGACGGTGAAGACGAGATACGTGCCGGCGACTAGCGCGCTCCGGACGCGTGTTCGACAGACCCATTCGTACATGTACGCGAGACTCACCTTGTAGCCTTCACCGCGCGTGGTAGCAGCGGCGAGCGCGAATCGCGCTCGCACGACGCCGGTCAGCCGTGAGTCCCAGGCGATCGCCTGCCATGCCCATAGGACGGTGCCGGCGAGGCCGAGGCCGACGACGAGGATCCCCAGCGCAGAAGCCACACTGCAGGGTAGGCC
>JBJMLQ010000137.1:0-15507 GCA_045805225.1 Actinomycetota bacterium | reverse complement strand
TCGCGCCGGAGCGCCTGCGCAACTTGCGGGTTGCCGTTCGGGTCGGACGCGTGTAGCGTCGTCGGCAACCAATAGGTTGCCATCCTACCGCAGCGGAAAGGAACGGGCATGCTGATCCCCACCGTCGTCGAACAGGCCGAGCGCGGCGAGCGCGCGTTCGACATCTATTCGCGGTTGCTCCGGGAGCGGGTGGTGTTCCTCGGCCAGGAGCTGACCGCGGACGTGGCGAACGTGATCGTCGCGCAGCTGTTGTTCCTCGAGGCGGAGAACCCGCAGCGCGACATCTCGCTATACATCAACTCTCCGGGCGGCGACATGACCGCGTTGTTCGCCATCTACGACACGATGGAGGCGGTGCGCCCCGAGGTGGCGACGTGGTGCATCGGCCAGGCGGCGAGCGGCGCCGCCGTGCTGTTGGCCGCCGGCGCGCCGGGGAAGCGTCACGCGCTGCACCACGCGCGCGTGCTGCTGCACCAGCCGCACGGCGGGATGCAGGGTCAGTCCGAAGACATCCGGATCCACGCCCAGGAGATGCTTCGCGCCCGCCGCCTGATGGAGGAGATCCTCGCTGCGCACACCGGGCAGCCGCTCGAGAAGATCCACGAGGACCTCGACCGCGACTTCATCCTCGATCCCGAGGAGGCCAAGGCGTACGGCGTTGTCGACCACGCCGGAGACAGAGGAACGCCGGCGTCGCAGCTGGCCGCGACGCCGGCGTCCTTGGAGTAACCGCTCGATCGGTTAGCCGTAGCCCCCGTTGCCGTACCCGGAGTTGCCGCCACCGCTGGAGCCGCTGCCCTTCGCGGCGGTGCCGGCCGTGGTCACGGCGTACCACAGGCCGCCGTAGGTGTTCAGGCCCTCGCCGTTGGCCGTCCCGGATCCGGTGTCACCGCTGTACGTGTACAGCGGGTGCCCGTTGTAGGTCACCTGGGTCGTGCCGTCGTCGCGGGCCGCCGTGCCGAGCATCGACGAGGTCGCGCCCATCGTTGCGGTCGCGCTGCCGGTCGTCGTGAGCGCCGGCCACACCGCCGAGCACTGACCGGTGCACGCGCTCGTCGTCCCGGTGTCGGCCTCGAACAGATAGAGCGTCTGCCCGGCGCTGTCGACCAGGACGGTCCCGACGCCGGGCACCTTGGCGGTCTGCACGGCTGCCGCGGAGGTCGCCGCGGGCGCCGAGGTGGCGCCGCCGTAGAGGCCGCCGCCGCCCGCCGATGAGCTGCTGTTGTTCGCGCACGCGGCGAGGCCCATCGCCAGCGCCGCGATCGTAAGGATGGTTCGCATCCGGAACACGATTCCTACTCCTTCCCGCTTGTCGGTCGTTGTACGGACGGCCGCCCGGAGCGGTTCGAAGGCACGAGCTTAGACTCGGCCGATGGTCACGTGTCCCTCATGTGGCGCCGAGAACCCGGCCGCGGCCCGCTTCTGCATGGCTTGCGGGGCATCGCTGCTGCCGCCGTCCATGCAGGAACGCCGAACCGTGTCGATCCTGTTCGCGGACCTGGTCGGGTTCACCGAGCGATCGGATGCCGCGGACCCCGAGGACGTGCGGCGGACGCTGGTGCCGTTCCACGAGCGGGCGCAGGAGGCGATCGTCCGGTTCGGCGGAACGCTCGACAAGTTCATCGGCGATGCGGCGATGGGCGTGTTCGGCGCCCCGCTCGAACACGAGGACGACCCCGAGCGCGCGGTGCGGGCGGCGTTCGACCTGTTGGAGATGTCGGAGGGCGGGCACCCGATCCGCGTGGCGGTGAACACCGGCGAGGCGGTCGTCGCGATGGGCACCGGGCCGCAGGTGGGCGAGGCGGTCGCGGGTGACGTCGTCAACACGACCAGCCGGATGCAATCGGCGGCCCCGCCGGGCGGTGTCGTGGTCGGGGAGCTGACCTGGCTCGCGATCCGCGACCGGTTCGAGGCCGAGGAGCTCGAGCCGTTCACCGCGAAGGGCAAATCCGACCCGATCCGTGTATGGCGCGTTCTCGGCGAGCGCACCGTCGCGCCGGAGCGGCCGACGGCGCCCCTCGTCGGCCGCCGACGCGAGCTCGATCTGCTCCGCGACACCGTGACGCGTGCGCGCGAGGAACGATGCGCGCAGCTGGTGACCGTGGTGGCCGAGCCCGGTATCGGGAAGAGCCGCCTGCTCAACGAGCTGCGCGCGCAGCTGGGCGACGACGTCATGTGGCTGCAGGGCGCATGCGCTCCGTACGGCGATGCGAACGCGCTCGCCGCGATGCAGATGGTGGTGCGCGATCTGGTCGGGTTGGGCGCCGCCGAGGACGCCGCCAAGGTCGAGGACGCGCTGACGGCGCTGATCGAGCGCGCCGAGCCCGCCGAGTCCGAGCGCGTGTGGTTGCGGAGCCGGCTGTCGACGCTGGCCGAGGGATCGCGCGAGGACCTCGAGCGCGCGATCCCGTTGGTCGAGGTCGCGGGCGCGGTGGCGCGCGTGCTGTCTGCGGCGGCCGCCGACCGTCCGGTCGTCGTCTCGATCGAGGATCTCCATTGGTCCGAGCTCGTGCTTCGCGAGGCGCTGTCGACGATCGTCGACGACGCCGACGCGGCGATCGTCGTGGTGTGCACCGCGCGCCCGCAGTTGTTCGACGCGGACCCCGGGTGGGGCGGCGGCCGCGGGAACAGCACCACGCTGCGGCTGCTGCCGCTGAGCGACGGCGAGACCACCACGCTCGTCGAGTCGCTGCTGAGCACGGCGATGCCCACCGAGGCCGAGCGCGCGTCGATCCTGCGCAACATCGGCGGCAACCCGCTGTTCGCGGTCGAGTTCGTGCGGATGCTCGTCGATCGCCGGATCAGCGAGGCCGACGTGCCGATGTCGGTGCAGGCGGTGATCGGGGCGCGCCTGGACTCGGTGACGCCCGAGCTCCGCACGCTGTTGCAGGACGCCGCGGTCGTGGGGGCACGCTTCTGGCCCGACGCGCTCGTGGCGATCGGGGACACGACGGCCACCGACGTTCGGAGCGCGCTGGCGGAGCTGTCGCGGCGGGGGCTCGTCGAGCGCTCGTCCGATTCTTGGTTCCCCGACGAGGTCGAATACGCGTTCGGGCACGCGCTGATCCGTGAGGTCGCGTACGCGCGGCTGCCGCGGATGGCGCGCTCGGCCAAGCACGCGGCGGTGGGGGTGTGGCTCGAGCAGGAGGTCGCCGACCGGCCGGACGCGTTCGCCGACGCGCTCGCGCACCACTTCGAGCAGGCGGTGCTCCTGGCGGAGGCGTCGGGCGAGCGCGCCGAGGCCGACGCGTGGCGTGCGCGCGCGACGGCGAGCCTGTTCCGCGCTGGGGAGGTCGCGCTGCAGATCGACCCCGAGGGCGCGTTCGCGCGGCTCGAGCGAGCGCTCGCCGTCAGCGACCCGGCGGGTCCCGACTACGCGCGGTGCCTCGCCGTTTCGGCCCTCGCCGGCCGGCGGTCGGGCAAGCTCAGCCCCGAGAAGGTGCTTCAACGTCACGAGCAGGCGCTGGAGCTGTATCGCGAGCGTGGCGACCGGGTCTCGGAGGCGCGGTCGCACACCTCGGTCGCGGGGCAGCTCATGGCGCTCGCGCGTCACGACGAAGCCTCCGAGCATCTGCGCGTCGCGGCCGACCTGCTCGCCGGTGAACCGGACGCGGAACAGGAGCTCGCGCTGGTGCACGCGTGGATGGCGGAGGAGCGGATGTTCGCCGGGTTGCCCGGCCCCGCCGCGCAGTTCGCCGGCATGGCGCTCGAGGGCGACGGCGCCAACGAAGTGACGGCGATCATGGCCCTGCACATCCGGGGGGATTCCCGCATCGCGCTCGGCGACCCCGACGGGATCGACGACCTGCAGGAGGCGCTCGCACGGTCGCAGGCCCTCGGGTCGGTGTCCGACGTGGTGACGTCGTTCAACTACCTGGCCGACCGTGAGTGGCAGGTGGCCGGTCCGGCGGCCGCGATCGAGCTGCTCGACGAGGCGAGCGCGCTGTCCGACCGCCGCGGAGCGTTCAGCCAGGGGTCGTGGACGAAGGTCGCGGCGCTCGAGCTGCTCTACGAGCTCGGTCGGTGGGACGAGGCGCTGACGCGCGCCGAGCCACTGGCCAACGACGCCCGGCTCGATGAGTCCCTGTTGGTCGCGATCGACGTGTGGACCGGCTACATCCGGCTCCGCCGGGGCAAGTTCAGCGAGGACCTCGACGAGCTCCTCGTCCGCGCGCGGAACGCCGGCGAGCTGCAGGTGCTCGCGCCGGCGCTCGCGCTGGCCGCCGAGGCCTCGGCCGACCCCGCCAACGCGATCTCGGCACTGGAGGAATGGGACGCGGCCACCGTCGGGCACGCCGCGATGTACCGATCCGACGTCGCGCCCGGCGTGATCCGCACCGCCCTCAACGCCGGCGCAGCCGACCTCGCAGCCGAGCTCGTCGCCCGGTGCGAGCGGGTGACGATGCGCGATCACATCTTCGTCGACACCGCCGCGGCGCTCGTGCACGACGCGACCGGGGACGCGGATGCTGCGGCGTGGGCCGACCTCGAACAGCGGTGGCGAACGTACGGGAACCGCTACGAGCAGGCGCTCGCGGCGCGGACGTTCGGCGGCCTGACCGGCGACGACGAGGCCATCGCCCGCGCCGCCGACCTGCTCAACGACCTCGGCGTCCCCACGTAGCCGGCTGGCATACTTCCCGGCCCATGGATCCCGAAGAGGAAGCGCAGCTCGAGGTCGCAGCGACGCCCGGCGGCGTGTTCGCGGGCACCGAGGGCAAGGACTTCCGCGTGCTCGCGGCGGGGACCGCGCAGAACATCATCGGGCTCGGCGTCTTCGTGATCGGGACGTTCGCGGCCAACATCTTGATCGCGCGCTCGTTCGGCGGCGGCACCGCGGGTGCGACCGCGTTAGGCATCGTCACGTTGGGCACCCAGTTCGCATTCATCGCCGCGGCTGGCACGCGTATGGGCATGGACATGGCGTCGGTGCGGTACGTGGCGATCGAGGTCGGGGCGGGCCGGCCCGGTGCCGTGCGTGTCGTCGTCGCGCGCGCGGTGCTGATCGCGCTCGCGGCCTCGACGGCTGCCGGCGCGTTGACGGTCGCGCTCGCGACGCCGATCGGCAGCGCGCTCTCGAAGGAGGACAGCGCCGCCACGATCGCATCCATCCGTGCGGCCGGTGTCGCGATCCCGTTCATCGCGCTCACCTATGTCTGGCTCGGCGGCAGCCGCGGTATGAAGGTGATGCGCCACACCCTCTACGTGCAATGGGTGGCGCAGCCGCTGCTGTGGATCGTGCTGATGCTCGCGCTCTGGCGGGTCGACAAGACGGAGCCGATGGCGGTATGGGCCTACGCGGCGTCGTGGGTGTTGGCGGCGGCGGGCGGCTGGTTCTTCTGGACTGCGTTGAGCCGACGGTTCGCCAAGGAGCCGGCCGAGGACGGCCTCACGGCCGCATTGATCAAGTACGGCGGGCCGCGCGCCCCCGCAGCGTTGCTTTCCCAGGGTCTGTTCTGGATCGACTACTTCGTGGCGGCATCTGTGGGTCTCGGAACGTCGGTCACGGAGGCCGAACTCGGCGTGTACGCCGCGTGCGTTCGGGTCGCCCTCGCGATGGTGCTGTTCCTGACCGCTGTGTCGTACGTGTTCTCCCCGTTCGTCGCGGATCTGCACGCGCGCGGGGAGACCCAGAAGCTCGACACCTTGTTCAAGTCGATCACCCGCTGGACCGTCGCGGGGACCGTCCCACTCCTCTTATTGATGTTGCTCGCGCCCGCCGAGATCCTGCGGTTGTTCGGGGGCTCGGACTTCACGAGCGGAACCACCGCGCTTCGGATCCTCGTGATCGGGCAGGCGATCAACGTGAGCGTCGGCGCGGCCGGGTTCGTGCTGATCATGGCCGGTCGAACAGGCTGGGACCTCACGGTCTACGGGGTGTCGGCGCTGCTCGACCTGATCCTGTCGCTGATCTTGGTGCCGAAGTTCGGCATCAACGGGGCCGCAGCAGCGCAGGCGATCACGATCGGCCTGTCGAACTGGCTGCGCCTGGGGCTGGTGAAGCGGTTCGTCGGGATCTTCCCGTGGGATAAGCCCTACGCCCGCCTCGCGCTTCCCGCGGCGGCGTGCGCGATCGCGATGCTCGCCGCCCAGGCGGTGCTGCCCGACAAGAAGTGGCTGCTCGAGCTCATCGGCATCGGCCTGGCGGGCGCGCTCGTGTACGTGCCGGTGCTGCTCCGGTTCGGGCTGACCGACGGCGAACGGGTCGCTCTGCGCAACGGCATCGCGAAGGTCCGTGGACGTTCGACCGCTGCGTGACGTCGACCGTGAGCGCGCCCGGGCGTGGCTTCGCGAGCACTGGGCGGAGTCGATGGCCGCGAACGGCGAGCTGTTCTACCCGGCCGACCACGACGGCTTCGTCGCGGGTGACTGGGCCGGGCTGATCACGTACCGCCTCGACGCCGGCCGGTGCGAGATCACGCTGCTGAAGGCGCTTCGCGAGGGTGAGGGCATCGGCTCGGCGCTGCTCGACGCGACCGTCGTGGCGGCGCGTGCGGCAGGATGCACCGAGCTGTGGCTCGTGACGACGAACGACAACCTGCACGCGCTCGCATGGTACGAACGCAAGGGGTTCACGGTCGGCGCGGTGCGTCGCGGCGCGGTCGACCGGTCGCGCGACACGGTGAAGCCGTCCATCCCGACGCACAACCCCGAGAACGGACTGCCGATCAGCGACGAGATCGAACTGTCGCGCGCGCTGTGACCGTCAGGTGCGTGTGGGCGTCTCGACGTCCGGCACAACGACGAGATGGCGTTCCTTCGCTTCGGCGGCCGCCCGCCGGTCGGCGAGGAGGCGATCCACCAACGTTTGGAGCTCGGCGAGCCGCCAGTTGAGCAGCTCCCGACGAGCTGCGTCCCCGGCGTCACGCTCGGCGAGTTGCGCCCAGCGTGCGTCGAGCTCCGCGGCCATCCGGCGCTCGAGCCGGCGTCCGCGCGCGTATCCGATCGCGACCGCCATGGCGAGCGCTGCAGCGGCCGACACCGCGCACAGGATCACGATCGTGGCGGACACCGGCGGCGCCGCCACGACGTGACCGAACAGCACCAACGCACGCCCATCCGTGCGCGCGCTTTCCCACACCATCTCGATCGAGACGGCGCACCAGACCGAGGCACACACGATAGGGAAGTAGAGCATGTGCCGTGGATGGTGCCGCTGAGCAGGGGGTTTGGCAACGGGCGGCTTCCCTACCGCATCTGCGGCAGGAGCCCGCGGAGCGACGCGACGGCCTCCTCGACGTCGTTCACGCGTACGAGCGGATCGCGGTCGAGATCGTCGCGTCCGAGCTCCCACGTCCCGATCCCGATCACCGGCTTCCTCATCTTGAGTGCGAGCGCGATCTCCGACAGGGTCCCGAACTCGCCGCCGACCGCGACGACGGCGTCGGCGCTCCGGGCGACGATCGCGTTGCGTGCCTCGCCGAACCCGGTGGCGACCGCGACGGTCAGGTGCCGTGAGGCGTCGTCGCGATCATCGCCCGGCAGGATCCCGATCGAAACGCCGCCGGCGTCCTCGGCACCGCGGGCGGCGGCGTTCATCACGCCGCCGAGCCCGCCGCACACGAGGACGCATCCGGAGCCGGCGAGCGCGCGACCGAGCGCCTCGGCGGTCGCAAGCTCCCACTCGGTCGCGTTGGTCGCGCCGATCACGGCGATGTACGGCGTGGCCATCGCCGCCGAGTATCGCAGCCCGCCTCAGCGATGGTGCACGGCGATCAGTCGCATGAACTCGTTGCCGCCGGCCACGTCCTTCTCCATCACGATGCCGAGATGCGGCGCGTACAGCTTGAGCGAGACGACGTTGGGCTCCAGACGCGTCCATTCATAGGAACGCACGACGTCGGTGACCCTCCCGTACGGCACCCGCACCGTCCCGTGGTTCGCCACGATCCAGGCCTGGTCCTCCGCGTGCTTCGGCAGGAACTCCTGACGGTACGCGTCGGTCGGCTTCGGATCGGCGGGCATGATGACCCCTGCCCGGCCACCGTTGCGGCCGGCGAGCCACGAGCCCTCACGGCTCTTGACGTGGCCGTGCTTGTCGTACGTCGCCGTGCGCTCGCCGAAGTACCACGTGGTGCCGTTGTTGTCGTCGGCGTAGAAGTCGTGCGTCGCCTCGTTCAGCCGGCCGTTCGCGAACAGCACGTCGTCGATCACGATGGTCTTGACGCCCTGGATCTTCCTGGTCTGGTGCGTGACCCGGAGGTGTTCGATGAGCGTTTGCCGTCCCTCGGTGCCGCGGTACACGAACACCGTTCCCGGCTTCAGCGGGAAGTAGGGGTTCGCGACGGGGCTCGTGAACTGCGACGGGTCGATGCTCGCGGTTGCGGGTGTCGCGCCGGGGATCGCGAACAGGCCGCCGGATACGAGCGCCGCGACGGTGACGATGAGCGCGCGGATGCGCATCGCTGCCTCCCTTCGATCGGGTTCTCGGGCCTACCCTCGTCCGGTGGCCCTGAAGCTCCGCTGAACCCGGCCGACACACGTTCAGCACCTCTTCAGGGACGTCATGCACGATGATGCGGGGGAACGCACATGCGGCTGCTCGTGGTCGAAGACGAAGCTGCGCTCGCCGAGGGCATGCGACGCGGACTGGAGGCAGAGGGGTTCGCGACCGACGTCGCCGCCAACGGCGTGGACGGCCTGTGGATGGCGACCGAGCACGCGTACGACGCGATCGTGCTGGACATCCTGTTGCCGGGGATGAACGGCTACAAGGTGTGCGCCGAGCTCCGCGCGGCCGGCGTCTGGACGCCGATCCTGATGCTCACGGCCAAGGACGGCGAGTTCGACGAAGCCGAGGCGCTCGACACCGGCGCCGACGACTACGTCACGAAGCCGTTCTCCTACGTCGCCTTGGTGGCTCGGTTGCGGGCGCTGATCCGGCGCGGCGGGGCGGAACGGCCGGTGGAGCTCTCGGCGGGCGACCTCCGGTTGGATCCTGCGACCCGACGTGCCTGGCGCGGCGACGCCGAGCTCTCCCTCACCATGCGCGAGGTTGCGTTGCTGGAGTATCTCCTGCGGCGCGACGGCGCCGTCTGCTCGAAGATCGACATCGTCGAGCACGTGTGGGACGAGCGCTTCGACGGCGACCTCAACATCGTGGAGGTCTACATCGGGCATCTGCGCGCGAAGATCGACCGGCCGTTCGGCCGGACGTCCATCCAGACCGTCCGCGGCGCGGGCTACCGGGTGGCCGACGATGGATGAGGGCCTCCGCCGGCTGCGGATCCGCGTCACCGGGACCGCGGTGCTGATCGTCGGCGTCGCGCTCGTGTTGGCGGCGATCGCGATCGTCACGTGGGTCGGGCGCTCGATGACCGATTCCGTCCGCGAGGCCGCGCAGGCGCGCACCGCGCAGGTGGCCGACCGGATCGCGGCGGGCGATCGCGCGCCGACCCCGGCCGACCCGCAGGAGGAAACCGTTCAGGTGCTCGGCCCGGGCGAGTCGCTCGGCCCGGTCACGATCGAAGGCGACTACGTGACCGAGTCCACCGAGGTCGTGCTGTCCTCGGGCGATCACCGCACGATCGTGGTCGCGCGAGGGCTCGACGACGTGCAGGACGCGCAGCGCGCCGTCGCGCACGCGCTGTGGTTCGCGATCCCCGTGTTGGTGTTGCTCGTGGGGCTGGTGACGTGGTTGATCGCGGGACGGACGTTACGGCCCGTCCGGGCATCGAGCGAGCGCCAGCGCCGGTTCGTCGCCGACGCCGCGCACGAGCTGCGATCGCCGGTGGCCTCGATCCGACAGCATGCCGAGGTCGCGTCCGCACATCCTGAGACGACGGACGTGCGCGAGCTCGCCGGCACGGTCGGCGCCGAGGGCGTCCGTCTCCAGACGCTGGTCGACGACCTGTTGCTGCTCGCGCGCTTGGACGAGGGCACGACGCCCGCGGCCCGGGAGGTCGACATGGACGACCTGGTGTTCGCCGAGGCGGAGCGCCTGCGCGCGGGCACCACGGACGAGGTGCGTACGCGCGACGTCCGGCCGGGGCGTGTGGTCGGGGACGCGCGCTCGCTCGAGCGGTTGGTCCGCAATCTCGGTGAGAACGCGGCGCGTCACGCCGGGACGGTCGCGTTCGGCCTCGCGGCGCGCGACGGCCGGGTGACGCTGACCGTCGATGACGACGGTCCGGGCATCCCCGAAGCCGATCGCGAGCGGGTCTTCGAACGGTTCGTCCGTCTCGACGAGGGGCGCGGCCGTTCCGACGGCGGCAACGGTCTCGGGCTCGCGATCGCGCGCGAGGTCGCCCGAGCGCACGGCGGCGACATCGCGCTCGGCGACAGTCGGCTCGGCGGCCTACGCGCCGAGGCGACGTTCCCGCTCGCTCACAACACCGGGTAACGCAGCGGCAGACCGGCGACCCCCGGGTCGGTTGCCACGAGGCTCCATCCGCCCAAGCTCGAGAGCAAGAGCCGGCGAAGCCCATCGCCGACGAAGACCGGGTTCGCCGGTTGGTTCAGGACGACGCCATCCGGATCGTCGAACCACACCTCGGGCCGGCCGCCGAGCGCGATCCGCCATACCCGATCGGGCCGGTAGCACCCGACGAACATCGTCCCGTCGACGGCCAACGCGATCCCGTCGGGCTGGCTCCCGGCGAGATCGGCAACGAGCTCCGGCACGCCGGCGCTGCCGTCACCCTCGATCGGCACGCGGACCACCCGCCGCATGTGCGATTCGATCACCAACAGCGCGTCGCCGGCCGCGGTCAGGCAACACCCGTTCGGGAACGCGGTCACCGCGTCGGTCCACACGGTCGTCTCACCGCCCGGGGCCACGCGGAACACCAGTCCGTCGTCGGCGCCCCACTCGCCGGAGTCGGTCACGTACAGGCGGCCCGCGTCATCGAACGCGGAGAAGTTCGGCACGCGCAACGGATGCTCGCCGGTTCCATGCGAGTAGGCCGTCACCGTGCCGGAAGGGTCGACACGCACGATCTCGCCCCGTCCCATGTCACAGCCGTACACGTTGCCGCTCCCGTCGACGGTCACCCCGTAGAGGAAGCCACCCGTGTCCGCATACTGCTCGGGCGTCCCGTCGGGCGCGATCCGGTAGATCTGCCCCGCCTCGCCCCCTGCGTAGACCGTGCCGTCCGGTCCGACCGCGGCTCCCTCCGGGTGGTCGAGCCCCTCGGCGAGCGTCGTGAACTCCATCTGGACCTCCTGTTGCCTGGACCTCGTGCCGGCTCGATCTCCTGCCGGCTAGACCTCCTGCTGGATGTGCTGGACGAGCTGCAGCACCGGGGGCGTCTGGATCCGCGGTCCGCTCGCCACGACGGTCCACACCACGTCGCTCGCCTGCCACGCCGCCAGGTAGATCGGCGTCTCTTCGTGACAGCACCCGCTCGGCTCGTGCACGAAGAACACGCTCGTGGGGCCCTGCGTCGGCTTCGCCTCACCGATCACGCTGTGGCGTCCGTTCGTCTCGAGCCACGAGAGGAACTGAGCCGCTCCGCCGGCGGCGTCGAACTGCCACGCCCGCACGACCACCCGCGAGTACGCCCCGCGGCCGCCGGTGTAGACGCGCTCGCGGACGCCGACCAACCCGGAGTCGTCGACCTGCGCCAGCATCGCCTGTTGATCCGTGGCGTCGAGCGTCGCTTGCTCGCCCGTCTTGGTGATATCGGCCACGTGCATATGCGCCAGTCCCAGATCGGGGATCGGGGCACCGACCGACGCGCCGGGAGATGCGGCGGGCGGGGTGCTCGCCGACCCGCACGCCATGGCGACGATCAGCACGATGACGGGGATGCGTCTGCGCGGCACCACGTGTTGCGCCCCTTGCCGCATCAGCGGATGATACGGCCGACCTGCCCGGCGGGTCGTCCAGACAAGAGGGGGGGAAGCATGCCCGACCAGCTCGGTCGTTTGTTCCAGCGCTCGATGGGTCGCCGCGACCTGCTCAGGTACACGGGCATGGGGGTCGGGATCAGTGCCGTCCTCGCCGCCTGCAAACAAGCATCGAGCGCCGGTGGCCTGCCGTCGGGCTCCACGCGGCCCTCTCTCAGCGCCGAGCCCGGCGACCTGGCCGTCTTCGACTGGGCGGGCTACGGCGACGGCAGCTACTACCCCAAGCTCGAGCAGGCCAACCTCTGGCAGGCCTATCAGGACCAGACCGGCGATACGCCCCAGTTCACGCTGTTCCAGGACGACGACTTCGGCTACACGAAGGTGGCGTCGAGCGCCCAAGGCGGTGTGCCGTTCGACATCGTCCACCCGTGCGCGTACCGGTTCCAGGACTACGTCAACCTCGGCGTGATGCAGCCGTGGGACACGTCGCTGATCCCCAACTGGTCGAACCTCAACCCGCAGCTCGAGCAGTTCGGCAACATCGACGGGAAGCAGTACTTCATCGTCGAGGACTGGGGCTTCATCGCGCCGCTGTACCGCGCCGACAAGGTCACGCCGCAGGAGGATTCGTTCTCGCTGCTGTTCGACGACCGGTACTCGGGGAAGATCTCCTGGATCGACACCCTCGAGATGCTGGTGATCGCCGGCTTCGTGAACGGCGTCTCCAACCCCTGGCAGATGACCGACGACGAGCTCGACGCGCAGAAGCAGTTCCTGATCTCGAAGAAGCCGCTCGTCCGCTCGTTCTGGCAACAGTCCTACGAGCTCTTCCAGGACTTCAAGCGCGAGGAGGTCTGGATCGGCTACGCGTGGCCCGACGCGTACGCGTACTCGAAGAACGCGGGTCTGGACGTCGTCTACATGAACCCGAAGGAAGGCCGGATCACGTGGTCGTGCGGGTTCGGCCTGTTCAACGACACGCAGAACTACTATCACGCGCACGACTACGTGGATTCGTGGTCATCGTCGAAGGCGGCGCAGTTCCTCGTCGGCTCCTATTACTACGGGCACGCGAACGCACACATCGATCTGAGCAGCGTCTCGCCCGACATCGTCAAGGCGCTGAGCCTGGACGACCTGTCGATCCTGCAGCCGCCGAACTCGAACCCGGAGTCCTACATCCCGCGCCGGCAGGTCTACGCCAACGCCTGGGGCGAAGTCAAAGCCTCCTGACCCGTGGCGTCGGCGCAGAAAGGGAGCCGGCGGGTAACCGCCGGTCTGCTCGCGGCGCCGCTGCTGTGGCTGCTGCTGTTCTTCATCGTGCCGGTGGTGTTCATCGCCACGTACAGCATCGGCGGGATCCACATCCTGCCCACCGATCCGCGGCAGATCTCGTTCGACGCGTGGCATCGGTTCCTGCTCGGGCACTCGGTGTACATGAGCCTGTTCTGGAAGTCGATCCGGGTGTCGCTCACGGTGTCGATCGTCGTCGTGCTGCTGTCGTACCCGATCGGGTACTTCCTGGCCCTGTGCGTGAAGAAGCGCAGATACGTGCTGCTGTTGGTGATCATCGCGCCGTTCCTGACCAGCTACCTGCTGCGGGTCCTGGCCTGGAAGGTGATCCTCGGCGACACGGGCGTGATCAACACCGCCCTGTTCCAGCTGCACCTGAGGTCGCCCGACGATCCGGTGGGGTGGCTGATCTATAGCCAGTTCGCCGTGATGCTCGTGCTCGCCTACGTGTGGATCCCGTTCGTCGCGCTGCCGATCTTCGTCGGCCTGGACGGGATGGACCTGTCGCTGCTCGAGGCGGCCGGTGACCTCGGCGCCAACCGGTGGCGGACCTTCCTGCGGGTGACCCTGCCGTTGTCGGCCCCGGGGGTGGTGGCGGCGTTCATCTTCGTGTTCGTGCCGACGATCGGCGAGTTCGTCACGCCGCAGCTCGTCGGTGGCACGCGCGGGTACCTGTTCGGCAACGAGATCCAGGATCAGTTCACGAAGGCGCTGGATTGGCAGAGCGGATCGGTCCTTGCGTTCTTCCTGCTGTTGGTCGTCGCGATCTTGATGGCGGTGTTCGGCCGGTTCAGCCAGGTCAGGACGGTGCGGACGTGAGCGACCTCGCGGCGTCTCGAGGAGCGGTGTGGGGTCTGCGGGTGTTCTTCGGGCTGCTCGTCGCGTTCCTGTATCTGCCGCTCGTGGTGCTGCTCGTCTTCTCGTTCAACAAGGGCGACGTCACGTTCCCGCTGCAGGGGTTCACGACGCAGTGGTACCACTTGGCGGCGAGCAACCCGGAGCTGCGGCGGGCGCTCGAGCGCAGCGCGATCGTCGCGGTCGTGTCGAGCCTGATCACGGTGGTGCTGGGTGTGCTCGCGTCCTACGGGCTCGTCCGCCGCTCGTTCTGGGGCAAGCCGGCGTTCGCGGCGCTCGTGTTCTCGCCGTTGGTGATCCCGTACCTGGTCTTCGGGATCTCACTGCTCGTGCTCTTCACGGCGTTCGACCGGTTCCTGACGATCACCATGGGCACCTACATCGGGCTCGGGCTGCACGCCGTCACGATCGGGCACGTCGTCGTGGCCTTGCCGTACACGATCCTCACGATCACGCCGTTGTTGGAACGGTTGAGCATCTCGCTTGAAGAAGCGGGGCACGACCTGGGGGCGAGCCCGTGGGACACGTTCTGGCGCGTGACGTTCCCGCTGCTGTACCCGGCCCTCCTGTCGGCGTTCTTGATCGCGCTGACGTTGTCGTTCGACGAGTACGCGATCGCGTCGTTCTTGGCAGGGTCGTCGCCAACGTGGCCGGTGTTCCTGTTCGCACAGCTGCGGGTGCCGAGCCAGCTGCCGGAGCTGGTCGCGGTGTCCTCGGTGATCTTGCTGTCCTCGGTGCTCCTCGTGGTGATCGCCGAGATCGGGCGCCGCAGGTCCGAGCGGAGATACGCGATCGGCCGGAGCTAGGGTCGGCAGCCTTAGTGGCCGCTGACCAGCATGAGGATCAGCGCGGTCGCGATCGCCGTGATGAGCAAGATCGCGACGGTCCACATCGGGCTCGCCTTGCGAACGGTCTTCGGGTTGGTTTCCGTTGGCATCGCACCCTCCTTGCGATGTCCGGCTGCTACATGCCAGACGCGAACTTCGTGTTCTGCAGGAGCCGATGGGTCGTCGCCCTGAGATCGGGCGGGTTGCGGCCGGTGTGCGTCAGCGGCGTCGCGGGCCGTACCTTCGCCGCGCCGTCTGCCGGGCTGGCGCTCATGGCGAGCATCACGAGCAGGACCATCCCCGCAGCCACGGCGAAGGCGACGATGACCATCCACCACCGGTCCATCTTCCGAGCCGACACCCTCAGACTCCCTACGCCACAGACGCCAAAACGCACCCGCCGCGCCGGGTGCGTCATCCGTTACACCTGCGGGGTACCCAGGGGCGGAAGTCGGAAACGACTCAGTGCGCCGCAACGGGCGGCGATCGCTCTTGCGGGCGACGAGGATGGTGTCCGCCCCGATCGGGATGGCGAGCAAGGCAACGGGTCCGAAGAGGACGCCGACGTCCTGGAGGAGGCGAGCCACGGACGCGCCGCTCGAGGCTGGCCGCATCGCGGCCGGCGCCGCCGCATCCGGACCGCATCATCGCCGATCGAGCATCGTTCGTGTCAGCGCCTCGGCCGCGCGCTTGTCGAGCGGTTCGTTGCCGTTGCCGCACTTGGGCGAGACCACGCACGACG
>JBJMLQ010000136.1:0-11622 GCA_045805225.1 Actinomycetota bacterium | reverse complement strand
GCGCGCGACGCCGAGCGACAGGTCGACATCGTTGACGGTCGGGGTCAACGGCAACACGCCGTCGTGCACAGGGCAGGGACACCGGGGAGTGCGTCGCATCAAGCAGTGTTCGCGTCACTGCCCCAGGGTGGGTACGAACTTCTTGATGCGTCCGGAGTCTCGATCCGGTCCTTCACGGTGCAGGATGGATACGTGACGGACGTGGATCTATAGCCGAGCGGCAGACGGCGACGCGCGATGCGCGATCCGATCAGAGCGATCGGGCCCGAGACCCTGGTGTTGGACGCGCGCCTCGGAGGCGATCTCGGCGACGAGGAGGTTCACGAACCAGTTGAAGGAGTCGTCCTCTTCGATCGGATCTCCGAAGGTTTCTTCGTCGGTAGCGACTTCAGCGGTGCCAGTTCTGGGGAGTCGCGCGCCCGGTTGAGCTGACCCATCGGATCGAACGGCAGGGTAGTCGGCTCTCATCACCATCAAGCTAGCCACATCTGCCATCAGAATGGTGTCCGCCGCATGAAGGATTCATGGGAAGGATGTGACGTGTCGGGCGTCTGGCCTATCCCGGCGGCAGACGCACACCGGTGCAGGGTTGTCGAGCTGCTCATCTCGCCAGCTCTGAGCATGCTCGTCTTGCCCATAAAGGCGAATGTCGGGCGTTCGAGCCCTTCAGCCCCCACGACTCGACGACGGCGGCTCGTCCACCGCCAGCGCCCCCAGACCAAGACCCTCCTCGATATCCGCGTAGACGACCGAGGCGATATCCGCCGGGTTCGCACCATCAGAGAGCGACCAGGTGCTACCCCATAGCGCTTGTTCGTCATAACGCCTTCTCGACGCGTCGGTTCGTCACGTCGCGCCGGTGTCGGCCGATCATCCGAGAGGCCATGAGCCTTCAGTACACGGGTCGGCGAGCCCGTGCTCGCCCTCGTTCTAGCTGATGACATGTGAGCAGGAGTTGGGAGGTGGTTGCCGTGATGAGCCAGAGGACTGTCCGAACGGCCGCGATCGTGGTCTCCGTCGGCTTCGTCGGCCTTGCCGTGTTCCAGGCCGCGCTTGCGGCAGGCGCTCCGCTGGGAGCTGCGGCCTGGGGCGGCGCCGAGCGGGTGCTATCGACGGGACCCCGAATAGGAAGTGCCATCGCGGCCGTGCTGTATCTGCTTGGCGCATTCTCTGTTCTGCGTTGCGCCGCCTTCAAGGTGCGCTGGGTGCCTGCCAAGTTCGCCCGGGTTACGACGTGGATCTTCGCGGTGATCCTGCAGCTCTCGGCTGTCGCGAACGTCGCATCTGAGAGCGAGTGGGAGCGGTACCTGCTTGCGCCGATCGGCCTCCTGCTTGGCGTCCTTTGCCTAGTGGTTGCCCGTCACACTCGCCCGGGACAACAGGCGCGGGTCCTTCCGGCAAGCAACGGCCGGCTGGCGGCATCGCCTTGACGTCGGTTCGCCGATACCCGCAGGTCCTTCCCATCGCGGGACGGGCGCCCTTCATCGTTCGAGCGTTCATCGGTCAAGGTTGAGTTGTCGGAAGAAGGAGGGCTCAGATGAGAACGGGAGCAGAACGGAATGTCGGACTTGGATCCGTCGCCGCTGGAGTGGGTGTTATGACGTTCGCGGTTCTGTCGGCGTTGACGTCTACCGATGGCGGCCTCGACTGGGTCGGCATCATCACGGTTGCCGCGGGAGTCGTGCTGGTCATCACCGGACTGTTCAACGTCTTCCACCACGGTACGGCCTGATCGACGGCGCCTCATCCTACGTGCAGTGGTAGCGAGGGTGAGGTTTCGACCGCCCACCGTGGGTACGTACGGCATATGCCTGACGAGCGGGAAACGACGGAACGAAAGAACACGCAGGGAAGCACGGAGTCCGACCCGGCCAAGCGGGGCGCGAACTCCAAGGACGATGCGAAGCCGGCTCCGACCCGCGGCGGTTCCAACGTCCCCAACGCCGGCCGCGATCCCGACGAGGATCGGAACGAGTAGGCCCGAGCGCAAACGCGCTCGGGCCTATCCTCGTGAGCGGCTTACTTCGTGACTTTGCGGGTGGCCTTGCCGGCCTTCTCCTGAACCGACCCCTTCGCCTTCTGGCCTGCGCCCTTGGCCTCCAAGTTGCGGTTCTTCGTGACGCGGCCGGCTTCCTTCTTCACACCGCCGACGACCTTGTTCTTCTTGCCCTTGCTTTCGGTCTTGGTGCCAGCCATAGCCCGCTCCTTTCCTCGACACATCGCGTACACCGGTGGGTGCACGTGTGAGCGTTGTCCACGCAGATGGGTTCCCAAACATGAGCGACGAACCGGGCGATGGCGATGTCGCTTCGCCGAGGTGCTACCGAAGCGTTCATCGCATCGATCTGATGTCGACATCTATCCGTCGACCGAACTCGACGATGGCGTACGTCGGGTAGGGCTGCCGCCGTTTCCACGTCGGGCTTCCGGGGTTCACGAGCCGCAGACCGTCGCCTTCGACTTCGAGATCCATGGGGATGTGCGAGTGTCCGAAGACGACGACGCGGGCGTTCGGGAATCGACGGCGCATCCGTCGCGCTCGGCCCTGTGCCGGGCCGGCATCGTGTATCACCCCGACGGCGGTCCCTCCGATGTCGAGCTCCAGGCTCTCGCGTGCGCCCCACGCCGCGACATCGCTGTGGTCGTTGTTGCCGATCACCGCCTGCGCCGGCGCGAGGCTTGCAAGAGTCTCCAGGACGGCTGCTCGCGTCGCGTCACCGGCATGAACGATGAGATCGACGCCACGCGCCTCGCGCACGATCACATCGGGAAGGACCTTGGCGTGATCCGGGATGTGCGTGTCGGCGACGACCAGGACTCGCACGGCTCCCACACGTCACCATATCCACCAACGTCGTCTTCGGCGGGCGTGCGATCTCGCCTCTCGAACGGGTTCGGCGTGCCACGTGTCGTCGCCGTCGGAGAGCGCCTCCTCGCGTGAGAACCAGAGCTCGAGCGGCCACACGTCATCCACGTCGGCGGGGTCCGCCCCAACGATGCCGTCGACGTGCGCTGCGCCGACCTCAGGAACGAGCGCATAAGGGTCCGACCACGGTCGTCCGATCCCTGCGCTTCTTGTCGCGTCCATCGCGTCGGGAGTACCCCGCAGGGCGGCGGCGCAGACGCGACTTTCGGCTATTCCGAGCCGCTACGGACTGGCTTTCCTATTGACCGCCGGATCTCGCTAGCCGGAGATGGTTAGTCGCGTCGTTTCGCAGTCGTTGGTCGGATCGCCGTCGTCGGTACCTTGCCCGTTCGACGAACAGAACGTGATGCGGACATGCTGCCCGGGTTGTCCGACCGCATACCCCTTCACGCGAACGATCGCGTAGTCACCTTTCGGAACGTTTGCCCACTCACACGATGGCGTGTCGGGCGAGACGTCGTTGAAATCGCCGCTCTCAGATCCGGGGATGATGCACTTCTCGCTCTTGATGTAGAGCCTTCGCGTGTTGCTGTACGTCCCGAACATGTCGGGAGCGGTCGCGGGCCCAAGGTTCTTGACGAACGCGCGGAACGTCACCGGATACTGATCCTGCACCGTCGTCGCCGGCTGACCGTCAACGAGCGCTCGGACGCGATACACGGTGAGGTCGAGATCTGACGCGTTTGCGATGGGTACGGCAAGCATCAATGCGATCGATGCACCGATGATGGCTCGCCATGCTCTGGTCATGCGAAGCCCCTCCCGTCAGGTCGTTACGTCGATGGGGACTCTTGTCTCGTGCACGCTCCTCTGGTTCGGGTCGGCCCCTGCTCGTCGCGGCGAGACCCCAACCTCTCACGAGTAGGGCCCACAAGAAACCCCCAACGCAAGGGACGATTTCGACATCATCTGCGGCGACCACGGCAATGACCAGATCATGAGCGGCGCGCCCACGACAGCGTGTTCGGCGACCAGGGGATGGACGCGATCAGCGGCGGACGCGGAAGCGACTCGTGCGAGGTGAGTCGGGCCCCGATCAGCTCGCCGGTCAGCGAGGCAACGATGACATGTTCGGCGGCGCGGGGCTCGACGTGGGCAACGGCCGGGTCGGGGACGACACCTGGTACGCGGTCGAGCAGCAGGTGAGCTGCTGACGCGTCGTCGTCATGCTTGTTAGGTGGTCGTCGGCCCGACCTGATCCATCCGTCACGGTCACGAACGCGCACAGCAACCGGTACCTGAGCCGTGAGGTGGCCACCCGACTACCTTCGACGCCGTCGGTGGCACGATGGGACGATGGCCGGGCGACGGACCAACCTCGCACTGCTCGCACTCCTGGTGCTCGCGTTCGTGACGGGGTTGGCCTCCTGGCTCGCCGGGCCGGGCTTGGTGCGGTGGATCGTGATCGCGCACGGCGCCGTCGGCCTGGCCATCGTCGCGTTGGCGCCGTGGAAGAGCACGATCGCGCGACGAGGTCTGGGGCGACGCCGTCCCGGGAGGGGGACCGCGATCGCGTTCGCCGTCCTGATCGTGACCTCGATCGTGGCTGCCTTGGTCCACGTGACGGGTGTCATCGGATCGGTCGGAACGTTCTCGCCCTTGGGGATCCACATCATCACCGCGGTGGCCGCGATCGCCGTCGGCGTGGTGCATGTCGTCCAGCGACCGGTGCGCCCGCGTGTGACCGATCTGTCACGGAGGACGCTTCTGCGGACCGGAGCCGTCCTCGGCGCCGGAGCTGTCGGTTGGCTGGCCATCCAGGGCATGCTCCGGGCCACGGGCGCCCGAGGAGCTTCCCGACGGGTCACCGGCTCGTTCGAAACGGGGTCGAGCGCGCCGGCGGCTATGCCGGTGACGCAGTGGTTCAACGATCAGGTGCAGGAGCTGGATGCGGCGTCGTGGCGGCTGCGCGTCGCCGGCGGGGCGTCGACGTACTCGGTTGATGAACTGGCAGCGTTCGGCGATGTCCTGCAGGCGACCCTCGACTGCACCGGCGGCTGGTACGCAGAACAGGTGTGGCGGGGCGCTCGCCTCGACCGGCTGCTCGACGGCGTCGATGGCGGCTCCGTCGTCGTCCGATCGGCCACCGGATACTGCCGTCGATTCCCGCGCTCGGACGCGGAGGGGCTGCTTGTTGCCACGCACGTCGGAGATGTTCCGCTCTCGGCAGGCCACGGCGCTCCGGCACGCCTGGTGGCGCCCGGCCGCCGGGGGTTCTGGTGGGTCAAGTGGATCACCGAGATCGACCTCGACGACGAGCCGTGGTGGTGGCAGTCGCCGTTCCCCCTCACGTAGGGCTCTGCGTGAGGTTCGAGCCCTCGTGCAGCCGTTGCGTCACCGATCGAGCCCGGACACGCGCCCGACGACGCGGTGGAGGCGCGCTCCATCGGACCGCATCACCCACAGGGACGCGCGCCTCCCCTTCGCCGCCAGCAGCGCGATCTGTCGTCCACTCGGTGAGAACCTCGGATCGTAGAGGCCGTAATAGCCCTTCGGCGGCAGCTTGATCACATGCGCGCCGCGACCGTTGGGTGCCATGGTCCAGATCTCGCCGCAGCCGTGGCAGGTGCGGCTCCATCCTCGGTACGCGACCCGCCGCCCGTTCCGGGACAGATCGAGATCGCTGGCGAGCGTCGCTTTGACGACCCGAAGTGCGGAGCCGTCGGGCGCGAACGAGATCACGCCCAGCGCGGCGTGACGGTGCCAGAGGATGACGCCGTTCGGCCATTCCGTGCTCGCGAACACGCGCGCGCCGACCGGTGTGAACGCGAGACCGGTGATCAGCCCCTGTCCGGTCAGGACTTGCCTGAGCCCGTGTCCGTCGGCCCCCACCGACCAGACGGTGCCGTTCAGCCTGTACTTTCCGTCGCGCTTGAAGTTGTTCATCGCAGCGATGTCGATGCTGCTACCACCTGGTGACCACGCGAGCGCGCCGATCTCGTCGAACCGATCGGGCAGTCGGGCGATCACGCGGCGTGCCCCGCTCGCGAGGTCTATGACGCCGACCGCCCGTCTGCCCACGGCGAAGGCCACCTGTCGCCGATCTGGGGCCCAGGCAGGTTGGTGCTCGCGCGCGGCGGTGCTCGTCAAGCGCACCGGACGATGACCGAGGCGGATCGTGTAGAGATCTCCCCGCCGCTCGAAGACGATGCGATCGGAAGGACGTTGCGCCGAGGCCGCTGGGGCCACTGCAACCAGTCCTACGAACGCCGCGATCGACACGACGGCGAACCGAACGAGACGTGCAGCCACTGGAACCTCCCAGCTCACCCTAGGATCGATCGGCCGAAAGGGGAAGAGAGACGCTTCGCCATGTCGACAGAGAACGTATGCAGCCGACGACCTGCGCGCCCTCTCTCCGTCGCGCCAGGATTAGGCTTGCGGAGCAGGCGGGCCGCATCAGGCCACGTCTCGAGGTTCTTCGGAGGAACGCATTGGGCGCGACAGGCATCGGAAACGGCAAGGTGGTTGTGAACAGGGCGATGTCGCTCGACGGCTTCATCGCCGGTCCGGGCGACGCGATGGACTGGGGCGGCGGCCGGCACCCGGGTGACATCATCCCCCCGGAGATCACGGCGGAGGTCGCGGCCGCAACCGGCGCCATGCTGGTAGGCCGGCGAACGTGGGACGTCGGCGACAAGATGGAGGCCGACGATCCGGGCAGCGTCGACTATCCGTTCTCCGGACCGATGTTCCTGCTGACGCACAGGCCGCCGGATCCGCCCCTGCCCGATGTGACGATCCTGAGCGGCGACATCGGGGAAGTGGTTGCGTCGGCGTTGGACGCGGCCGGCGGCAAGGACCTCGAGATCCTCGGCGCCGACGTCGCGAGCCAGTGTCTGCAGCGGGGGCTCGTCGACGAGATCTTGGTGTACGTCTTGCCCGTCCTGCTCGGCGACGGCGTCCGATTCACGCCGCCGGGGATCGGGAGGATCGACCTTGAGCCCATGAGCAGCACGCAGTCGGGCGAGGTCACCATCCTCCGGTTCCGCGTTCGCAGGTAGGAACGGGACCGCCGGCGCCTAGGCCGCCATGGTCGCGCGCGGCGGCGCCCCGTACGAGGTTGATCGCGGACCCGAGGGCGAGCCCCAGGGCCGATCCGCCCACAAGGTCAAGCGGTAGATGCGCCCCGACATACATGCGGCCGAACGGGACGACCCCCGCGAGCGCTGCGAGCGTGAGTCGTCCGCTCATCGACGCGTCGGGCCACAGGATGACCGTCATCGCCGTCGACACGGCGGCATGGCCAGACGGGAAGCCCTGGTCGCCTTCCTCAACGCCACGTTGCTGGACGCCGCCGATGAGGCTCGCCGGGCGGCCCCTGGCGACGACGCGTTTGGCGGCCTTCGCCGTGAGCCACGCCGCGGTCCCGCCGAGGGCGATCGACGCGGCAAGGCGTGGTTTCCGCGCCGCCAGCGCAACACCGGCGGCGACCGGCACGACTCCGAACGTCCCGTATTGCATGGCGGTCCAGATCAACGGGAACGCCCGGTTCGGCAGGGTGTTTGCCGAGCGGAAGATCCCGACCTCGGCCCCCGACCGAGGTCGTCGAGCGAGCACGGCCGACCCGACGAGCACAGCGACGCCGACGGTGAGCCCCGCGATGTTTCGGGCCTCGTGCCCTTCTGGGCGTCGCATCGCCGCACCACCATCGCCTCGCGTGCTCCATCCCATCAAGCGGGAAGACTGGCACATCCTCAGCAGAGTCGCCCCCGGCTCATTGCACGACGATGCCGCTGGCGTCGGCGAGACCCACAAGGTCGAGCGTTCGCTTCACGTTGCTCGACGGGTCCTTGATGACGAGCGTGCCCCCGTCTGGTCCTCGGACCAGGTTGACGATGGCCCACACGCCGATGCTGTCGATGAACGTCACCTCGGCGAAGTCCAAGATGATCGTTCCGTGCGGGCGCGCCGATATCTCGGCGATCTGCGGCGCGGTGTGCAGGTCGATCTCGCCGCGCAGGACGTAGTTCCCCTGCGCCTCACCCGGCACGATCTCGAGTTGCGCCTTCGACATGAGCGTCGGTGTACCCAGGTCGGTCCGACTCGACGCGTCTCCGCGACCGGTTCGCGCGGTGAGTTCGACGTGGCCGATGGCGAGCGTCAGACGCTCGTGGTCCGGCACGTGCTGTGGCCGCAACCGCAATCGCTGCCACCTTCCATGTCGCCGGTGGGGTTCTTGCAGAAGTCGCTGCAGTATTCCTGTCCTTCTGCCGAGTCACAGCCACACATCGCGTGTGCACACTTCATCGGGTCCTCCTTCGGAGCCGTCCTCGTCGCGATTCCCCCCGCGCACGGCCGCAAACGCGAGCCGGCTACGCGTCCCTCACGACGTGAGCTGGTCCGTGAGCGCCGCGGCGAACCGGTCGGCCACGTCGGTCGACCAGGCGACGACGAGGAAGTTGGTGCCTTTGGGGCCGGTCCTGAGCGCGGTGCCGTCCACTTCGGTCCACCACCCCGGCGGGTCCTGCACCCCGACCGACCCGCGCGGTGCGGGGAAGCCGAGGTTCGCCAGATAGACGTCAACGCCGCTCCCGTGGAAGTCGTACGTGAACACCGTCGAGGGCAGCCCGCCGAGAACGAGGTCGCCGCTGCGTTGCAGATGCGCGTTGATCGAGGACAGGTCCGGAGCCGCGCGGGTCGGCGGCGTGAGCGGAGGCTCGACCGGTCCGTAGGCGTCCAGCGCCGACACGATGGGCGGCGGGAGGTTCGTTCTGCCCAAGACAAGACCGAGCGCAACGAGGAATCCGAAGGAC
Source organism: Actinomycetota bacterium (assembly GCA_045805225.1). Taxonomy (GTDB): domain Bacteria; phylum Actinomycetota; class UBA4738; order UBA4738; family HRBIN12; genus AC-51. Next base: position 2,940 of record JBJMLQ010000136.1, on the reverse strand, counting down.
AGGATGATCGCCGCGAACGGCATCCACACCCGGAAGCCGACGTTCGACTCGAAGTGGCTCGCGATCTGTAGGAGCTTCACCAGAAGCCCGATCGCGACGAACAGCGCGACCACCGACCAGGCCTTCCACGACCCGAACCACAGCAGAGCCGGGACGAGGAGGGCGCCGACCCACCAGGCGAGCAGACCTGCCAGCTCACGGCGGCTCATGCCGACCCGCGGCTTGCGCGCCTCGGGCTCTGTTTGCAGCGCGATGACGACCAGCGCCGCTCCGAGCGCCAGGGCGGCGATCAGGAGCCCCGGCTGCGTCCCGACCACGATCGGCAGCGGATACCGAGCGGAGATCCCCGCCACGACGAGCGCGACCAACACCGCGGCAGCGATAGGGGCGAACACCCGAACCGCCGACCGACCTTGCGCTTCTTCTGACACGCTCTCCAGCGTAAGTCCTCGTGGCCCCAGCCCTCTGCACGGCCGGCGCGAGCCAGAGGACGCGGCTACCTTCCAGGCCACCGTTCGGTCACGCGGTGGACGTCGAGGCCATAGTCCATGACGTCGATCTTCGGCGGTTCGATCCCGAGCGTCGTCAACGCCGTGCAGATCTGGCTGCGGTGGTCGGTCCCGTGGTTGAGCGTCCCGGCGAGCCGGAACGCGAGTGGGGCGGTCCGCTCGTAGCCATCCGTGTCGTCGACCTCTCGAACCATCTCGTCCGGATCCATCGGCTGTGAGAGGAACCTCGACCACGCCGTGCCGAGCTGTTCCACCGCGTCACGGAGCTCCGAAGGCGTCATGCGCTGAAGGGCCTCGTCCGCCACGACTCCGGTCAAGATCTCGAGGTCGACCGCGTCTCCCGCAACGGTGTGCCGAAGCGTGCCGATGATGGGACCGCGTGTGCCCGGCACGTTGGTCTGCAGCTGTTCCGCATCGAGCTCAGCGCAGGCATCGAGCACGCGCGATGTTGCCCAGGCGTTATGCGCGAACGCTGCATCAAGCAATGAACCGCTCATGACTGTTCTCCTCTTCGACGTGGGGCGAATGATCCGTGGGCGGTCAGCCCCGCGAAGGCCGCGAGGTGTGCGGCCGCGTACGCGGGAGACCGGCTACGCCGGCAGCGGAGTGGCGTCAGTCATGCACGGAGTCATGCGAAGAACCTACCCGACTTCTCGAACGGCGGCGAGCCGTCGCGTCGAGTGGCTCAGACCCAGCCGGGCGGCAGGTAGCGCGGCTCGGCGAACACCCGGCGGACCATCGGCTCGAACACGTCGATCGACTCGGTTGGGTAGTCGGGGTCGAACGAGGCCTGGTCGTACCGCTCGCAGAACTCGGCGGTGAGCTCGAAGTGCGGGTCGTCGAGCCAGCGGTCCCGGCCGTTGCGCTCTTCCTCGCTGAGGTAGCTGAAGTAGTGGAGTTGGAAGACGGGGTGACGCTGCACCATCCAGCACAGCTCCTCGCGGACGAAGGGCTTGAGAACCGAGGCGACCATCTCCCCGTGGGTGAACGGGGCCAGGTCGTCGCCGATGTCGTGGATCAGCGCCGCGACGAGGTACTCCTCGTCCTTGCCGTCGCGCATCGCGCGCGTCGCCGCCTGCAGCGAATGGGTGTATCGCGTGACGCGATACCCGCCGAACGAGCCCTTGAGCTTGTCGACCGCCGCAAGGATCCGGTCGGGGAGCCCGGCGTTGAACGCCTCCTCGAAGCGCTCGAGCAGGGCCCAGTCCTCGGTGGTGCCGTCTTGCATCTGCGTGAACGAAACCTGCTCCAGCATCCGGGTCTCCTCCCAGCGTGGTCACGCGACCCCGCGGTCTGCGGGCGAGCGTAGGAGCGCGTTCGAAGGCCCGTCAAGGGTGCAGCATCGGTCAGGCGCTGGGCGGAGACGTTCGCGCGAACTCCGCAAGGCTCTCCTGGTGGGCGCGGAACCAGGCGCGCCGGATGTCGTCGGGCATCGCGTCGCCGAAGACGTCGGGCACCCGCACGACGAACTCCTCGTACGTGAGGTCGAGCATCCACTGGTCGCGCAGGAGGTCGCGTCTGACCGCCGCGTTGGACAGCACGCGATCGCGTTCGGCCGCGCTGTCGTCGTCATCGAGCCACTGGGCCGCGTAGTTCGGGTGTCGGGCATGCAGTTTCTGCAGCGTCATCGTGCCGTCGGTGATCTGCTCGCGCCAGTACGACAGGAGCGGCCACGAGAGCTCCGCGACGACGTACGGCTCGCCGCTTCGGTTGTAGAGCGACACCTGGAAGAAATGCGTGCCGGCGTCGCAGCGCCAGTCGTCGAGCGCGCCCCGGCTCGGCGTCATGACCGTGCCGGGAACGGCGAGTTGTCCCTCCACGGCATACGACTCGTACACCGATTCGAGGATCACGCTGCCGTCGTCGGCGACCAGGTAGTAGCGCATGGTGCGTCCCCCTTCTTGAAGGCAGAGAGGACCACGGCGAACCGCGCTGCCGCAAGCGGATATGCGAGCGAGGCCGGTAGGGGATGTGGCGACAACGGTGCGACCCTCCCACGGGGGAGCTGCGGTACGGCTTTCGACAGGTTCGCCGCTAGGTCTTTCGACGATGCCGGCCCACGCAGGACGAAGGCGTCGGATCCGCTAAGTCGTCTTCGCGGACCGTTGCTCGCGGCGCCGCCGGATGACCTTCGTCGCGACGAAGCCGATCACGATCACCGCGAGCAGCGCGAGCCCGGCGTCGCGCGCATCGGTGGCCACCTGCTCCCAGGCGTTCTTCGCAAGATACCCGAGGATCGCGAACCCCGTTCCCCACAGAACGGCCCCGAGCACGTTGTAGAGCAGGAACGTCGGGTAGGGGAGCTCCGCCATCCCCGAGAGCCCGGGCACGAGCACCCGGAGCGCCGCCGTGAACCGGCCGATGAACACGGCGTGCGGCCCGCGCTTGCGCACGAACGCCTTGGCCGACTCGAGGTGTTTGCCGAGTTCGT
>JBJMLQ010000135.1:0-11410 GCA_045805225.1 Actinomycetota bacterium | reverse complement strand
CGCGGCCTTCCTCGACGACGCGTTCACCCTCTACGGCGAGCTCTACGAGCGCTTGGCGCCGTGGTTCATGGAGCGGTTCCCGAAGCAGCCCGACGACACCGATTTCGTCTATCGCCAGACGATCTTGGCTAAGACGTGCGACACCCTGCGGATGCTCCTGCCGGCGGGGACGCGCTCGAACCTCGGGGTCTACGCGACGGGGCAGTCCTACGAGCAGCTGCTCATGCGCCTGGCGCAGCACCCGCTCGCCGAGATGCGCGAGTACGGCGACCTGATGCTGTTCGAGCTCCGCAAGGTGATCCCGGAGTTCCTCAAGCGGGTCGACCAGCCGGAGCGCGGGGTGGCGTGGAGCGACTATTGGAAGGCCGTCCGCGAGCGGACCGACGAGCTGACGCACAAACTGGTCGGCGACGTGGAGCCCGAGCCCCGCGAGTTGGTCAACTTGGTTGACTACGACCCCGAGGGCGAGCTCAAGGTCACTGCGGCGGTCCTGTACGCGCACAGCCGGCTCCCGGACGATCAGCTGCTCGAGGTCGTGCGCGCGATGCGCGACGAGGAGCGTGCCGAGATCCTCGCGACCAGCCTGGGCGATCGCGACAACCGGCGCCACAAGCCGGGGCGCGCATGGGAGCGCACGCAGTACCGCTTCGACGTGGTCTGTGATTACGGCGCGTACCGCGATCTGCAACGCCACCGTCCGCTGACGCTCGAATGGCAGCGCCTCAGCCCTGCGTTGGGGTACGACACGCCCGACGCGATCGCCGACGCCGGACTGACCGACCGATGGGATCACGTGATGGCGCGTTCGCGCGAGACGTCCGAGGCGATCGCGGCCGCCGGACTCCCGGACGTCGCGCAGTACGCGGTGTCGATGGCGTACCGCATCCGGTTCGTGATGCAGATGACGGCGCGCGAGGCGATGCACCTGACCGAGCTCCGCTCCCAGCCGGCCGGACACCCGGTCTACCGTGCGGTCGCGCAAGAGATGCACCGGCAGATCTCGGCCGTGCATCCGGCGATCGGGGCTGCGTTCACGCACATCTCGTACGAGGACGTCGATCTGGAGCGCCTGGAGGCGGAGCGCCGGACGGAGCGCAAGCGCACGGCGAGGGGCCGCTAGCCCGTCGCGGCGACGCGCCTATCCTCGGAGGGTGCGCATCGTGGAGCTGCCTCGCGCCGAGCGACGCAACGCGATCATCGCGGTCCTGATCGTCATCGCGGCGTCTGCCGTGATCGCAACGATCGCCCTGGGCGTCGGCACGATGAAGGACCTCGACGTCTACCTCCTCGCGGGACGTCGGTTCGGCGACGGGGCGACGCTCTACGGCGACCACTTCGGACAGGCGCTCGCCACGCCGCTGCCGTACACGTACCCGCCCATGTGGGCGGCCGCGATGACGCTCGTCGCGTGGCTGCCGTGGCGGTGGATCGACGTCGCGTGGACGGTGCTCGATCTGGCGCTGCTGTGTCGGGTAGTGCGGATCTCGTACGCGCGGCTGTTGGACCGGCTCGGTGACCGGCGCTGGCTCGCCTGGGCGGGTCTCGTCGCCGTGTGCGCGCTCACCGCGCCGGTGCTGTCGGTGTTCGACCTCGGGCAGCTCGGGATCGTCCTGATGGCGCTGGTGCTCGCCGACACGCTGCCACGAACGACGCGGCTGCCACGGGGTGTGTTGGTCGGCATCGCGACGGCGATCAAGCTGCTGCCCGGCGTGTTCGTTCTGTACTGGGCGGTCACGGAACGATGGCGCGCCGCGATCGTCAGCGCGGTGACCGCCCTCGGGCTCTGGGCGCTGACGGCGCTGCTACGGCCGAGCATCTCGAGCACGTACTGGTTCCAGGTCGCGATCCATCCGGAGCGGGCGGGCGACGCCGCCGACGTGTTCAACCAATCGTTGAACGGCACGCTGCAGCGGATCGGCTGGTCCTCGACCGCCGTGTGGGCGGTGATCGCCCTGGTCGTCCTGGTGGTGGGGCTGCGACGCGCGCGCGAGGCGCACGCCTCGGGTGACGAGCTCGCGGCCGTGTCGCTCGTCGCACTCGCGGGCGTGTTGATCTCGCCCATCTCGTGGGTGCACCACGCGGTGTGGATCGTGCCGGTCACGGGCGTGCTGCTCGGCGACGGGCGGATCCGCGCGAGGTGGATCGCATGGGGCGCGACGATGCTGCTGTTCCTGGCGGACGTGCCGCTGTGGGGCCGCGCCGGCGTGCCGCTCGGTCCGTTCCGCGTCGTGGCGGAGAACGCGTTCGTCCTGGCGCTGGTCGCGCTGTTGGTCTTCCTGCCGATCGCACGAGCGGCGGGGCCCGTCGTGATCCCCGACCTCGAGGCGGCCGAGGCGCCCACGCACGCGTGAACGCCGTCGCCGATCCGTCCGGCCGCGTCACGGCGGTGATCCGCGCCGGCGCGCTCGACCGCGTGACCGTCGAGGGGCTCGCGCGTGTCGACACCGGCGAGCCGCTGGTTCGGACGTCGCGGTTCTACGTCGGGTCGCTCGCCAAGCAGTTCGTGGCGGCGTGCGCGCGGTCGCTCGCGGACGCCGGCGCGCTGAACCTCGAGGCACCGGTCGCCGAGTACGTCGCGAACCTGCCGCGGTGGGGCGACGACGTCCGGATCCGCCACCTGATCCATCACACCGCGGGCATCTCCGACCGCGAGCGGGCCGGGCCGCCGCCACCGCCACGCGGGGTGCGCTCGATGGGCAACGACGACGTGATGGCCGACATCCGGGCGCTCGAGACGACCGCGTTCCCGCCCGGGACGCGCTACACCTACTCGAACCGCGGCTACCAGCTGCTCGGTCAGGTGGTGGCCGCGGTGGGCGGCCGGTCGCTGCCGCTGCTGGCCGAGGAACGGCTGTTCGCGCCGCTCGACATGACGGCGTCGTTCTTCCGAGATCAGGAGACGACGTTGCCGCCCGAGGCCGCCCGCGGCCACTTCATCGCGAGCGACGGCGTGATCTACGTCGAGCCGGCGCGGTTCCACGCGGTCGGGGCCGGCGGCCTGTGGACGACGGTGGACGACCTCGCGCGCTGGGACGCCGCGTTCTACGACGACCGGTCGATCGCATCGCGGCTGGTCGAGCGTGGCACGCTCGACGACGGCACGCCGATCCACTACGGCTGGGGACTGTCGATCCGGACGCATCGCGGCCTGCCGATCCACAGCCACGGCGGCAGCTTCCCCGGGTGGACGTCGAAGATGGTGCGGTTCCCCACCGAGCGCACGACGGTGGTCATCCTCGCGAACGGCGAGACCGGGGACGTCAGCGCCGATGCGTTCGCCGTGGCCGACGAGGTGCTGGGCGGCGCGATGGATCACGACGCGCCGCACGCCGACGAGACGTTCGACGGCGTCGCTTAGCCGGCGGCAGGTTCGAGTGGGGTCGCGGGCACGGCGCCCGTGACCTGCGTGCCACGGTTCGGCGCCGACTCCACGCGGAGCGTGCCGCCGAGCGCGCCGAGGCGGTCGAGCATGTTCTGGAAGCCGGCGCCCATCCCCTTGGACCGTGTGTCGAAGCCGGCGCCGTCGTCCTTGACCACGAACGTCAGCCCCGGCTCGCGGGGCTCGACGGTCACGGTGACGCTCGCCCCGTCGCCCGCGTACTTGCCGGCGTTCTGGAGGGCTTCCAGCACACAGAAGTAGACGGTTGCTTCGGCCTCGGGCGCGAAGCGCCCGAGGCCGTCGGTTCGCACCGTCGCCGGCAGGACCGAGCGCCGCGCCGCCGCGCGCAAGGCGTCGGGCAACCCCCGGTCGGCGAGCAGCGGCGGATAGATGCCGTGCGCGAGGTCGCGCAGCTCCTGGAGGGTGTCGTCGACGGCGGACGAGAGACCGTCGAGCACCTCGGCGGCTTTGGCCGGGTCCTTGTCGAGCATCGTGCGCGCGAGCTTCACCTGGATCCCGAGCGCGACGACGTGCTGCTGGGCGCCGTCGTGGAGGTTGCGTTCGATCGCGCGGCGCGCGGTGTCGCCCGCGGCGACGATCCGGCCGCGCGAGGCCTGGAGCTCGTCGGCCTGGCGACGGACCTCCTGCAAGGACTCCTCGAGCGCCGAATCGAGCCGCGCGTTGTGGAGCACGACGCCGAGCTGACGAGCCATCTCCACGAGGGTTCGCTCGTCGTCCGGGGTGAAGGTGGTGGCGGTCACCGGGCGCTCGATCACGAGCACGCCGAGCAGCTCGCCGGCGTGGGCCATCGGCGCGAGGCGCACGTAGGCGTCCTCGCGGCCCTCGAGCATCTGCGGCATCCACACGCTCAGCCAGCCGTGGCCCGACAGGCCGGCCTGGACGACGACCACCGGCTCGAGGCTCCCCAGATCGATCGGCGAGCGATCGATCTCGGGGTCGCCGATCCACGGACGAAGGGTCGCGCCGTGCAGCGTCCAGAGCTCGACCGCCCGGAGATCGAGCGCCTCGCGGAGCTGTTCCGCCGACTGGAGCGCGAGTTCGTCGAGCGGGATCGCCCTGGACATCCGCGCGGTGAACGTGCGCGTCAGGTCGGCACCCGAGGCGCGATCGCGGTAGACGAGCCGCCGCGCCCACGCGTCGATCCCGGAACCGAGCAGGTGGTACGCGAGCGCCGCGACGACGACGACGATCATCGCGATCCCCAGGAACCACCGCTCGGCATCCGTCGGCTGCCGACCGGCAACGAGGACGACCACGGCATAGGCGGCCGCGACGATCGCGAGCAACGCCGCGAACGACAGCGTCGCGACCGTGGCTGGACCGGCTGCGCGCGCGATCCGTGTCGAACGGGTCGCCAGCGCGAACGGCACGACCGCCACGACACCGGCGAGCGCGCCGAACAACGGGTTCACGTCGTGAGCGAACAGCGCGTCGAGGCCCCAGACGACCGAGACGCCGAGGACCGCGACAAGCGCCCCCCACACCAACCACCGGATCGCGGCGCGCACGGCTACTCCGCTCGCAGGACCATCGCGGGCTTGGTGCGGCGCGCCGCGAGGGCCGGCCCGATCGAGATGAGGATCGCAGCGACGATCGTCACGGGGATGGCGGCGACGACCGGGACCCACGCGACCACGGGGACCGACACGACCCCGAGGCCGGTCGCGAACACCGACCACCCGAGACGGCCGATCAGCACACCCGCGGGGATGCCGATCATGAGCGCGATGACGGCGAGCACCACCGACTGCCAGGCGACGGTCGTCGCGACCTGACGCCGCGTGAACCCGAGCGTGCGCAAGATCGCAAGGTCCTTGCGTCGGCGCCGCACCGACGTGATCAACACGTGGACGAGGGTCGCGAACGCCGACAGCGTGAACAGCGACGCGAGCACGAGCGGCACGTTCTGGGATCGCTGCGCCTCCCTCGTGGAGTCGCCCAGGTTCGTGAGATCCCCCGGCTGGAAACCCGCGCTCATCTGCCGAAGCGTCGGCTGGATCGGCTTGAGCACCGCGTTCTTGTCGACGCCGGGTGCGAACCGGCCGAGCGCGAGCGCGATCTGCGCGTCGGGATAGAACTGCTTGAGCCCGTGATACGTCATCCCCGCTCCCTGGCCGAACCCCGGACCGAACCCAAGATCGGGAAACACCGGCTCGCCCACGATCTGGAGATCCTTGGCGTGCGTGCCCGCGGACACGTGCACCACATCGCCGATGTGCGCGTCGATCTGCCGAAGCGTGACCTCGCCCAGCGCGATCTCGTCGTCGCTCTCCGGCCATCGGCCCTCGAGCATCGTCGGCACGACCGGCTCGCCCTTCACCGGCGTCAAACCCCAGGCGTTCACCGCGATGGTCTCGCCGCCCGGCGTCCCGAGATACACGGCGTTCTGAAAGTTGCCGACGGTCATGTCGCTGAAGCCCGAGCTCTTCTCGATCAGGGGCACCGCCTTGGTGGCGAACAGATCGCCGGCGAAGGGGTTCCCCGTGCCGAAGTCGCCCGTGATCCCCCACAGCTCCGGCGTCGCGACGAAGTGCTGCATGCTCGCGGCGAACCCGACGGCCGCGATCATCGCGGCGACGGTCAGCGCGAGGCCGGCGACGGCGCTTCGCACCGGCGTCGCCGTGCGGCCGTGCCCCGGCTCCAGGGCAAGACGCGCGCCCGCGACCGCGGTGATCGGGACGCCGATCGCCGCGAGCACCGACGCGATCCGCGACGGCCGGCCCGACCCGGAGAGCTCGACCGCGCCGGCGACCCCGCTCCGCGCCGCCGCGAGCCGCCACGCGGGCACGCCGACGAGGAGCACCGCGACGACCACGATCGCCACCGCGCCGCCGATCGTCACGAGCGGGTCGACGTAGAAGCCGGTGACCGGGTCCAACAACTTGGCGGCGCCGAACAGAGTGAACGGCGAAGCCGCGAGCGAGGCCGCGACGGCGATCGCCGCGCCGCCGACGCCGACGATCATGCCCGCGACGAGCCCGACGCGCGTGATCTGCCATCGCGACATGCCGAGCGCGCGCAGGATCGGGTCGTCGGTCGACGCGAGCACGGTCCGGCGGACCAGCGCCTGCCCGACCACGAGCAGCCCCGCGACCACCACCAACCATCCGAAGAGCCGCGTGATGATGGAGCGCAGGTGCGTGGACCGGCTCGCGATGACCGCCTCCGACGTCATGTCGAAGAAGAACGCATCCGACTTGATCGTGGACAGCGCCTCGCCCATGGCTGGGATGCCGGCGAGGCCGTCGCGCAGATGCAAGGCCGCGGCCTGACAGCCGAGCGCGGTGTCCTTGTGTGCTTCGTAGAACGCCTGCGTCGTGAGGACCGTGCTGTCCGATCCGTTCAGATCGTTCGGCGTGAGCACGATCCCCGTGACGGTGAGCTTGATGTCGGGCTGGAAGTCCTCGGCCGTCGGCTTCTGCCCCGAGAAGATGTCTTGCGGCGACACCTTGTCCGAGAACATCCGCACCACGATGGTGTCGCCGACCTGCGCGTGCTGGTGGCCGGGCCCCCATGCGACCGCCGCCTCGTCGATCGTCTGCGGCAACCTGCCCTCCATCACCTTGAGCGCGGGCTGGACGGTCGTGGACTCGGGCGCGAGCAGGCCGCCGTCGAAGGGGTCGCGACCGAACAACGACGTCTTGCCATCGGCGAGGAACGAACCGACCGGATTGACCAACAGGAACCGGTCGGCCGAGGCGACCATCGGCAGGTGTGTCACCCGATCGACGTCGAGCGGCGGGAACAGACCGCCGTGGCACCCCGCGACGATGACCTCGGGTTCATGGGTCGCGGCGCGGAACCGGGCGTAGGCGGTGTCGGAGCGGCGCGCCGACGTGAAGGCCGTGATCGCGACGGCGCCCACGATGCCGGTCGCGAGCGTCAAGATCACGACCGACGCCAGCCGGCTGCGCAGGTCGGCCCGCGCACGCATCCGGACGCCGCTCACGGCGCGGCGTCCTCCGGCAACACCCCGAACACCCCGTCGCCGGCGACCGGCTCCGGCCCGCCGTCGTCGATCCGGCCGTCCTTCATCCGGATGATCCGCTCGGCGGTGGCCGCGACCTCGTCGTCGTGTGTGACCATCACGATCGTCTGGCCGCCCGCATGCAGCCGGCGGAACAGCTCGAGGATCTCGAGGCCACCGGCCGAGTCCAGCGACCCGGTCGGCTCGTCGGCGAGCAGCAGCGTCGGCTCGTTGGCGAGCGCACGCGCGATCGATAGCCGCTGACGCTGTCCACCGCTCAGCACCCCCGGCGAACTGGTCGCCTTGTCCGCGATCCCGAGCAGATCGAGCAGGTCCATCGCCCGCGACTCCGCCGCGTTCCGCGACCGGCCGGCAACGACCGCCGGCAAGGCGACGTTCTCGCGCACCGTCATCCCCTCGAGGAGGTTGAAGAACTGGAAGACGATCCCGATGTGGCGCCGGCGCATCACGGCGAGATCGTCGTCGGACAGCCCCGCGATCGGCTCGCCCGAGATGTCGATCTTGCCGTCCGTCGGCGCGTCGAGCCCCGCCACGAGGTTCAACAGGGTCGACTTCCCGCAGCCGGAGGGACCCATGATCGCCACGAACGCGCCCGCAGCGACCTCGAGGTCGATCCCACGCAGGGCGCGGACGGGGATCTGTTCATCGTCCGCAGCCTCGAAGGTCTTGCGCACACCGCGCAGCCGAAGCGCCGGCGTCGAGATCTCGGGGGCCGCGTGGGTCTCCATCGCGACGAAGGGTACGGGCATCCGGCGCCGCGAACGAGCCCGCGGCCACCACACTTGGAGGTGAGGGAGCCACCCCCACGTGGCGGGGTCGGCGCGAGGGGTGTTTCGGTACGCTGACACCCTTCCTATGGACCGCGACGCGACGTTCCTGTTCTCCCTGGTGACCTTCGCGGTCGCCGCGTGCGCGGTGGGCATCTGCGGGTGGATCGTGTGGTCACGGAGCCGTCCCGCGAACGCGCCGTCCGAGCTGCACGATCACCCGGGCGTACCCGAGGAGTCGTGATGCTCACGCTCCTCGACCTGCGCGAGCGGGGCGGGCGGCTCGAACCCACCAAGCTCGAGATCGATCCCGCCACCGCCGAAACGGTGCGCGAGATCCTCCAGCGCGTCTTCGTCGAGGGCGACGAGGTGCTGATCGAGCTCGCGGCGGAGTTCGACGGCGCCGACCTGTCCGAGACCGGGATCGTCGTCGACGACGAGGCGTACGACCGCGCCGATCGCGAGACGCCCGATGAGCTGAAGCGGGCGCTCGACGACCTCATCGACCGACTACGCGATCTGGCCGAACGCCAGACGCCGCGGGAGTGGTGGCACGAGCGCGACGGCGTGCGATTCGGCGAGATCGTCCGGCCGCTCCGCACGATCGGCTGCTACGTGCCCGGTGGCCGCGCCCGATACCCGTCGACCGTCGCCATGACGGTGGTGCCCGCGGTCGTCGCCGGCGTCGAGGAGATCGTGGTGTGCACGCCGCCGCAGACCGACGGGTCGGTGCCCGCGCCGGTGCTCTACGCGGCGCGGCGTGCCGGCGCCACACACGTCGCGCGCACCGGCGGTGCGCAAGCGGTCGCGGCGATGGCCTACGGCACCGAGTCGGTGCCGGCCGTCGACCGCATCGTGGGACCCGGCAACGTCTACGTCACCGAGGCCAAGCGCCAGGTCGCCGGGTTCGTCGGCATCGACGGCCTGGCGGGACCGTCGGAGCTCGCGATCGTCGCCGACGGCGACGTCGACCCGCGGATGGCCGCCCTGGATCTGATCGCACAGGCCGAGCACGACCCGCACGCGTGCACCTATCTGTTGACGCCCGACCAGGCGCTCCTGGAGAAGATCAACGCGGCCTTCGAGCAGGAGCTGCCGCAGGCCGGCCGGGCCGAGATCGTCGAACAGGCGATCCGGCACACGAAGCTCATCTTGGTGCGCGACCTCGACCACGCGATCGAGGCGGTGAACGATCTCGCGGCGGAGCACGTGCTGCTGCTCGTGTCCGACGCCGACGAGGTCTTGCCGAAGATCCGCAACGCCGGCGCCGTGTTCCTCGGGCATTGGACCGCGGTGCCCTACGGCGACTACGGCGTCGCCTCGAACCACGTCTTGCCGACGGCCGGCACCGCGCGCTTCTCGAGCGGGCTCCGCGCGTCGGACTACGTCACCGTGAGCTCGGTGATCCAGATGTCGGCGGAGGCGGCCCGCCGCTTCACCCCCGGTACGTCGGCGATCGCACGGGCCGAAGGGCTCGTGGGCCACGCGAAGGCGATGGACGCGCGCGCCGATGAGGCCGGGGGCGCATGAGGGTCGGCGCCGATCCTCGCCCGGGCCTTCGCGACGTCGAGGTGTACGAGTCGCCGCAGTTCGACGTGCCCGTACGGCTGAACACCAACGAGTGCCCCCACCCCCTGCCGGAAGACTTCATGCGGGAGCTGGCGTCGACGATCCGCGACCTGCCGCTGCACCGATACCCCGACGGACACATGCGCAGGCTGCTCGCCAAGCTCGCCGCCGCGTCGATGCACCCCGTCGAGGGTGTCTGGGCCGCGAACGGCTCGAACGAGGTGCTGACCCAGCTGCTCCAGGCCTACGGCGGCCCCGGGCGTCGGGCCGCGGTGTTCGAACCGACCTATCTGGTGCACGAGCGGCTGGCGCGCCTCACCGGCACGGAGGTCGAGCGGCTCGCGCTCCCCGACGACTTCGTCCTGGGTGATGCCGAGGTGGCCACGGTTGCGGACGTGTCGCCCGATGTCGTGTTCGTGTGCTCGCCGAACAACCCGACCGGCAACGCGCAGCCGCTGTCCGCGATCGTCGCGATCGCCCAACGCCTCCCCAACGCGCTGGTGATCGTCGACGAGGCCTACGGCGAGTTCGCGCCGGCCGCATCGGCACAGGCCTTGCTCGCCACGAACCCGAACATCGCGATCACGCGCACGTTCTCGAAGGCGTTCGCGCTGGCCGGCGCGCGGCTCGGCTACCTCCTCGCCGCCGCGGAGGTCGTCGCCGACGTCCAGCGCGTCCGGCTGCCCTACCACCTGTCGGCGCTCACGCAGACCGCAGGCATCGTCGCCCTGCATCATCGCGAGGAAGCGTCGGCGTTGCTCGGCGCGATCAGGGTCCAGCGCGACCGGATCACGCGGGAGCTTCGCACCATCGCGAAGGTCACGGTCTATCCGAGCGATGCGAACTTCGTGCTGTTCGTTCCGCCGGTCGACGCCGGCGCCGTCTGGCAGGGCCTGCTCGACCGCGGGGTGCTCGTACGCGATCTGAGCGCGGTCGTGCCCAACGCGCTGCGCGTCACGGCCGGCACCGAGCATGAGACCGATCAGTTCCTGACGGCGATCAAGGAGGTCCTGTCGTGAGCCGCACCGCGACGATCACGCGTGCGACGAAGGAGACGGATCTCACCGTGGCGCTCGAGCTGGACGGCGCAGGCGACGCCGTGGCCGACACCGGCATCCCGTTCTTCGACCACATGCTGCAGCAGCTGGGCAAGCACGCCGGCTTCGACCTGTCGGTGACGTGCAAGGGCGACCTCGAGGTCGACGGCCACCACACCGTGGAGGATTGCGGGATCGCGCTCGGCGAGGCGCTGAGGCAGGCGCTCGGCGACAAGGCCGGCGTTCGGCGGTTCGCGTCGATCGTCGTGCCGCTGGACGAGGCCGCGGTCGAGGTCGCGCTCGACCTCGCCGGCCGCACGTTCGTCGTCTACGAGGTTCCCGTTCCGTACGAGACGATCAACGGCTTCGACACCGGGTTGCTCGAGGACTTCGTGCGCGCGTTCGCCGAGAGTGCCGGGCTCACGATCCACGCGCATCTGCGGTACGGGCGCTCGTCGCACCACATCTGCGAGGCGACGTTCAAGGCGCTCGCCAAGGCGCTCGGCGACGCGTGCGCCCCCACCGGACGCGGCAGCGTCCCCTCCACGAAGGGAACGTTGTCGGGCTGATGTCCGCGACGGTCGTCGTCCTCGATTACGGCAGCGGGAACCTGCACTCGGTCTCCCGCGCGCTCGCCCACGTCGGCGCG
>JBJMLQ010000134.1:0-25888 GCA_045805225.1 Actinomycetota bacterium | reverse complement strand
CGCGCCGGTCTGGCGGAGGATGGCCTGGTCGGCGATGGCCTCCAGCGCCTCGCGCTCGAAGTCCAGCTCCACACCGTCGAGTTCGAAGAGTCGCTGGTACTGCTTCACCAGTGCGTTGCGGGGCTCGACCAGGATCTGGAGGAGGGCTTCGCGGTCCAGGTTGTGGACGGAGGTGATGACCGGGAGGCGGCCGATGAACTCGGGGATCATGCCGAACTTGACCAGGTCCTCGGGCATGACGTCCTCGAACTGGTCCTTGGCCTCCAGCTCGCGCTTGGAGCGGATCGTCGCGCCGAAGCCGATGCCCTTGGCCCCTGCGCGCGACTCGATGATCTTTTCCAGGCCCGAGAAGGCGCCGCCCACGATGAACAGGACGTTCGTCGTGTCGATCTGGATGAACTCCTGGTGGGGATGCTTGCGGCCGCCCTGGGGCGGCACGCTCGCCTGCGTGCCCTCGAGGATCTTGAGCAGCGCCTGCTGCACACCCTCGCCCGAGACATCGCGCGTGATCGACGGGTTCTCGGACTTGCGCGCGATCTTGTCGATCTCGTCGATGTAGATGATCCCGGTCTCGGCCTTCTTCACGTCGTAGTCGGCGGCCTGGATCAACTTGAGCAGGATGTTCTCGACGTCTTCGCCGACGTAGCCGGCCTCGGTGAGCGCGGTGGCGTCGGCGATCGCGAACGGAACGTTCAACATGCGCGCGAGCGTCTGCGCGAGGTAGGTCTTCCCGCAGCCGGTCGGGCCGAGGATCATGATGTTCGACTTCTGCAGCTCGACCTCTTGATCCTTCTGGCCGACCTGGATCCGCTTGTAGTGGTTGTAGACCGCGACCGACAGGACCTTCTTGGCCTGGTCCTGTCCGACGACGTACTCGTCGAGGAACTGGAAGATCTCCGCGGGCTTGGGGAGCTCGTCGAGCTTGAGCTCGGCGGTGTCGGCGAGCTCCTCTTCGATGATCTCGTTGCAGAGGTCGATGCATTCGTCGCAGATGTACACGCCGGGGCCGGCGATCAGCTTCTTCACCTGCTTCTGGCTCTTGCCGCAGAACGAGCACTTCAGCAGGTCGGATTCGCCGAACTTCGCCATTCTCTCGTTGCCCTTTCGTGCCCTACGGCCGGCGGCCGCGTCGGGCGATTATCACGCGCCGTTGGAGCTGACGCCAGCTACCTGCGCGGCGAGGCCGCGACGGGTGAGGATCTCGTCGACGATGCCGTAGTCCTTCGCCTCCTGCGCCGTCAAGATGAAGTCTCGGTCGGTGTCCTTGGTGACCTTCTCGAGCGGCTGGCCCGTGTGCCCGGAGATGATCTGCTCGAGCAGCGCGCGCAGGCGCATGATCTCCTTGGCCTGGATCTCGATGTCGACCGCCTGGCCCTGCGCGCCGCCGTGCGGCTGGTGCAGCAAGACGCGCGCGTTGGGCAGCGCGAACCGCTTGCCGTCCGCACCGGCGAGCAGCAGCACCGCGGCCGCCGACGCCGCGAGCCCCATCACGATCGTCGACACGTCGCACTTGATGTACTGCATCGTGTCGTAGATCGCGAGCAATGCGCTCACGTCGCCGCCCGGCGAGTTGATGTACAGGTTCACGTCCTTGTCGGGGTCCTCGGACTCGAGATGCAGGAGCTGCGCCATGATCAGGTTGCCGACGGCGTCGTCGATCGGGGTGCCGAGGAACACGATGCGGTCCTTCAGGAGCCGCGAGTAGATGTCGTAGCCCCGCTCGCCGCGGCTCGTCTGCTCGACGACCGTTGGGACGAGGTAGTCGTATACGGGCTGGATGCTCATGCCTGCTCCTCCGTCCCGGCGGCGGGCTCCGCGGTCTCCGCGGCGTCCTCCGGGCTCTCCTGTGTGATATCGGCGCGCTCCACAAGGATGTCGAGCGCCTTCGAACGGATGATATCCCCGGCCAGCGTTACGACCTGCCCGGACCGGTCCAACTGTTTGGCGAGCTCCTTCGGATCGCGGTCGTAGGCCTGGGCCATCTTGCCGATCTCCGCGCCGAGCTCTTCGGCGGTGACGTCCAAGGACTCCGCCCGCGCAACGGCTTCCAGCACGAGGTCGGACCGGATCGCGCGGAGCGCGTGCTCGCGGCTGTCCTGTTGGAGGCGGTCGCGATCCCATCCCTGGATCTCGAGCATCTGGTCCAGCGTGAGCCCGTATCGGCCGGCCTGCTGCTCGGCGTGACGGACCCGGTGCTCGGTTTCGCCCTCGACGAGCGAGTCGGGCAGATCCACGTCGACGTCGTCCACCATCGCCTGCAGCACCCGGTCGCGCACCACGCCGTCGGCCTCGCGGCCCTTGACCTCGCGAAGCTTCTCGCGGAGGTCCTCGCGGAGCTCGGCGATCGTGTCGAACTCCGACGCCGTCGACGCGAACGCGTCGTCGGGCTCCGGAAGCCGGAGGGCCTTCACATCCTTGATGAGCGCTTTGAAGGTAACGGGCCCCGCAAGCTCCTCGCCGAAGCGCTCGGCGGGCAGATCTTCGTCGAACTCGATGATGTCACCCGGCTTGGCGCCGAGGATCTTGGCGTCGAGCGTCTCGCCGAACTCGGCGGAGCCGACGGAATAGAGGTACCCCTCACGGGTCAGCTCGTCGACCGGCTCCCCCGCGCGCGTCGCGCTCAGGCTGAGCGTCACGAGGTCCGAGTCCTGCGCGGGCCGTTCGACCGGCTCGAGCTCCGCGAACTGACGCTGGAGCCGCTCGATCCAGGAATCGATCTCTTCCTCGGTCGGCTCGGTGTTCGGGCGCGTGACCTTCACGCCGGCGTACTGCGCCTCCGCGAGCTCCAGGCGCGGACGAACCTCGACGGTCGCGGTGAAGATGAACGACTTGCCGGGCTCGAGCTGCTCAACGTCGACGTCGGGATCGCCGATCGGCGCGAGGTCTTCGCCGGTCACGGCCTCGTGGAAATAGTCGGGCACGAGTTGGTGCACGAATTCCTCGAGCACGACGTCGCGGCCGACCTGTGCGTCGATGATCGGCTTGGGCGCCTTTCCCGGACGGAAGCCGGGGATCTTGATCTCGCGCGCGATCGAGCGATACGTGCGATCCAGATCCTTGTCGACCTGCTCCGGCGGCACCTCGATCGTCAGCTTGACGGTGTGTTTCTCGGTGGTTTCGACGGTCGTCTGCATCTATCGACCAGGCTACCCGAGAAACCTTGGCTCGCGCCGAGAACCCGCAGGTAGGCTGCACGCCATGTACGAGGACGAGCTCGCGTTCGCGCACGGGCTCGCCGATGCGGCCGCGCGCATCGCGATGGATCTGTTCGCCGACGACGGCCTCGAGATCCGACACAAGGCCGACAAGACGTTGGTCACGGCCGCGGACACCGGCATCGAACGGATGGTCCGCGACCGCCTCGCGACGATGTTCCCGAGCGACCGGATCATGGGCGAGGAAGAGGGCGGCACCTGGGACGGCGCCGGCCGTGTCTGGATCGTCGACCCGATCGACGGCACCGCGAACTTCGCCCGCGCGATCCCGGTGTGGGCGACGTTGATCGCGTTGCAGGTCGACGGCGAGATCGTGCTCGGCCTCGCCAACGCGCCGGCGATGGGCGAGCGCTACGCCGCGGTGCGCGGCGGCGGCGCCACGATGAACGGCATGCGGATCCGCGTGAGTCAGACCGCCCGGATCGGCGACGCCCAGTTCCTCTATTCGCAGCTCGACACCCTGCTCGCGAGCACGCGCAACCAGGCGGTGGTCGGGCTGGTCGTCGACAGCGCCCGGGAGCGGGGCTTCGGCGACTACTGGGGACACCTGCTGGTAGCGCGTGGCGCGGCGGAGATCTGCCTGGAGCCGTCGCTCGCGATCTGGGACTACGCGGCGCTCGTCCCGATCGTCGAGGAGGCGGGCGGGCGCCTGACGAACTTCGAGGGCGGCCCGCCGTCCCACAAAGGTCCGGTGCTCAGCACCAACGGCGCGCTGCACGACGAGGTGCTGCGCCGACTCAGCGACCGTTAGAGGTCCAGCAGGTCCCCGCCGCCGCCCGCGTTCGCGAGCACCGCGTTGGCCGCGGCGACATCCTGCACGCCGACGCCGGTCAGGTCGCAGATCGTCACCTGCGTCTCGGACGTTCGGCCGGCGGCTTCGTCCGCGCAGACGGCGCCGAGCTCGACGGCGCGGTCGGCGACATCCAGGGCGTGCTGCAGCTCACCGAGCCGACGGCACTGCTCGAGCGAGTCGACGACGAGGACGTCGGCCCGCCGCAGCAGCGCGGGATCGAGCTCGTGCTTGCCCGGACCGTCCGAGCCGACGGCGGTGATGTGCGTTCCGGGCCCGATCCACTCCGCGCGGACGAGCGGCTCGGTGGCCGCCGTGCACGTGACCACGACGTCCGCGCCGTCGACGGCCTCCTGGACCGTCGGGGCGACGATGCCGCCGAGGTCGGACGCCGCGGCGGCCGCGTGCGCCGTGTCCCGGCCCCAGACGCGCACCGACGCGATGTCTCGGACGCACCGCAACGCCTCGACCTGGCGGCGAGCCTGGATCCCGGTTCCGATCACGGCGACCACCGCGACATCGTCCGGCGCGAGCCGCCGAGCGGCGACGCCGCCGGCCGCGCCGGTCCGGGTGTCGGTGATGTAGCCGCCGTCCAGCAGGAACGCGACCGGCGCGCCGGTCGACGCGTCGAACACCAGCACGAGGCCATCGATCGCCGGCGGATCGGCGGCATAGAACCCGCTCGCGACCTTGACGGCATAGGCCGGCGCGCCGTGGATGTGGCCTGCCTTCACGTGGATCTCGCCGCGCGCCTCGGGGACGTCGAGGTGGATCACGCCCGGCAGCTCCGCGTCGCCGCGGCTGTAGGCGATGAAGGCGGACTCGACCGCCTCGATGCACGCCGCCATCGGCAGCGCCGCGCGCACGTCGGCTTCGCGGAGGATCCGGACCTTGGCCATGTGGGCAGCCTCCCGCGCTCGATGCCCGGCGGTCAACCGCGCGGGCTTGAGCGCGGCGACGCCATCGCACTAGCGTGGCGCCATGACGATCGAGCGATTCGAGATGGAGCGGTACCAGTCCCTCTACTGGCACCTCGTGGACTACGACCTGTCGGAGTCGGGCGTGTCGCCGCTCACGATCGCCGAGCTGCTCGGCCCCGACGCCGCCGCGTTCGTCGAGACGCCGCTCGGCTACCCGCTGTCCGAGGGCTCCCACGAGTCGCGTTCCGCGATCGCGCGCTGGTACCCCGACGCCGCCCCGGACAACGTGACGATGATGAACGGCGGCTCGGAGGCGAACCTGCTCGCCCTGTGGTCGCTGCTGGAGCCGGGCGACCGGCTGGCCTTCATGGTGCCGAACTACTGCCAGGCGCTCGGCCTCGGCGGGATGTTCGCCGACGCCGTCGACACCTTTCGCCTCGTCCGCGCAGGCGACCGCTGGGCGCTCGACCTGGAGTCGCTGGATCGCGCCGTCCGGCCCGACACGAAGGTCGTGATGGTCTGCAACCCGAACAATCCCACAGGCACCGTGCTGACCGAGGCCGAGATGGAGGCGGTGGTCGACGTCGCCGAACGAGCCGGCGCCTGGATCGTTGCCGACGAGATCTACCGAGGCGCCGAGGTCGACACCGATGTGGCCTCACCCACGTTCTGGGGCCGGCACGACCGGGTGGTCGTCACGAGCGGCCTGTCGAAGGCGTTCGGCATGCCCGGCCTCCGGGTGGGGTGGGCCGTCGCCCCGACAGACATCGTGGCGCGGATCTGGGATCGGCACGACTACACGACGTTGACGCCCGGCGCGGTGAGCGACCGCCTGACCGCCGTCGCGATGGAGCCGGTACGGCGCGAGCAGATCCTCGCGCGCACGCGCGCCATCATCCGCGCGAACCTGCCCGAGCTCGAGGAGTGGCTACGCGAGCAGCCGATGCTTCGCGTCGTCCGGCCCGTGGCCGGCGCGATCGCCTTCGCCGAGGTCGACCTCGCCATGCCGACCCGCGAGGTCGTGGAACGGATCCGCCAGGAGCGGAGCGTGCTGCTCGTTCCGGGCGAGATGTTCGGCATCGACAACGGCATCCGGTTCGGCTTCGGCTACGACATCCAGCACACCCTCAAGGGGCTCGCGCTCGCCGGCGAGACGCTCGCATCGTTGGCCTGACCCCGGGTCACCCTCAACCCCAAGTCAGGGCGTACGCTCCCGGCACTACCTGCGGCGACGGGAGCCGGCATGCCTGCTGACCAGAAGTCACGACGACGGAGCGCACGCGCCGAGGCGAAGCGCGAGCTCATCGTGAGTTGCGCCATGCGCCACTTCGCCGAGCGCGGCTATCAGGGTGCGCGGATCGAGGACATGGCGGCCGAGTTGCAGATCGCCAAAGGCTCCGTCTTCCAGCACTACGGGTCGAAGGCCGGGCTGTTCCTCGAGTGCTACAAGCGCGCGGTCTCGATGCTGCCGGCGTGGCTCGACGCCCCCGACGACGTCAAGGGCGACGGCTTCTTCGCGGTCGTCCGGTATTGGCTCGGCCGCACCCAGCACCTCGTCGAGGAGGACTGGGTGCCGAATCGGGTGGTGCTCGTCGGCAACTACGGGACCGACCTCGAGCTCAAGCGCGAGCTCAATCGCTTCTTGGTGAGCGAAGACCCGTACGGCACGCTCGACTTCGTCGAGTGGGGGCAGCAGCGCGGCGAGGTCCGCGCGGATCTCGACCTCGAGACGATCGTGTCGCTGGTCGACTGGACGTCGTTCGCGATCCAGGACGCGTTGGTCACCGAAGAGCTCGACCCCGGCCTCTTCCATCGGTGGCGGAGCCAGCCGGAGCGACAGCGGATGCGGCTCGACCACTTCGCCGTGCTGCTGGAGAGCGCGATCGGCTCGGATGACGACGCGCGCGCCGCCGTCGCGGCCGTCGACGTCGGTTAATAGTCGCGGCGGCGCCGAAGCGCCTCGCAGGCGTCATCGATGGTGACCGACCGCTTGCGGTAGTTGTACAGCGCGAACCGATCGCACGTGGTCTCGGCCTGCGACTTCGTATGGCGCCGCTCCCGCAGGTACCAGTGCATCCATTCGTGCAGGTAGAGGAACCGGAGCACCTCCCGCGGCGCCCGGAACGTCACTCCCTCGGTCAGCCAGATGAACCGCATCCCCTTGCCCGGGCGACGCTTCGCGCCGTAGGGGACGATCTCGCCGAAGGGCAGGAACGGGTCCGGGATCTGGATCGTGATGCCTTTGTCGTCGAAGTCCGTCCAGGCCGAGAGGTGCGGCTTGTCGCCGCGGTAGCGAAGCGGGATCACCGACAGGTCGTAACCGTCGGGGTGTGGGAACCCCGCGATCGCGCGACGGACATCACCCACCGGCATATCGGGAACCTTCGAGGTGACGTCCATAGGCCCTCAGGCTACGGGCGTTCCGTTCCATCGCCGCTGCTACCCTCCGGCGCCATGGCGCGCCTCCGTGACCTGGGGATCTCCGTCGGCCAGCTGCCACCCGGACCCCTGAACGCGATCACCGACGTCGCGGGTGTGCGGGTAGGCTCCGCGACCCTGATCGAGGGCGACGGCCCGCTCGTGGTCGGACGCGGCCCCGTCCGAACGGGCGTCACGGTCATCGTCCCCCATGACCGGATCGGGGTGTCCCCGGTCTTCGCCGGCACGCACACGCTCAACGGCAACGGCGAGATGACGGGCCTCGAGTGGGTCCGCGAATCGGGCCAGCTCACCACGGCGATCGCGATCACCAACACCCACTCGGTCGGAACCGTTCGCGATGCGCTCGTCGCGGCAGATATGGCGGAACGCGACGCCCGCGGCTCGTTCTGGTCGCTGCCCGTCGTCGCCGAGACCTACGACGGGGCGCTCAACGACATCAACGGCATGCACGTCACGACCGACCACGTTCACCAGGCGCTGGCCGACGCCTCGGACGGGCCGGTCAGCGAGGGCAACGTCGGCGGCGGCACGGGGATGATCTGCCACGAGTTCAAGGGCGGGACCGGCACGGCCTCGCGCGTCGTCGGCAGCTGGCGTGTCGGCGCGTTGGTGCAGGCGAACTACGGCGACCGCGAGCGGCTCGCGATCGACGGCGTCCCCGTCGGGCTCGCGATCCCGCGCTCCGTCGTGCCCTCGGCGTGGGATGAGGAGGAAGCGGTCGCGCGAGCCGGCGCCGGCTCGATCATCGTCGTGCTCGCAACCGACGCGCCGCTGCTCCCCCATCAGCTCACGAGGCTCGCGCAGCGCGCGGGCCTCGGGATCGCGCGCATGGGCGGCAACGGCGGCCACTCCAGCGGCGACATCTTCCTCGCGTTCTCGACGGCGAACGCCGGCGCACTCACGAGCTACAAAGCGGGGTCCGAGGGCGAACCGCTCACGCTGTCGATGCTGCACGACGGCGAGATCTCCGCGCTGTTCTGGGGCGCGATCGAATCGACCGAGGAAGCGATCTGCAACGCTCTGGTCGCGGCCGAGACGATGACCGGCCGCGACGACATCACCGCGCACGCGCTGCCGCACGACGCGCTCATCGACGCGATGACCCGCTACGGCCGCAGCCCGGCGCCCCGATGACGCTTGCGATCCTGGTTCTGTCCGGAACCGTCGGCGTGGGCAAGACAACGATCGGCGAGGAGGTCCACGACGTCTTGTCGGAACGCGGGATCCCGAACGCGTTCTTCGACCTGGACGCGCTTCGATACCAATGGCCTGCGACGAGCCCGTGGAACGCCGAGCTCCTCGTCGAGCACCTCACGGCCTTGTGGCCGAACCTCGCGCGTCGCGATGTGACGCACCTCGTCCTTGCCGGTGTCATGGAGACGCCCGCAGATCTTGATCGTGTGCTCGCCGCTCTGCCGCCGGCGACGGTCACGGTGGTCCGACTCACGGCGCCTGCAGACCTCCGGGCCCGCAGGCTTCGCGACAGGATGCGACCGAGCGCGGCGCTCGACTGGCATCTGGCGCGCACGGTCGAGCTCGACGAGATCTTGGACCGGAGCTCGATCGAGACGATCGAGGTCGACAACGGTGACCGGGCGCCGAGAGATGTGGCCGTCGAGGTCCTGGATCGCGCCCTCTGGAGTGCGGCGCCGTAGCGGTCAGCAGAAGAAGTCGTTCGGGTTCATCGCCGCGGCCTGGCCCAACGCTTGGCCGGCAGCCTGAAGGTCGGTCGCCGCGGCGCCCCCGTTGTTGTTCTGGAGATCGGTGATCGCCTGGTTGATGCTGTCGCTCGCGGACTGGAGCTCCGACTTCATGTCTGGCGACGCGTCGCCGACGATGTTGGCCGCGCTTTGGGCCGAGTCCCCCGCGCTTTGCAGCTCGTCCTTGGCGGTGCCGAAGTTCAGCGACGCCGCGGCGGTGACGGCGGCCGCGACGTGGTCCTTCGCCGACTGGATGGCCGCGTCGAAGTCGGTCTTGTTGACGCAGGACGCCGAGGCCGAAGCCGTCGGAGGCACCGTCGCCGGCGGCGTCGAGGTCGTGGAGGTCGTGGACGAGCAGGCAACGAGCATCACGAACGAGATCGCTGCTGCCGCAACCCAGCGCTGCATGCGGCGATTCTCCACGCTGGAGCCCCTCTGAGACAACCGGAGAGGCGCGCGGTGCCGTCGTTGCCCTGAAGGGCATGGGCCGGGGCGACGGCTCAATACCGCCGACATCTGGACCGATACGGTCTGGTGAGATGCCGAACCTCTATCTGATCCTCAAGAGCGACAACACGCCGGACGAGGTGTCGGCCGATTTCTACGAGCGCCAGGGCGACGAGTGGGTCTTCCTGCTCGGCGGCTCGGAGGTCGCCCGCCTCGAGATCGACAACATCGTCTCGATCGCCAAGGCGCCTCGCGACTTCGGCTGAAGTTCCGACGTTTCGGACCGTTCCGGGTGGGCATCACCCCGAAGGCCTGTGCTGCAGGTCCCCCCTCTGCATAGGCCCCAAGGCCCCGTGGAGCTGCCCGCGCTCCACGGGGCCTTCTTCGTGCAGGGAGACCCGCCGGAGCGGCGGCGGGCTAGATGTGCGGCCGCACGGCCTCTCGGCCGAGCTCGGTGACGCGGTAGACCTTGCGCTGGACGTGCTCCAACAAGAGCAGATCCACGAGACGCGCGACGTCGCGTTCCGCGACGCGTCGGCGCGGCCCCCGACGGATCACGAGGTCCACCTCGCTGCCGCCGACCGGCGCCAACACGACCTCACCGGAGCCTTCATCAAGGATCCACAACAGCACATCGCGTTGTTCCGGATCGAGGTCAACCATTGCGCGGGATCCCGTCGGTGGTGGCCGTTTGCCTACCCATCGGGCCGCCCGCGAAGCACGGGCAGGACACGGTCGTCTCGCTCGAGCGTACGCATCCGGCGCGCGATCGCGGCGGTGGTATCCACCGGTCGGCCGTCCGCTCACCAGGCGACTTTGGGATGACGCACGCAGCGCGATACCGTGTCCGCATGGGGCAATACGAATTCCGCGCTCGCAGGCGAGACCGCGCCGTCTCGACCGACCATGCGGTCCGCCGCGCGCGTGAGACGGCGTCCGCCGACGGCGTCCGCGTTTTCGGAGAGCCGAGCGTGACCACCAAACGCGTCCCATTGCCGTGGATCGGCCCGAAGACCGAGTTCATCGTCCGGTTCCCGAACGCCACCCGCAACGGCTGACGTCGCGCGCGACGATAGCTAGTACGTTTCCGGCTGGTTGCGGGGAAGACGAACGCCGATCGCGGCATCAACCGGTGCCGACGAGGCCGCCGGTCGGGGCGGCGGGATTCGAACCCGCGACCTCGTGCTCCCAAAGCACGCGCGCTAGCCAGGCTGCGCTACGCCCCGTGCGACCAGCCTACCTGCATAGGTTCGGCGCTCAGGGGTAGGCTCCGCGCGGATGATGGAGGCAACGCAGCGACCGTCGGCCAGCTATCACGTCGCGGTCGCCGTCCTCGTCGTGCTCCTCCTCACCGCGGCGACGCTCATCATCTCGATGGCCGTTCGTCCCGGGGCGCCCGCGGCGCACGCCGAGGTGTCCACGATCCAGGAGCCGAGCCACTGCCACCCCGCCGCCCCGGGCAGCGTTTGCTTCGACAACGTGGTCCAGAACGCGGGAGCCACCGCGGCGACATTCTTGTGCGACGTCTCGTCGACGGATGCCGGTCAGGCGTCGTTCCCGCCGGGAACGTCCTCGAGCACGATGGTCTACCTGCAGCCGGGGAACCAGGTGACCGTCCAGAGCGTGGTCACGCCGGTCGGCGCCGCGACGGGGATCGGTCCCCCGCTCGTCACGTGTTCGCAGGCGAGCGTCTAGATCTCGAAGGCGCCGTCGCCCCAGGAGTGCACGCCGCCGGCGACGTCCAGCAGCCACCGATCGGCGTCACGATCGACGTGGACGCGGAGGAACGACGGCCTCCCCACCTGCTCCCCCTGCGCGACGACGACCGATCCCGGCGTCGCCATGACGCCGTGCAGCGCGAGATACACGCCGAGGGGCCCCGCCGCCGAGCCGGTCGCCGGGTCCTCGCCGATCGTGGTTCCCTTGTCGAACACCCGCGCGCGGATGTCGCCGTCACCGCGGATCGCGAACAGATACAGCGACTCGGCGTCGGCGCCAACGCAGACCTCCGCGCAGCGACGCTCGTCTCTGATCGCGCGCCGTAACGCTGCGTCGTCGCGAACGGGCACCATGGTGTGCGGGATGCCGGTCGAGATGGGGACGATCGGCAGCGTGTCGACGAGGTCGTCCCGCTCGAGGCCCGCGGCGGCCGCCACGGCGTCTCGATCGTCGACCTCCCGGCCGACCTCCGGCGCCAGCTGACGCATGCTCGCCGTGCCGGCGCCCACGTCGATCGTCACCGGGATCTCGCCGGCTGCGCAGCGCTGGAGCGCCTGCGGCCCGATCAGATCCTCTCGCGCCAGGGCGAAGGCTGTGCCGAGCGTGGGGTGTCCTGCGAACGGCAGCTCTTCCTCCGGCGTGAAGATCCGCACGTCGTAGCCGTCGGGACGCACGGCCGTCACGAACGTGGTCTCGGAGAACCCGATCTCGAGCGCCAACGCCTGCATCGTCTCGGTGGTGAGCTCGGCGGGCGTGTCCGGAACGACACAGAGCTGGTTGCCGCCGAACGGCGCGTCGGCGAACACGTCGACCAACCGGAACGGGATCCGCATCGGACAGAGCCTAGTCGCGGGCTATGCTGGGGAAGATCCGCGGGTGTAGCTCAATGGCAGAGTTCCAGCCTTCCAAGCTGGCTATGCGGGTTCGATTCCCGTCACCCGCTCTGCACGGGTTGGCCCCGGTAGCTCAGCCAGGACAGAGCAAGGGACTTCTAATCCCGAGGCCGCAGGTTCGAATCCTGCCCGGGGCGCCGCCTTTCGCTCCAGCGCAAGGCCTCTGGCATATCCGCGAGCCGGCGCTGGACTCGGACGGGTTGCGAGCCGATGATTCCCGCGATGAAGAAGTGCCCCTTCTGCGCGGAAGAGATCCAAGACGAGGCGGTCGTGTGTCGCTATTGCGGGCGCGACCTCACGCCGGCAGCAGCGGCGATCACGGCGGCCCCACACGCGCCGGCGATGCCGGCCCTCCCGACGTACCCGCAGCAGCCGATGTACGTGCAGCGGCCGGCGACCAACGGCAAGGCGGTCGCCTCGCTGGTGCTCGGCATCCTCTGTCTCTACGGGATCGGCTCGATCCTCGCCCTGATCTTCGGGTTCATGGCGCGCAACGAGATCGATGCGTCCGGTGGCGCACAGACCGGCCGCGGCATGGCCACCGCGGGCATCGTGCTGGGGTTCATCGGGATCGGGATCATGGTCCTGCTGATCGCGCTCGTGGTCTTCAACACGTCAACGACCAGCAGCGGCGGCGAGTTCCAACGGGTCGGCCTCCTGTAGCACGCCTCAGCGCTACCGGTAGCTGAAGTACTGCCACGCGCTCGTCGCGCCGAGGTGATCCGCGTCGCCGGCCCAGTGACCGCGGACACGGTAGTGATAGCCCTTGACGGCATCCAGATAGATCGCCGCGTCGCCGTCCCGCTCGAACCGATACGTCGCCCGGCCGAGCGGCCGCCACCGCGTCTTCCCGTGGTACTGGACCGTGGCGACCCAGCGCGACCCGGGATGCGGCGGCTTCAGCTTCACGTAGAAGTACGCGGTGCAGCACGCGTAGACGGTGTTGCGGCCGTTGGTCGTTCCCTTCCCGATCATGCGGCTCTCGAGCACCGCGTGCACCTGAACGGTGACGGAGCCGCTCACGCTGCCTTTGCGGTTCGTCGTCGGCTCGAACACCGCGCGGTATCTCGACAGCGCGGACGGCCGCACATCGAGCGTCGCGACGTGGTCGCCGCCGACCGTGGCCGTTCCGACCGCCTTCCATCCGTTCGCGGTGAACCGGTCGAATCGCACCACCGAGGTGGGCACGCCGCCGTGCATCATCGCGCGGAGCGTCGTCGCGGTGCCGTACATGATGGTGTCGTCGGAGACCGCGAGCGTCAGCGACGTCGGACCCTTCGCGACGTCGACGTGCATCGTCGCGCTCGTCGACGTCGCGTGCGTGTCGTCCCCCGCGAACACCACCTGGTAGTCGAACGAGCCCGCCGTCGGAGGGACGTCCTCGAAGCTGAACGAGCCGTCGCCGGCAACCTGGGTCGGCCCGAGATCGAGCGTCCCGTCGGGGCCGGTCCGCTGCAGCGACACCGTGTCATCGCGCAAGCACCCGCCGCCGGGGTTGCGGAACGTCCCCGTGATGTCGACCGCGCCGTTGTAGGGAACGGTGCCCGCGGATACCGAGGCGTCGACCGAGGTCGCAAGCTGCGCGCCGCCGGTCAACTGCCGGAAGAGCCAGGCGCCGCCCGAGGTGCCGCCGACGTCGGCGTCGGCGATGTCGGCGGCGCCGTCCGCCGTGAGGTCGCCCGTCGAGGTCGCGGCGTCGCCTCCGGGCGACGCCGTGCCCGGGAAGACGCACGGCTGCGCGAGGCCGCCGCCGTCCTGTTGGAGGTAGATCCTGAGCGACCCGTCGACGCCGAACGTCGCGAGGTCCTGCCGCCCGTCGCCGTTCAGGTCCGCGACCTCGTTCGCCGCGACCTGGGGCGCGGGCATCGCGGCGGAGAAGGCGCCGAACCCGCCCGCGCCGTCGGCGAGGGCCCATGCGAGCTCGTCGGCGCCGGTGATGACGAGCACGTCGTCGCTGCCGTCGCCGTTCAGGTCGGTGAGGACGACGTTGGTCACGCTCGTGATGCCGACCGGGAGGGTGACATCCGCTTGCGTGAAGGAGTGATCGGCGTTCTGCTCGAAGACCGGGATCGAGCCGCTCAGCGTCCCGTCGAGCGCGAAGTCGTTGCGACCGTCGCCGTTCATGTCGCCCACGGTGAGTCCGCTCGTGGGCGCGTTCGACACGGGCGCGCTCGCGGTCGCGAAACCCCCGGCGAACAGCTGGGTGCGCAGCCGCACGTCGATCGGGTTCGTGTTGGGCCGGGTGAACAGGAGGTCGTCGCGGCCGTCGTCGTTCATATCCGCGACGACGAGATCGATCACCGGGATCGGGCTCATGAAGTCCGAGGCGGCCGCGGGGATGTCGCCACCACCGGCGGGCTCGAGGAACACGTCGATCCCCGGCGTGGAGTTGTCGAGCGCGTCGACCCCGTTCACATCGGCGACGGCGAGGTCGCCGAAGCCGTCATGGTTCAGGTCGCCGACGGCCACCTGGTAGGCATCGCTCCGGGCGGTGGGCGTCACGACGAACGACGGGTCGGCCGGGAGCGGATCGGTGAGCGGCCCGTCGAAGACCGCGACGGTGTAGGCGTCCGGGCCGGCGTCGGCGCCACGCGCGACGATCAGGTCCGCGACGCCGTCGCCCGTGACATCCCCGATGGCGCTCGCAACAGCAGCCGGCCCCGACGCGCCGACCAGGTCGCGCGTCACGGCGGCGTCGGGCACGCTCGCGGAGGCCGCGACCGGCACGAGCAGGAGAGAGATCGCCAGACCGACGATGGGGAGGCGTCGCATCGTTTCCCCAGGGTAACGGGCAGATGACGCCGCCGGAACGGGCGGAGGAAGGGGTCCGTTCGGCCTCGGCCGAACCGACCTCGGTCGGGCCGTTCGTCAGAGCTTCGGGTACATGTGCCCGTAGCCCTGCACGCCGAGCGCCTTGGTCGAGGTCGAGTACATGCGCTGCCGCGGCAGCTCGCAGCGTGCGCCGCACTTGCCGCAGGTGTACGCCCCCTGCCAGCGCGACGGGATCGACTGCTTGAACCCACATCCGGAACAGGTCTCGAAGACGATCTCCGTGAAGCAGGACATGCAGGCGTACTTGACCGCGTCATCGCCGACGGGACTCGGCATCATGCAGTCGGGGCACGTCAGATAGGCCATTGAACTCAGGCATCGGTCAGATGACCGGAAACCTGAGCCACACGCTGCCGCAACGACTCTGGGTCGTCGGTCACCAGCGTCACATGCCCCAGCTTGCGCCCGGGACGTGCCTGTTTGCCGTAGCTGTGCACGTGCGCACCGGGGATCGCCAGGATCGCGGCGGCGTCGGGCTCCTGCCCGATCACGTTGACCATGGCGACGTGGCCGCGGACGCCGACGTCGCCGAGCGGCAGGCCGCAGACCGCCCGGATGTGGTTCTCGAACTGGCTCGTCTCGGCGCCCTCGATCGTCCAGTGGCCGGAGTTGTGGACGCGTGGCGCCATCTCGTTGCCGAGAAGGGTTCCGCCGGCTTGGAACAGCTCGATCGCGAAGACACCGACGTATCCGAGCCGCTCGGCCACCGCCCGGGCGTGCGCCTCCGCGGCGGCTTGGAGCTCGTCGGTCAGGTCGGGCGCCGGCGCGTACGACACCCGCAGGACGCCCTCGCGGTGATGGTTCTCGACCAACGGGTAGCAGCGCAGTTCCCCGTCGGCGGCCCGCACCCCGACGATCGACAGCTCGCGATCGAACGGGACGAAGGCTTCGAGGATCGATGGCACCTCGCCGACGGCGCGCCAGGCGTCCTCCAGCAGTTCGGCGCTCCGCAGCACCGCCTGGCCCTTGCCGTCGTAGCCGAACCGGCGGGTCTTCAACACGGCGGGCAGACCGACCGCCTCGACGCCGGCCGCAAGCGTCGCGACGTCCTCGACCGCGGCGAACGTCGGCACGGGCAATCCGACGTCGGTGAACAGCGTCTTCTCGGCGATCCGGTCCTGCGCCGCCTCGAGCGCGGCAGGCGGTGGCAGCACCGGCACGTCGAGCGCGGCGACGGCGCCGACCGGCACGTTCTCGAACTCGTAGGTGACGACGTCGGCGCCGTCGACGAGCTGCGCCAGCGCGGCCGCGTCGTCGTAGGCGCCGACGATCGCGGGTCCGACCTGTGCCGCGGGCGAGTCGGCGGCGGGGTCGAGCGTCACACACGCCACGCCCAGCCGCTCCCCCGCCTGCACGAGCATGCGGCCGAGCTGGCCGCCGCCGACGATCGCGACGCGCACGGCGCTACCCGGTGGGGTCGGGGTGGTCGAGCACCGTCTGGGTCTGCGCGTCGCGGAAGGCCCGAAGCCGTTCGCGCACGCCGTCGTCGCCGAGCGCGACGATCGAGGCTGCCAGCAACGCCGCGTTGATCGCGCCCGCGCGGCCGATCGCGAGCGTGCCCACCGGCACGCCGGCGGGCATCTGGGCGATCGACAGCAACGAGTCCATGCCCTTGAGCGCGCGCGACTCGACCGGCACGCCGAGCACCGGGAGATCGGTGTGCGCCGCCGTCATGCCGGGGAGGTGGGCGGCCCCGCCCGCACCCGCGATCAGCACCCGGAGCCCACGCTCGGCCGCACCCGAGGCGTAGTCGGCCATCAGTCCGGGCGTACGATGCGCCGACACGACGCGGCGCTCGTACGCGACGCCGAGCTCGTCGAGCGTCGCGCAGGTGTGCTGCATCGTCTCCCAGTCCGAGCTGGAACCCATGATCACGCCGACGACGGGCTGCGCCATGGCGCGGAGTCTACGGTTCGCCGTCGCGGTCGTGATCGTCGCCGGCGTTGCCCTCGGATCCGTCCTCGATCACCTGCGCGGCCACCTCGAGCCCCGCTTTCGGCTCCGCGACGACCTCGTACGGCTTCGAGTACTCGACGATCGCGGCCTGGATCACGCCGGCAACCGGCAGCGCGAGGAACGCGGCGAGCAGTCCCCCGATCGCCCCGCCGATCAGCGCCGCCGCGAACGCGATCGCCGGATGCAGCGACATCGTCCTGGCGGTCAGGCGCGGGCTGAGGATGTAGTTCTCGAGCTGTTGGTACACGACGATGTAGCCGGCGGCCCATAGACCCGGGCCGATCCCGGTGAGGAACGCGACCAGCACGGGGAGCGCGCCGCCGATGTACGTGCCGATGATCGGGATGAACTCGGCGACGATCCCCTCGAAGATCGCGAGCGGCGCGGCGAACGGCACGCCGTTCACGCGCAACACGACGTACATCCCGGAGCCGTTGATCACCGCGAGCAGCAGCCGCGAGTAGAAATAGCCGCCGGTCTGGGTGATCGCCTGTTCCCACACGAAGAGCAATCGCTCCTGCCGCTCCGGCGGTGTCATCGACAAGATCGCCCGGCGCAGCCGCGGTCCCTCGGCGACGAAATAGAACGTGAACAGCCCGACCGTCGCGACCTTGAACAGCGCGCCGAGGATGCTCGTCGCAACGCCGAGGATCAGGCCACCGGCGATCCCTTGGGCCGCGGAGACGACCTTGTCGGCGTTGGCCTGGAGCTCGGAGATCAGGTTGTCGGTCGATACGTTCTTGATGCCGATCAGGTGCAGCCACCCCACGAGCCGATCCACCAGCTGGGGCGCGCTGTCGATCAGCTGCTTGAACCCGGTGACGACCGCCGGGACGATCAGCGCGAGCAGCAGCACGCCGGCGAAGAAGACGGCCGCGAGCATGGCGCCCGTGGCCGCGCCGCGCTTCCAGCCTCTCTTCACCAGCCACGAAACGGCGGGCTCGAGCGCGAACGACAGGAACGCCGCCATGAAGATGATCGTCAGGAAGCTCGAGAGCTCTTGGACGAGCCAGCGGATCGCAAGCACCGCGAGCGCTGCACCCACCAGCACCATGAACAGGCGCCGCCCGCCGAGCTTCAGGACCTCTGGGAGCCAAGGCAGCTGGGGCCGATCGGGTTTCGACGGGGCGTCGCTCACGCGCCGAGGCTACCCCGGCTCCTCGGGCGACACACGTACCTCGCAGCACGGCCGGCTAGCGCGTGATGGCCTCGGCCATCTCCTCGAAGTTGTCGACGTAGCGTTCGGCATCGGCGTCGCTCATCACGATCGACGTCGTCCAGCTCTCCCACTTGGAGCCTGGGCTCTTGAACACGCCGCGGTTGAGCTGCCAGAGCCACGCGAGCTGCGGGATGCGGTCGTCGATCTTCCACAGATCGCGGTACTCGTGGATCGGCGTCTCGCTCCAGTCGATCGAGCCCTTCGCGCCGAGCGTCTTCATCGACGCCGGCAAGTGGTATCGCGTCATCACGTCCTCACACCGCTGCAGGATCACGTTGAGCTCGTCGAGACGGCGGTACGCGTCTTTCGTCAACACCTCTTCGAGGTTCGCCTTGGCGGCCGCCATCGTGAGGGGGTTCCCGTTGAAGGTGCCGACCTGATGCAGCTGGTCGGCGATCACCAGGCGCATCGCCTCCTCGGTGCCGCCGATCGCGCCGCACGGGAGCCCCGCACCGAGCGCCTTCGCGAACGCAACGAGATCGGGCTGCACGCCGAACGCTTCGATCGCGCCGCCCCAGGCGACCGTGAAGCCGGTCTTCACCTCGTCGAACGCGAGCATCGCGCCGTGGGTGTGGCAGAGCTCCTTCAGGCCTTCCAGGTAACCGGGATCGGGCATCACCACGCCGCAGTTCGTCATGATCGGCTCGATGATCATCCCGGCGATCTCGTCACTGCGCTCCGCGAACAGCTTCTGCGCGGCCTCGAGGTCGTTGAACGGCACGTTGACCGTCCAGTCCGTCGTGCCGGGGATCATGCCGGCGGTCTGCGGCACGGAGTGCGGGCGCGTGCGTGGCCCTGCGTCCCGCTCCTCCGGGAACACGCTCACCATCAGTGCGTCGTGGTGCCCGTGATAGGTGCCCTCGATCTTGACCAAGAGGTCGCGTCCGGTCGTCGCGCGCATGATCCGCACGGCATCGAGCGTCGCCTCGGTCCCCGAGTTCCCGAACCGCCAGAACGGCAGCCCGGTGCGCTCCGTGAGGTGCTCGGCGACAGGCAAGGCGTCCTCGGTCGGCTGCGCGAAGTGCGTGCCGAGCGCAACGCGTTTGCGCACCGCTTCCACGATCTTGGGGTGCGCGTGGCCCATCACCATCACGCCGTAGCCGTTGTGGTAGTCGACGTACTCGTTGCCGTCGATGTCCCACACGTGCGAGCCCTCGCCACGGTCGACGTAGATCGGGTGCGGCGGCCAGCTCTGCCACGACGACGACACGCCGCCCGGCAGGTGCGCCTTGGCGGTCTCGCGATAGGTCAGGCTCTTCGCGTGCTTGCGGTCGAGCGCCGCGACCTCGCGCTTCGTCAGCTCCTCGACCAGGTCGAGGTCGATCTGCACCACATCGGTGCCGCTCACGGGTATCCCTCCTCGGCGAAGGTCAGGAGGTTACCGCCGACGCGAACTCCTCGAAGTTCGCGATGTAGCGCTGCGCGTCGTCTTCGGTGTGCGCGACCGACAGCGTCCAGGTCTCCTGCTTGGTCCAGGGCGACTTGAAGACGCCGCGGTTCTGCTGGAAGAGCCACGCGAGGTAGCTGATGCGCTCGTCGATGCCGACCGCGTCGCGGTACTCGCGCACCGGCCGGCTCGAGTAGATCACCGACCCCTTCGCGCCGAGACCGGTGACGTAGCACGGGAGGCCGTACTTCTCGACGACCACGCCGAGGCCGTCCTTCATCACCTTGTCGATCCGGTTGAAGTGCTCGTAGACCTCCGGAAGCAGCACCTCGGTGAGCGTCGCACGTGACGCGGCCATCGTGAGCGGGTTGCCGTTGAAGGTGCCCGCCATGTCGTACTCGCCGCGGATCACCGGCCCGTACAGATCCTCGGTGGATCCGATCGCGCCGCAGGGCGTGCCGCCGCCGATCGCCTTCGCGAGGCAGATCACGTCGGGCACCACGCCGAAGGACTCGACGGCACCGCCGTACGCGAGGGTCGCGCCGGTCTTCACCTCGTCGAACGCCAGGTACGCGCCGTTCTCGTGGCAGAGATCCTTGAGGCCTTGCAGGTAGCCCGGCTCCGGCAAGATGACGCCGCAGTTCATCATCGCCGGCTCCACGATCATGCCGGCGATCCTGCCCTTGTTCTCATCGAACGCGCGCTTGGCCTCGGCCAGATCGTTGAACGGGACGACGCGGACGAGGTCGGCGAAGGCCTGCGGGATGCCCATCGCTTGCGGCACCGTCACGGGGTGCTCGCGCGGGCCGATCTCGGAACGGTCGGGCGCGACGCTGAACATGATCGAGTCGTGATGCCCGTGGTAGGACCCCTCGATCTTGATGAGCATGTCGCGGCCGGTGTTCGCGCGCATCAGGCGGAGCGCCTCGAGGGTCGCCTCGGTGCCGGAGTTGGCGAAGCGCCACAGCGGCAGCTTGAACCGGTCGCTGAGGTTCTCCCCGATCACGTCGAGGTCCTTCGTCGGCTGGGCGAAGTGCGTGCCGCGGTCGGCGGCCTTCTTGATGGCCTCGATGATCGTCGGGTTCGCGTGCCCCACCACCATCGCGCCGTAGCCGAGGTGGAAGTCGATGTACTCGTTGCCGTCGATGTCCCAGATGCGCGAGCCCTTGCCGCGGTCGATGAAGATCGCGTGCGGCGGGGAGTCCTGCCAGCTCGACGCGACGCCCCCCGCGACGTGGCGGTTCGCGATCTCGCGGTACGCGATCGATTCCTTGTGCCTGGGCTCAAGGACCGCCTCTTCTTTGGCGATCAGCTCGTCGATCTTGCCGAGGTCGAACTCGGTCGTTGCCATAGGTGGATGTCGCCTCCTGCGCCGCTCCGGGTTGATAAGAGTTTGAACGGTCGTTCAGGATTGTCGCCGATGAACCACGCGGAAGGCAAGTCCCGCGCCCTGAAGGACGGTCAGCAGGATCGCCGTTGGTATCGTGAGCAGGCACGACGTGATCGTGCGCATGGCGGCCGTAGCTCAGGTGGTTAGAGCGTCTGGTTGTGGTCCAGAAGGTCGCGGGTTCGAGCCCCGTCGGTCGCCCTTCAAGGGTTGCTCCCCATGCTGCCGATACCTATCTCCGGGTACACGCGCCGAGGGGGTATCGCGATGGATGAGGAGTTCGATCCGCTGCGTTTGCTCGCAGGGCTCCGGTCGCACGGGGTCACGTACGTCCTGGTCGGCGGGCTCGCCTCCGCCGCCCGCGGGTCCACGATCACGCTCGACGACGTCGACATCGTGATCCCGCCGGCGGACGAGGAGAACCTCGGGAACCTCGGCCTCGCGCTCGCGCATCTCGGCGCCGAGCCGATCGGCGAGGACGCGGCCCACCGAAGCTCCTACGTCACGGCGGTCGGGCAACTCGACGTCATCGAGCTCGGCGAGGCATACGACGGCCTCGCCGAGCGGGCGACCAACGAGGACCTCGGCAACGGTGTGGTCGCGCGCGTGGCATCGACCGCCGACCTGATGGAGCTGAAGCGCGCGTCGGGCGACCTCATGGGCGCGGCACACCTCGCGGCGTTGGCGCACGTCGACGACGAGCGCAACGACGACGAGTCGGAGCACGATGCGGACGCACCCGAGCCGGCCGGCCCGAAATGGTTCCAGAGGGTGATGAGCACGTTCGAGGACGTCGACACGTACCTCACCAAGGTGGTCTACGGCGACGATCGCGGGCGCTAGGTCATTGACTGAGTCATTGGGGGCCCGCGCTCGGTAAGGTTCGTCGGGCCTCTAGCTCAATCCGGCAGAGCAACGGACTCTTAATCCGCAGGTTCGGGGTTCGAATCCCCGGGGGCCCACTCCGCTCTCCCTACGGCAAGAACCGCGCGACCGCATACCCACGCGGCGCTCCTCCCTGGGTGGACCCAACGACGACGATCTTGCCGTTGGCCTGCAACGCCATACCCTCGATCCAGTCGCCGGAACGGAACGACTGCACCTTAACGCCGTCACCGGCGAACGACGTGTCGAGGTTGCCGGTTGTGGTGTACCTCACGAGGGCAAAGTCATCCGGGAATTCGTCGACCGTCGGCGTCGACTCGCCTCCAACCAAGATCTTGCCGTCGGACTGGATCGCGAGGGCGTTCGCACGGAGGTTCCCGTCGGCCGAGGTCCATCGCGTGCCGTCACCGGCGAAGCTCGCGTCCAGCGATCCGTCCGGCTTGCATCGTGCAACCGCGATCGATAGGTGACCGTAGTCGAGCTGCCGTGGGCCGTGACGGACGGTTCCGGCGATCACGATCCTTCCGTCATCCTGGAGGCCGACGGCTGTCGCCCTGGACCATGTTCCGCCGAAGGCGATCGTCCGCTTCCCGTCGCCGCTGAACGAGGGGTCGTGGGTTCCATCCGGCAGGTACCGCGACACGGCGAAGCGGGCTCGGGCCCTGGCGCTGCCCGCGGCGATGATCGCTCCGTCGCGCTGGACCGCGACCGACTCGGCGAACGCGCTGTGGCGGTTGAACCTGGTGATGGCCACACCGTCGCCGGAGAACGTCGTGTCGGGCACGCCCCGGCGGGTGAGCCGTACGACGCCGAACAGATAGTGCCGCTGAATGACATACGCAGAAGCGACGATCGTGTTGTTCGGACCCAGCGCGATGTCGGAGATCTCCTCGACGGCCATCGAGCCCACCTTGCGAGCCACAAGCGTGCCGTTGCCGGAGAACGAGCGGTCGAGCGAGCCGTCCGGCAGGTACCGGGCGAACGCGAACTCGTCTCTGTTGCGAACCTCGGCGATCCCACCGGCCACGATGCGACCGTTCGGCTGGATCGCGACGGCTCCGAAGCGACCATGGAACGGGGTCGGCGCCTGCCCATCGCCGGAGAACGATCGATCCAGGGTCCCGTCACGGTTGTATCGGGTGATCCCGCCGCCCGCAACGACGATC
This sequence comes from Actinomycetota bacterium, assembly GCA_045805225.1. Lineage (GTDB taxonomy): Bacteria > Actinomycetota > UBA4738 > UBA4738 > HRBIN12 > AC-51. The sequence continues at coordinate 2,930 of JBJMLQ010000134.1, read as the reverse complement.
TTGCGATCGGCCTGAAGAGCGACCGCGTACGCGGTTTGCGCCACGTAGGCGATCCCGTTCCCTGCGAATGTCCGATCGAGCGAGCCGCTCGTCGAGGCTGCCGCAGCACTCGTCAACTGAAGGAGCACGAGTCCAGCCACGACCACCGACAGCGACATCACGTTCCGCAACACGTCTTCCTCCCAACGGGGTGTCCAACTCACCCTATGTAGACGTTTCACGGAAGGTCAAGGTAGCGCGACCGTAGGAGGCGGCATCTCAACGCATCGGTCTTGACCCACGGGGCGCGTGCGGCGTATGACACGGGCTGTTCACTTCGAGAAGGGAGACCGTCGTGAGGTTCTTGGTCGTCGCTCGCCCGCGTGATCCGATCCCGCCGCAGCAGATCCCGATGCTCACAGAAGCCGCGAAGCAGTGGTTCGACCAGAACCAGGACCGGCTCGTGTCGTTCGGCAACTTCGCAGGTGGCGGCGGCTACGGCGTCTTCGACGCCGACTCGGAGGAACAGCTGTGGCGCGCGATCTGGGAGATGCCGTTCATCCCGTTCAGCGACGTGACGGTCGATGTCGTGTGGGACGGCAAGGCGGGGTTCGACCTGTTCTCCGACGTCGCTCAGAAGATGCTCAGCCAGATGGGTCCGGCGATGGGTCAACGGCCCGGGATGTAACCCGTCGGCCGCTGGTGCACGCGCGTCCGTCGAAGGCGCCCGGCAGACAGCGCCTGCGCCCCGCGACGCTCGGCAGCATGACGCCGCGGCGGCGCGGGTAGAGCTGCCGCTATGCGGATCCGCCGGCGCGCACGCCTCGACCCGTCGCAGGTCAGCGACCGTCGCGGCATGTCGGGCTCTCCGATCGCGATCGGCGGCGGCGCCATCGGCCTGATCGTTGCGGTCGTCCTGCTCCTGCTGAACGGAGGCCTCGGCGGGAGCCCAACGGGTACGACCGCGCCCTCGAGCGACCTGTCGTCGTGCCGCACCGGTGCGGACGCGCAGCAGAGCCAGGACTGCGCGGTCGTCGCGTACGTGAACAGCATCCAGGACTACTGGTCGCAGACACTGCCCGGCTACACGCAGGCGCGCACCGTGTTGTTCACCGATCGCACGCAGACGGGCTGCGGCGTCGCCACCACCGCGATCGGTCCCTTCTACTGCCCCGCCGACCAACACGTGTACATCGATCTCGGGTTCTTCCGGGAGCTCACGACCCGCTTCGGCGCGTCGGGTGGTCCGCTCGCGCAGGCGTACGTCCTTGCGCACGAATACGGGCACCACGTCCAGGACCTCCAGGGAACGATCGACCGAGGTGGGGCGAACAGTCAGGGCCCGACGAGCGCGTCGGTGCGGCTCGAGCTGCAGGCCGATTGCTACGCGGGCGTGTGGGCGGCGAACGCCGTGCAGACCGGATTCATCACGAGGATCACCGACCGCGATGTCGCCGATGCCTTGTCCGCCGCCGCGGCGGTCGGCGACGACCGGCTCCAACAGGAGTTCCAAGGAAAGGTCAACCCGGAGACCTGGACGCACGGCTCGTCCGAGGAACGCCAGCACTGGTTCTCCACGGGGTACCGGTCGGGCGATCCTCGCGCGTGCGACACGTTCAGCGGCGCGCTGTAGCGAGCCGCCGGCGCTACGGCGTCGATAGCGCGCGCCAGCAGAGGATCCGATCGCCGCGCCGGGTCTTCGCGACCGTGTACCTGCTGCAGGTGCCGTAGCGATGCGCGCCCGCGGGACCGACGTCCTCGACGAACACGTTCGACGCACGATCGGCGCACGACGGGGTCGGGACGACGTTGGTCGGCGTCATCCTTCCGCAGTGCACCGTCGGGAACGGCGACAGCGCCGAGAGCTTCGCGTGGGTCACGGTGCGCAGCCCGTCCCCGGTCCGCGGGATCGGCCCGTCCGGGCGTCCTGCCGGCGCGACCAGGCCGGGCGGCGGGAGCACCGCGATCGCGTTCACGACGGACCCACGGGCATGTGCGAAGGCGACCGCTCCGGCCGCCACCGAGGCGACGACGACCACGGCGGCGGCCAACGTCACCATCCGCCCGACACGCCGTGCCGCGGGAGTGCGCCGGATCTGTCGGACCGACGCGTCGGGCAACGGATCGATCTGATAGCTCGCGAGAAGCGCGGCCTCGACCGGGCGCGCAGACGGGAGCGATGAGCCGACGGCGTGCGACTCGCACAGTGGCCGCAGGCGCGTGCGTTCGCCTGACGCCTCGCAGTCCATGACGGCCGCCGGCTCGCCGCGTCCTTCACTCAGGCACGCGACGCACACGAGGCGGATGCGGGTCGGATACGCGGCGGCCGCCCGGTAGCCGCGGCTGTGCTCCACGAGCCGACCCCACAGCGACACCCGTCCGACGGCGGCGCCGGCGATCCGGCCGAGCCCGGCGAGCTCGTTCGCGTCCGCCGCCGCGTAGACGCCGCACGAGCACCTGGCGCCGGGCACTTCGTGGCGCGCGCGGGTGCACGTCGCCACGAACGGCCGCCCCGGCTCCCACACCTCGGCTCGCGTGAGCGAGGAAAGAACGAAGACGCCGCCGCGTTCGACCACGCTCCACGCGCGCCAGGCATCGACCTCTTCGAGCGACAGCGGCGTCGGCCGGCGAAGGAGCTGCATCGCTCCATCCTGCGCCCGGTCGGCGCGGAAGGCCACCACAGGGCGGCGCCGCTCAGTCGGTAGGGACGCCTTCCTCGCGCCGGATGGTGCCAACGCCGTCCGCGATATCGACCCTAGTGCCGAGGGGCGCCGAGATGCTCGCGAGCCGCTCGAGGATCTCGGCCGCAACCGAGGGCTCGGCGGTCCGCGGGACCCCGCGGCGCGTGATCGGCTCGCGGTGCCCGAGGTCGATCGGATGTACCCGGACCTGTTCGACGGCGGCCGGCCCGACGACCAGCTCCGCCTGCACGGCTCGATAGACCCACGGGT
>JBJMLQ010000133.1:0-10996 GCA_045805225.1 Actinomycetota bacterium | reverse complement strand
GTCGCGGAGCGACCCGCGCGGGCTGTACAACCGCACCAGCCCGTCCGTTCCGCGATCACCCGCGTCGCGCCGAGTGCTCAGGACCCACACGCGCCCATCGCCGTCGATCGACACGCCGGTCGGCGCGGCCGCTTCCTTCTTGCTGCCGCCGAACCGGTTCTTCCAGCGCAGATCACCCTTCTGCGTGTAACTCCCCACCCAGCCCGTCGTCGGAGCGAATCCCCACGCCACATCCTTGCCGCCGACGCCTGCCGCGATCGTCACGCTGTTCGCGCTCAGACCGAGCACCACCGGCAGGTACATCGTCGGCATCGACGCGTCGGCCCGCTTGCTCCAGATCTTGTGTCCGTGCGGGTCGAGCTTCTCGAGGAACGGCGTGCCCGGCGTCGGACTCATCTCACGCGGGATCGCCGCGGTCGCGGCCCATCCCGACACGAAGATCGCGCCCACCGACGAGATGCCGACGCCCCACGCGCTGTCGAACCACCCGAGCGGCGTCGCCGGCGGCTCGGTGTTCGCCCGGAAGCGCTTCACGAGATCCGGCTTGAACGCCGTGACCCATCCGTCGTGGAACTGGTCGCCGCAGCATCCGTGCGAGAACCCCGACACGACCACCATCGAGCCGCGTACAGCGATGTCGGTCGGGAACTCCGCCAGTGAACAGTTGGCCCATCCCGGCGTCACGTACTTCCACCGGAGGTCACCGCCGGGCTTGTACGCCCGCACGAACCAACCCTGTCCCTCACACTGCCCGCGCACCACACCCATCAGGTAGATCGTGCCGTCGTCGCCGATCGCGACGCCCAGGCCGTTCGTGCTGTCCTGGACCGAAGGAACCCACGAGCGCGTCCACCGGAGCGAGCCGTCGGGCGCGTACTTCCGGAGCGACGCCGCGGCCGTGATCGAGTCGCGATCGATCCCCGCCACGTACAGCGAACCGTCCGGCCCGCGTGCGACGTCGGTGAACGCCCTGCCCCCCTTGGCGGTCCAGTGCACGGGGATCGCCGACGCCGCCGGCGCCAACAGCGCGACGAGCGACACGGCCGTGATCAGCGAGAGCAGTGATCGGCGCACGCGGTTCCCTCCTCGGTAACGGGAGCCGGCCGCCGAGGACGGGGGCCCCGGCGGCCGGTTCCTCGTGCGACCTACCGTAGGCGACGACGACGGCGATGCAACAGAGGTCGGGCGGCCCTCGGCCATCGGGCCCAACGTGGCCTCGGCCAAACACCCCTCAGCAGACGCGCGAAGGGCGCCCCGAAGGGGCCCCTTCGTCACCACCGCAACGGATTTAGATGTCGAAGTACAGCGAGAACTCGTAGGGGTGCGGACGCAGCCGAACCGCGTCACGCTCCTCGATCCGCTTGTAGTCGATCCAGGTGTCGATCACGTCCTGCGTGAAGACGCCGCCCTCGAGCAGCCACTGGTGGTCCGTCTCGAGCGCGTTGAGCACCTCGTCAAGGTCGCCCGGAACCTGCTTCACGTTCGCCTTCTCTTCGGGCGGCAGGTCGTAGAGGTCCTTGTCGATCGGCTCGGGCGGCTCGACCTTGTTCTTTATGCCGTCGAGGCCGGCCATCAGCATCGCGCTGAACGCGAGGTACGGGTTGCACGACGGGTCGGGCGTGCGGAACTCGATCCGCTTGGCCTTCGGGCTCCGTCCGCCGACGGGGATGCGAACGCACGCGCTCCGGTTCCGCTGCGAGTACACGAGCATGATCGGCGCCTCGTAACCCGGAACGAGCCGGCGGTACGAGTTCGTCGTCGGGTTCGTGAAGGCGAGCAGCGCCGGCGCGTGCTGGATCAGCCCGCCGATGTACCAACGCGCGAGGTCGCTGATCCCGCCGTAGTTGACCTCGTCCCAGAACAGCGGCTCGCCGCCGGCCCACAGGCTCTGATGCGTGTGCATGCCCGAGCCGTTGTCCATGAACAGCGGCTTCGGCATGAACGTCACCGTCTTGCCCGCTTGGTACGCCGTGTTCTTGACGACGTACTTGTACTTCATGACGTTGTCGGCGGTCGTCAGGAGTGTGTCGAAGCGCATGTCGATCTCTGCCTGCCCCGCGGTGCCGACCTCGTGGTGGTGCACCTCGATCGTGAGGCCCGCCTTCTCGAGGTTCAGCACCATGTCGGTGCGCAGGTCCTGATACTTGTCCATCGGCGACAGAGCGAAGTACCCGCCCTTGTAGCGCGGCTTGTACCCGAGGTTGCCGCCGTCCTCTTCCTGACCGGACTGCCAGGCGCCCGCGACCGAGTCCACGTGGTAGTAGCCCTCGAACTCGTTCTGGTCGTAGCGGATCGAGTCGAAGATGTAGAACTCCGCCTCGGGCCCGAAGTACGCCGTGTCGGCGATCCCGGTCTGCTCGAGATAGAGCTGCGCCTTCTTCGCGATGTTGCGCGGGTCGCGCGAGTACTCCTCGCCGGTGATGGGGTCCTTGACGAAGCACGTGATGTTCATCGTGGGGTGCTTCGTGAACGGGTCCATGTACGCGGTGGTCGGGTCGAGGTCCAGGAGCATGTCCGACTCCTGGATCTGCTGGAACCCACGGACAGAGGACCCGTCGAACGGCTGACCCTCGGCGAACTTCTCCTCGGTCAGTTCGTGGATGGGCAACGACAGATGCTGGACCTGGCCCGGCAGGTCGGTGAAGCGCAGATCGACCATCTGTGCCCCGGCCTCCTTGGCCATAGCCATGACGTCCCTGGACGACTTCGGGCTCCCCACGAGTTGCTCCTTCCCCTCCGACGACGACGACCCACCAAGGGTAGGCGCGACGCCAGCCGGTTCGATCACCGCGGCGTTAACTCTTCGTTACGGGCGGCCTTGGACGACCTTGTCCGACGGAAAGTCGACGTGCAGCGGTATGACGCCGCCGGGCAACAGCAGGTCCAGGCCGTCTGGCGTGTTGAGGTAGCCCGGCCCGGTCCCCGCGACGCCGGTGTGCCCGTACTGGAAGACGATGCTGTCGGTCGTCGGGTCGATGAGGACGACGCGATGGTTGTAGTCGTCGTTCACGGCGACGAGGCCGTTGGGCAGCGGCGCGCCGAGGCTCGGATGGTCCAGGACGCCTGAGCCGCTGGTCGGGCGATACGTCCAGAGCGCCTTGCCGTCCGACGTGAACCGGATCACGGCGCCCGGATGGGCGTAGTCGACGACCAAGAAGGAGCCGTCCGAGAGCGGCTGCGGGTCGGACGGCACATGGAGACCCGGGACCGGGGTGGACCACAGCACCTTGTGCTTCGCGCTGAGCTCACTGATGTGCGCGCCGTTGATCTCCGAGATCAGCAGGTTGCCGTTGGGCAGCGGCGTGCCGCCGTTGGGATATCCCACGGTGTTCGGCAGGCCCGGGGTGCAGTCGCCGGTCTTCCCCAACTGCCCGCTCGGCGACCCTTTGGCGTTGAAGAACAGGATCCGGCAGTTCTTCGCGTCGGCCACCACGAGCCCGCCCCCGGGATACGGGTAGAGGTCGTCGGGCTGATGGACGTAGCCGGGCGAGGACCCGCCGGCGCGCGGATGCCCGTACGTCCACAGCGTCTTGCCGCTCGGGTACGCGATCTCGGTCAGGACGTCGTTCTCCTCTTCGTTGACCAGGATCGCGTTGCCGCCGTGCACCCAGAACGCGTCGTCGGGGAAGTAGAAGGGCAGGCTCGGGGCCGGCAACGACGGCGACGGGTACTGCCAGACGACGTGGCCGGCGGGGTTCAGCACGAGGAGCCGGTTGTTGCCGCGATCGGCGATCAGCAACCGCCCCGCGAACGGGCGGACTGCCGCCGACGCCGGCAGATGGGAGACGAACGGGGTCGAGATCTGCAGCGGCTGCTTCTCCGCGCGGGAGAGCGATGGGAGCGTGACCGGCTTCGTCTGCAAGACGCTTGAGGTCGTCGAGATGCCGGCACCGCCGAGGAGCGTCGCGGTCCCGTTGACGTCCTGCGTGATCGCGGCGTCGGACAGCCCGACCGGGAGCGCCGGCGCCTTCGTCGTCTGACCGGTAGACGGGTCGATCGCCGTCACGGTAGTGAGCGCGTTGCCGACGGCGTCTCGCCCGCCGGCGACGTAGACCGTGCCGTCGACGGTGAACGCCATCGCGTGCGCGGTCGGCGTCGGCAGCGTGCCGATCGTCTTGACCGAGCCGGTCGACGGGTCGACCAGCGAGATCCGGTCGGTTTCGCTGCCGTTCGCGAGCGCGCCACCGGCGACCACCAGCTGGTCGCCGGCCGCTGCAACCGCCGGGTAGCGAACGCCGGCGGGCAGCGCCGCCACCTTCTTGAACGTCGTCCCCGTGGTCGTCGACCAGATCGTCGGCTGCGGTGTCTTCCCGTTCCACCCGCCGACGAGGTACACGGTCTTGCCGATCACGGCGCCGGTCAGGTCGGACAGGGGCATCGGCAGGTGCCCGATCACGCTCGCCTTCTTCGTCGACGGATCGAACGCCTGCACGGTGTCGATCGAGGCCGTCGAGCCACCGCCGAAGACGACGAGACGGCCGCCGAGCTGCTCGCCGGCCGCGTCGTGGAAGACCTGCGGCATCGTGCCCACCTGCGCGATGTGGCCGGTCAACGGCGAGAACGCGAAGACGCCGCTCGTCGAGGCGCCGGTCGCGTCCAGACCCCCGGCGATCAGGATCTGTTTGCCGTCGGTGACGGCGACCTCACGCTGGACCGGCGCGGGCAGCTGATGCGGCGCGCGCACGAACTTCACTGACGCGGCGGTGGTCGCGCTCGGCGCCGCACCGCTCGCGGTCGCGGACGTGGGCGGCACGCCGGACGCACTCAGTGACTCGGGTGACATGTTCGATGTGCAGGCGGCCAGCGCGACGGTCACGACCGGCATCCACCACCGTCGTCGGATGCCCCTGTGTGACGCCATCTGGGCTGGAGCCTAGGCGTGATGTATGGCGAAGGCGTGTCGGTTCGGTTTGAGCCACCCCAGAAAGAGGCGAGGGGCCGGCGCTTGCGCGCCGGCCCCTATGCGCCAGGGGGGGATGGGTCAGATCTCTGTTACCAGTCGCGCGAGCGGATCCGCTTCCGGTCGTCCTCTCCGGTCGACCGGACGCGGATCTTCGCCGGCTCGCGCTGCATGAACGAGGCTGCGACGGCGGCGCCGAGGGGGATAAGTCCCAGTGACGGGACGAGCTTCGCTGTGCTCAGCCATCCGTTCATGGCGAAGGCATCGGCCCCGGCGCGGTCCCTCGCGCAGAGCACCTTGGAGTCATTTCCCGCTGGTCGCGCCGTGCTAGGTCATGGGGCGGGAGCCCGGGAGGTACGCCGAACGGCTCAGTCCTGCGCGCGAGCTCGGTAGCCGACCGACCGGACGGTCTCGATCAGGTGCTCGTGCTCGGCGCCGAGCTTGGCCCGCAGCCGCCTGACGTGCACGTCTACCGTTCGCGTGCCGCCGTAGAAGTCGTAGCCCCAGACCTCCCGAAGCAGCGCCGGGCGGGTGTAGACGCGCCCGGGGTGGGTCGCGAGGTGCCGCAGAAGCTCGAACTCCTTGAACGTCAGATCGAGCGGTCGGCCCTTCGCGGTGACCTTGTAGGAGTCGGTGTCGATGCGGAGGTCGCCGAGGGTCACGATCGACCCGTCGCCCGAGCCGGCGCGGTGGCGAAGCATCGCGAACCGCACGTCGAGCTCGGTCTCGGGCGCGCCCGGATAGACGAACTCGTCGGCCAGCTCGTGCCACGGGTACCGGCTGAGGTCCGGTCGCTCGACGATGACGATCGTCCGGGCACGCGCGTCGCGTTCCTTGAGCGCGGTAAGCACCGACCATGCCTGCCCGGGGTTCTCGCCGGCGTCCACGAGCACGACGTCGGGCTGAAGCTCGAGCGCGTGGCCGATGGAGCTGAGCGCGAGCGGCACGTGTTTCAGATCGGGGCGGAGGTCTTCGAGCGCGGGTAAGGCCTGCGCCGTGGATCGATCCGAGAGCAACACGATGACCGACATGGGAAGACCTCCACCGTACCGGGTCGGCATCGCCGCCGGTACCCTTGACCTGCGATGACGATCCACGTGCGCTTGTTCGCGGCCCTGCGGGAGCTCGCGGGAACGTCGTCGCTCGAAGCGTCCGGTCGAACGGTCGGCGAGGTGGCGGACGCGCTGTCGGCCGAGCACGGGGAGCGTTTCGCGCAGGTCGCGGCCGTCTCCACCTTCGTCGTCAACGGCGAACGTGCCGCCCGCGACATGGTCGTTGCCGACGGCGACGAGGTGGCCATCCTTCCCCCCGTCAGCGGCGGCTGAACGGCCCCACCTGCAAGGTCGCGCCCATCTAGGGTGCCTGGGATACTCCCGCGATGCGGTTCCACCGAGTGTTGCTCGTGGTCAACCCCGTCGCCCGAACCGTCGCCAAGCCAACCCTCGCCGTGATCGAGAAGGCGCTGTCGGCGGACTTCGCGCTCGAGGTCGCCGAGACCAAGGAGAAAGGCCACGCGAGCGAGCTGGCGGCGCAGGCCGTCCACGACGGCATCGACCTCGTCGTCGTGTTCAGCGGCGACGGGACGATCAACGAAGCGGTGAACGCGCTCGCCGGCACCGACGTCGCGCTCGCCGTGTTGCCGGGCGGCGCGACCAACGTGCTCGTCCGCGCGCTCGGCCTGCCGACCGATCCGGTCGAGTGCACCGGCACGCTGATCCCCAAGGCGCTCGACGACGAGGCGATCCCGCTGAACCTCGGGCGCGCCGACGGCCGGTACTTCGCGGTGAACTGCGGCGCGGGTATCGACGCCGCGGCGATGCGCCGTCTGGACAGGAAGTACCCGGACACGAAGACGAAGTTCGACCGAGCCGCGTTCCGTGCCGTGTCGTGGGAGCTGATGGTCGGCTACGCGGGCAAGTCGCCGGACCTGTCGGTCGAGATCGACGGCGACGACGCGATGCAGGCGTTGTCGCTCATGGTGGGGCGCACCGACCCGTACACGTTCTACAAGGACCGCGGGCTGCGCATGACGCCCGACGCGTCGCTCGACAAGGGCCTGGACGTGCTGACGATCCGCAGGCTCAGCCGGCGAAACGTCCCGCGGATCGCATGGCAGGTCTTCGGTTCGGCACGCCATGTGCAAGGCCGCGACCTCGAGTACGCACATGACGCCTCGCACGTGCTCGTCACGGCGGCGGAGCCGTTCCCCGTGCAGGTGGACGGTGACCCGCTCGGCGATCACCGCCGGCTCGAGATCGAGCTCGCGCGCGAGGCCCTCTGGGTCGTGGCCTGAGGCCCCGGACCCCGGACTGACTCCCGCACCGGGCGTTCCGTATCCTTGGCGGACCCGACGAAAGGCTCTTCCACCATGTCCGGTAGCTATCCGATCGCGCCGCACGGCGGCTCCTTGATCGATCTCCTGGCCACCGGCGACGCGGCCGCGAACCTGGCCGCCGAGGCCGCGAACCTGCCCAAGCTCGTGATCAACGAGCGCGAGCTCTCCGACCTGGAGATGCTCGCGGTCGGCGCGCTCAGCCCGCTGACCGGGTTCCAAGGCGAGGACGACTATCACGAGGTCCTCGACTCGATGCACCTGAAGGACGGCCTGCCGTGGGCGATCCCCGTGGTGCTCGGGCTCGCGGACGACGACCTGCACCGCGTCGGCGGCGCGGACGCGATCGCGCTGCTCCCGGCCGAAGGCGCCGATCCTGTTGCGGTCCTTCGCGTGACGGGCCAGTTCAAGCGCGACAAGCACAAGGAGGCCACGTCGGTCTACCGGACCGACGACCTCGAGCACCCCGGCGTGAAGGCGATGTACGAAAGCGGCGACACCTGCGTTGCGGGCGAGCTCGAGGTCATCTCGCTGCCGAAGCACGACGACTTCGAGAACTACCGGCTGACGCCGGCCGAGACGCGCGACGCGTTCCGCCAGCGCGGGTGGAAGACCGTCGTCGGGTTCCAGACGCGGAACCCGATCCACCGGGCGCACGAGTACATCCAGAAGTGCGCGCTCGAGATCGTCGACGGCTTGTTGGTGCACCCGTTGATGGGCGCGACCAAGGCCGACGACGTCCCGCCCGACGTGCGGATGCGGTGCTACGAGGCGCTCTTCAGCGGCTACTACCCGCACGACCGTTCCATGATCAGCGTGTTCCCGGCGGCCATGCGGTACGCCGGACCGCGCGAAGCCATCTGGCACGCGATCGCGCGCAAGAACTACGGGTGCACGCACTTCATCGTCGGCCGCGACCACGCGGGCGTCGGCCAGTACTACGGCACCTACGACGCGCAGAAGATCTTCGAGGAGTTCGAGCCCGCGGAGCTCGGCATCATGCCGCTCAAGTTCGAGCACTCGTTCTACTGCAAGAAGTGCGAGGGCATGGGGTCGCCGAAGACGTGTCCGCACGAGGACGACGACCGCGTGATCTTGTCGGGCACGAAGGTGCGCGCGATGCTCGCGGCGGGCGAGCGTCCGCCGCAGGAGTTCAGCCGCCCGGAGGTCGCAGACATCCTGATATCCGCGATGCAGGGTTGACCGAGCGCCGCGGTCGGCACCTCGGTGTAGCATCGCGCCCGTGAGCGACCAGAGTGGCGGCGGCAACCGGCGCATCGACAAGATCCTCGCGCCCTCGTTCGTCGACGGCCTGTCGGATCTCGGCCTCGACGACGTGCGGGCGCGCCGCGATGATTGCCTCGCCGAGCGCGAGTATCTGTCGCTGCTGCGACGGCTGCTGCAGGGTCGGGCCGAGATCCTCAAGGCCGAAGCGCAGTCGCGCGCCGGCGGCGACACAGCCCCGCTGGTTGACCGGCTGTCGCAGATCCTTTCCGATGACGACCATCCGGTGACCTCTCGGGGCGAAGCGGTCAGGGTCGCGGTCCCGGAGGAGGAGATGCTGCTCGCCCGCCGGCGTGTGGAGCGCCTCGCCGCCGACGTCAACCTGTCGGACCCAACGGTGTTGGACGACGAGCAACTCGGGGCTGCGATCGACGCGCTCGCCAAGGAAGAGCAGGGCATCTCCGAGGCGCGTCGCGATGTGATCGGCGTGCTCGACCAGGTCCAGGACGAACTCAAGCGGCGCTACAAGGAAGACCCGACGCTCTCCCTGCGCTGACCCTCATCGCCGAGACATCCTCCCAACGGGGGATGCGGCGTGGTCCGGGGTTTTCCACAGGATGGGCCGGGCGATGGATGGTTCTGGCCTGTTCGAACCTGTTGGATGCGCTTTGCGCCGCATCTACACGGGTGTAGCGTCACGGCCCCCAAAAGATGAACGTACCGTTCCTTTCCCTCAGGGATCGGGTCCGAGACCCCGAATTCCCTGCCCTCCAGGCGCAACTGACCGTGTTCGCACGGGAGGTCGGCGAGTTGTACTCCGCGGAGCGCACGCGCAGCCGCGAGCTCGATCTGGCCCTCATGGAGGTCCAGGACACCTACCTCGAAACGATGACGTCCTTCGCCCAGGTGGTGGAGGCGAAGGACCGAACGACCGCGGGCCACCTCGACCGCACCCAATGGCTCGGTCTGCAGCTGGCGCAGGCGGTCGACCCGGAGATGGCGGCGCTGCCGGAGACGCGCTACGGGTTCTTCCTGCACGACATCGGCAAGGTCGGGATCCCCGAGCACATCCTGTGCAAGCCGGCGCCGCTGGATCGCGAAGAGTGGCTCGTGATGCGTGAGCATCCGACGATCGGCGCCACGATCGTCGAGCCGATCCGGTTCCTGCAGGGGGCGGTCGACGTCGTGCGGAGCCATCACGAGCGCTGGGACGGCACCGGCTATCCGATGGGTCTGCGGCACGAAGACATCCCACTCGCCGCGCGCGTGTTCGCGATCGCCGACTCGTTCGACGCGATGACGAACGACCGTCCGTACCGGGCGGCCTTGCCGGTGGAAGAGGCGATCGATGAGATCGCGCTCGGGGCGTGCACGCAGTTCGACCCCGATGTCGTCCAGATCTTCCTCGACCTCGTCGAGGACGCGCCCTGGATCGTCGGGCTCGAGCCGGCCGCCGTCGGCTGAGCCGTTCTACGCTGCGGGCCTGATGCCCGTTCCTCTCGTGCAGGTCGAGCGTTCCGGCGTGGTCGAATCGGTCCACCTCGGCGACATCGCGGTGTGCGACGCGTCGGGCATGTTGATCGCGTCGGCGGGCGATCCGAACCGCGTCGCGTTCGCACGATCGTGCATGAAGCCGTTGCAGGGCGCGGTGTCACTCGCCGCGATCGAGGGATCGATCTCCGACCGCGAGGTCGCCGTGATGTGCTCGTCGCACAACGGCGAACCGGTGCACGTACGGGCGGTGCGTTCGCTGCTCAAGCGCGGCGGGCTCGACGAAGAGGTGCTGCGGAACCCGCCGGGGCGCCCGATCGATGCCGACGCCGCCGCGCGCGTGAAGCAACCCGCCCGCATCTACCAGGACTGCAGCGGCAACCACGCGGGGATCCTCGTGGCGAGCGCGTTCGCCGGGTGGCCGCTCGACTCCTACCGCACGCGATCGCATCCGCACCACCGACGGTTGTTGCCGCTGATCCGCCGGCTCGCGGCTGCCGACCCGGTGATCGGCGTCGACGGGTGCGGCATCCCCGTGCACGCGATGCCGCTGCGGGCGCACGCGACGATGTATGCACGGATGTCGGTGGCGGCCGAGGACGACCCCGCCGTGCGACGCGTGCTGGATGCGATGCAGGCCGAGCCGTACATGGTCGGCGGTCGCGAGCGGGACGACACCGCGGTGATGCAGGCCGTGCCCGACCTCGTGATGAAGGAGGGCGCGGAGGCGCTGGACTGTGCGCTTGCGCGGAGCGCCGGGATCGGCATCGCCGTGAAGATCCACGACGGCGGCTATCGGGCTGCGGGACCGGCGACGATCGAGACGCTCCACCAACTGGGGCTCCTTCCCCCGGGCGCCCGCCGCCGCCTCGGTTCGGCCTGGCGGCCGACCCTCCCCGGCGGCGACCGCCCTGCCGCCACGATCGCCCCGATCTTCTCCCTTTCCCGGGAACAGACGTAGCCTGGGAAGGGTTCCACCACACAGGTCGAAACCCCCACTGGAGGCTGTATCCCCGCATGGCCCAGACGTTGAGCGACGAACCCCGCGC
>JBJMLQ010000132.1:0-6419 GCA_045805225.1 Actinomycetota bacterium | reverse complement strand
TCGCGCGTCCGGCGAGCTCTTCAGCGAATACGAGGCATCGGTCGGCACCGGGCAGGTGCACGTGTGGTTCGAGCGTCCGGCGCAGGGATGGACCGGCGCGGCCGCCTGAGGGCGGCGGAGAGGGGCGCGACATGGCGGAGGAGAAGCTGGGCTACGAGCGCCTCGGCGCCAAGCGGCTGCGGCTGGTGGACTGCATCTCGCAATCCGTCGGGTTCATGGGGCCGGTCTTCTCGGCAGCGTTCCTGATCCCGCTGATCGCCGGCGTCAGCGCGTCGGGCAAAGGCGCCGGCGTCGCGACGCCGCTCGCAGTGCTCCTGGCGGCGATCGGGACGTTCGCGCTCGGATGGATCGTCGCGCAGTACGCGAGGCGCGTGCACGCGGCAGGCTCGCTCTACGACTACGTGTCCAACGGCCTCGGCGGGCGAGCAGGTGCGTTCGCGGGATGGATCTATTACGGCGGGACGACGGTGCTCGCCTCGGCGATCGCGTGCCTCGTCGGCTGGTACGTGCACGACGTGATCTTCACCGTCGACCCGACGGTTCCCGGCGTTGTGTCCGCGTCCTCGCCCTTGCCGATGTGGGCCTGGAGCCTCGTGTTCGTCGCAGCCGTCTTCCTGGTCCAGTACCTCGGCGTGCACATCTCGACGCGGGCGCAACTGACGCTGGCGCTCGCATCGGCCGTGGTGGTGCTCGCGTTCTTCGTGAAGGTGATCGTCGACGCGCCGCAAGCCAACCTCGAGCCGTTCAAGCCGAGCTCCGCCGCCGACGGATGGAGCGGGATCATGTTCGGGGTCCTGTACGGCGTGCTGATCTTCGTCGGGTTCGAGACGGCGGCGAACCTCGGGGAGGAGACCGCCGAGCCGAGGCGCTCGATCCCGCGCGCGGTGCTGTTCACCGTTTTGATCGCGACGGTGTTCTACCTGATCGCGGCGTATGCGCAGATCGTCGGATTCGGCCAGGACCTCTCGGTGATCACGGACCCGGCGGTCGCGGCCGCCCCGTTGTTCGCCCTCGGATCGCCGACCTCCGCGGGCGGATACGGGTCAGACTTCATCCTCAAGGTGTTGGAGGTCGTCGTGCTCCTGGACATCCTTGCGGTTGGACTCGGCGCGGCGGTCGCCTCGGCCCGTGGCATCTTCGCGTTGGCGCGCGACCGGCGGATCCCGGGCGGCCTCGCGATGGTGGCACACCGCCGCGGCACGCCGGTCGCCGCGATCGCGTTCGTGGAAGCGGTGTCGCTGATCATGGTCGCGATCGCGCAGTTCGCCGACACGGTGTTCGCCGACGCGAGCCCGAGCCCGCACTTCTTCGACATGTTCCTGTGGCTCTCGACGTTCGGCGGCTTCGCGCTGATGGTCGTCTACGGCCTGCTGGCGTTCGGATCCTTCTGGGGGCTGCGGCAGGGCGCGAACTACGCCGGGGTCGTGATCGCCGCGGTGATCGGCGTCGCGATCTCGGTCGCGGCCGTGTTCGGCGGCATCTACAAGCAGCCCGCACCGTTCGACCTCGTGTGGGGATACGTCGCGGCCTGGGCGATCCTCGGCTTGATCGTCGCGTTCGTCATGAAGGGCCGGCCGCAGGCGAGCAGGGTGCTGGACGAGCTTCGTTCCGACGAGGAGGCGGGGATCAACCCGGCGGGCGTCCGCGCGGAAGGGATCGGATGACGGACGGGCGGCCGCTGCGCCTGGACGCCCCCCGCGAGGAGGCGCTGGCGCATGCGGCGCGGCTCGTCGAAGAGGCGTGGGGATCGTTCGACCGGTTCCGGCCCGAAGAGCCGCCCCTGGACGACCGTGTCCGCGCCCTGATCAGAGCGGACCTCCCCGAGCACCCGGTGCCGGTGCACGAGGCGCTCGACGACGCCGCCCGGATCCTCGACGAGTCGATCGCGCAGCCGCGGCCGCGGTACTTCGCGTTCATCGGGTCGAGCGGGCTGCCGATCGGCGCGATCGGCGACCTGTTGGCGCATACCTACGACATCAACCTCGCCGTCGACGCGCGCGCGGCCACCGTCGTCGAGCACCAGGCGGTGCGGTGGATCGGCGCATTCGTCGGGTTCCCGGTCGCCTCGGGCGCCTTCACGAGCGGCGGCACGATCAGCAACCTGACCGCGCTCGCGGCGGCTCGCGAGCGCACGTTGCCCGGGTCGCGGCACGCGGGCCTCGGCGGAGAGCGCCCCGTCGTGTACTGCTCGGAGGAGGTGCATTACTCGGTCACGCGCGCGGTCGAGCTGCTCGGGATCGGGTCGGATCGGTTACGCGCGATCCCGCTCGACGCGCTGCGCCGGATGCGGCCGGACGTATTGGCGGAGACGATCACGGCCGATCGCGCGGCCGGCGACACGCCCGTCGCGGTGGTCGCGTCGGCGGGCACGACGCTGACCGGCGCGGTGGATGACCTCGACGCGATCGCGAACGTCTGCGATCAGTCCGGGGTCTGGCTCCACGTCGACGGCGCGTACGGCCTTCCCGCGGCTGCGGTTCGGCCCGAGCTCTTCGCCGGGTTGGAACGAGCCGACTCGTGCTCGGTGGACGCGCACAAGTGGCTCTACCTGCCGAAGGCCTGCGGCGTCGTGATGAGCCGCCACGCGGATGCCTTCGAAGAGTCGTTCTCACACGAGCAGGGGTATCTCCCCCACCAACGGCACGAGCTCCACGCCGCCGACATCACGCTGGAGTACTCCCGACCGTTCCGTGCTCTGAAGGCCTGGCTCGCCTTCCGGGCGCATGGGGCCGCCCAGTTCCGCGACGCGATCGCGCGCAACCTGGACGAGGCCGACCTCCTGTACCGGCGCGCCCAGTCGAGCGAGGACTTCGAGGTGATGGACGCGCCCCCGCAGCTGTCGATCGTGCCGTTCCGGCACGCGCCGGCGGGGGTCCCGATGGACGCACACAACCAGCGTCTGGCCGACGCGATCCAGGCCGACGGCCGGATCTACCTCGCGTCCGCGTTGATCGACGGTGAGGTCTGGCTCCGTCCCTGCTTCGTGAACTTCCGCACGACCGAGGAGGACGTCGAGGCGATCGTGGACGTCGCACGCGAGCTCGGCGCCGAACTCACCTCCGGCGCCGCATGAGCGACGACCTCTTGCCCGCCGAGCGCAGGGTGCTCGAGACGCTCGGCGACCGGCCGCTGGACTTCCGTGCGATGTGGGCGATCTCGAACCTGTTCCGAAGCGCCGCCGCGGTCCGCCGGCACATGGAGGCGAGGGTGCTCGCGACCGAACGCGTCTCGTGGACCTCGTTCGTCGCCCTGTGGGTGCTGTGGGTGTGGGGAGAGCTCGGCGCCAACGCCTTCGCCGAGGCCGTCGGCATCAGCCGGCCCACCGCCACCGGCGTGCTGCGGACGCTCGACGCCCGCGGATGGATCACCCGGCGGCCGGATCCGAACGACGGGCGAAGCGTCCTCGTGTCGCTCACCGCGGACGGTCGCAGGACCATCGAGCACCTCTTCCCGCGGTTCAACGCCGAGGAGACGGCCATCGCCGGTGCCCTTGGCCAACACGATCAGGACCGGCTGGCGTCGCTGCTCCGTTCGTTGTCGCGGAGCGTCCAGGACCGCACCGGCTCGGAAACGCTCTCCTAACGGGTCACGATCCGGACCGGCATCCGCTTGATGCCGTTCACGAAGTTCGACCGGATCCGCTCGGTCGGCCCGGCGAGCTCGATCGACCGGATCCGAGGAAGCAGCTCTTCGAACAGGATCGTCGCCTCGAGCCGTGCGAGGTGCGCACCAAGGCAGAAGTGCGGGCCGCCGGGGCCGAACGTGACGTGGTCGTTGGGCGTGCGCGTCACGTCGAACGCGTCGGCGTCGGCGAAGACCTCCTCGTCGCGGTTCGCGCTGATGTACCACGTCACGACCTTGTCGCCGGCCCGGATCGTCTCGCCGCGGAGGTCCACGTCGCGCGTCGCCGTCCGGCGGAAGTGCAGCACCGGCGTAGCCCAGCGCAAGATCTCCTCGACCGCGACGGGGATGCGTTCGGGCTCGTCCTGCAGCAGCCGGAACTGCTCGGGGTTCGCCATCAGCGCGAGCATGCCGGCGCTGATCGTGTGCCGTGTGGTCTCGTTGCCGGCGATCATCAGCAGCGAGAAGTAGTTGTGGAACTCGCGTTCGTTCAGCACCCCCTCCTGCTGCGCGGTCGCGAGCGCCTGGATCACGTCGTCGCTCGGCTCCTCGCGGCGCTGATCGGCCTGCGCGTCGGCGTAAGCGAACACGTCGCGCGCGACCGGCGACCGGAACGGCAACAGCCGGAACTCCTCGGTGTCGACCTTGTCGATGACCGCCGCGGACAGCTCGTGGTCCTGGTTGGCGATCATCTTGTCCCCCCACGAGATCAGTTGGGGCGCATCTTCTTGCGGGACCGTGAAGATCGAGCACAGGAACCGGATCGGGAGCTCGCGGCTGATCGAGCCGACGAAGTCGAAGGGATCGTCGCCGACGAGCGCCGCGTCGAGGACCTCTCGCGCGACGTCGCGGATCCAATCCTGATACTGCCCGACGCCGCGGGCGCTGAAGCGCTTGGCGCAGATCGATCGGAGCTTCGTGTGGCGGGGCGGATCGGTCTCGAGCATCGAACGCCGGATCTCGAGCTGCTCGGGGTCGAGCTCCTCCAACGAGACCGCGCCGACCTCCGAGGAGTACGTCGCCCAGTCCATATGGATCGCGACGAGGTCGTCGTACCGCGTAACCGCCCAGAAGCCGGCGTTCGGCCCCGGCTCGGGGTGCCATGCGACGGGTGCCTCGTGCCGCAGACGCCGGAACCACTCGAACGGGACGCCGACGACGAAGTTGTCGGGATCGGCGAGATCGATCCCATCCACGACGCCGGTCACGAACGCTCCATCAGAAGAACGGGGTGTAGTAGTCGAGCTCCCACGGCGTCGGCTCCGGCGCCATCGGATCGTCCACGGCCTCGGTGTAGCGCTTCCACTCCGCGAGCTTGAGCTGCGAGAACGCGTCGACGAACGGCGCGCCGAGCGCGTCGCACAGCCGTTCGTCGCGGCCCATCGCCTCGACGGCCGCCTCGAGCGTCGCGGGGACGTGATCCCCCGTCGGCTGCGCCGCGACGGGCTGCGCCGGCGGCATCGTCATCGCGTCCTCGACGCCGAAGCGGCAGGCGTGCAGGAGCGCGGCGGCGGCGAGGTACGGGTTGCACGCGCCGTCGGGAACGCGGTTCTCCAGCCGGGTCGCGTCACCGCGGTCGGGACCGATGCGGATCGCGACCGTGCGATCATCGTGGCCCCAGTTCGCCCAGTAGCCGTTCATCATGTCGGGGAGCAGGCGCTTGTACGCGTTCACCGTCGGCGCCAAGATCGCGGCGGTGCCCTCGTGGTGGGCCAGCATGCCCCCCATGCAGCTTCGGGCCAGGTCGCTCAACCCATCGGGGTCGTTCGGATCGAACAGGACGTTCCTGCCGGCGGCGTCCCAGAAGCTGATGTTCACGTGCAGTCCGGAGCCGCCGCGCTCGGCGAAGGGCCGACCGATGAACGTCGCGCGGTGTCCTCTCGACGTCGCGATCTCGTGGGCCAACACGCGGAACAGGAACGCATCGTCGGCGGCGGTGACCGCGTCGCGATAGCGGATGTTGACCTCGAACTGCGAGTCGTCGAACTCCGTGCACCATGCCTCGACGTCCAGGCCGGCATCGCTTGCCGCATCGACGATCGCGGCGACGACGCCGTCGGGGTCGACGGCCGTGCCGGTCCCGTACACGCGTGAGCCGGGGGTGTGCAGCGGCGCCCAGCCCGTATCGCCGTCGGGCCGCAGCAGGTAGAACTCGAACTCGAACGCGATCTGTGGCGTGAGTCCCCGCGCGATCCACGAGGAAACGGCTTGCTCGAGAAGATGCCGAGGGTCGACCGGCAGCGGGGCGCCGAGACGGCCGAGGCGGCCGATCCCCACCGTCGTGCCGGGCTCCCACCCCGGTCGCAAGGTGTCCTGCTCGATGCTCGCTTCGAGGTCGGGAAGCCCGACGTCGAACGCGAGGCCTTCGATCGGCAAGATCTCCCGATCGAACGTCAGGGGGAACGTCGCGAGGCAGAAGTTGGCGCGTCCGCGTGCGTTCCAATCGCCGTAGAGGTATTTGCCTCGCTCGATGCCGTGGATGTCGGACCACAGCAGGCGCAGCCGCGTCCCGTTCGTCTCCACCGGACTCCTTTGGATACGAACTATCTCCGTCGGGCGAGCATACCCCGGGTCAGGTTTTGGTGGGCGGCCGGATCCCGCGGAACTCCCAGTCGCCGCCGAATGCGGTCGACTCGACCTCTTCGGAGGCGTTCGGCTGCGCGCCGACGTCGTCGCGAACCGGAACATCGCCTTCGACGATCGCGTTGCGGAGCGTCCCGAGCCCCTCAACCTCGACCTCGACCACGTCGCCGGGCTCGACGGGGCGAGAGTTCGCCGGCGTGCCGGACAAGATCACG
>JBJMLQ010000131.1:0-10273 GCA_045805225.1 Actinomycetota bacterium | reverse complement strand
GTGGACGGGGTCGAGCGCCGCAAGAGCCGGATCCACGGTTCGACAGGCTAATCGCGCGTCCGGATGTGTGAGAGCGGCCGGCCGCGGGTAGCAGCGGTCTATGCCGGTCTTCCACCGGGCTACGCGGGCGCTCGCTGTGGCCGTCGCCCTGGCCTTCGCCGTCGGCGGCGCGACGTTGCTGCCACCGACGGCGTCCGCGACGCCGTCCTCGTCGCTTCGCCGCTACCCGTACCTCACCGACCTGGTGCTCGGTCACGTCACGGTCAACTGGGCGACCACCACGTCGATCTCGACCGGATCGGTCACCTACGGGAAGTCCGGGACCGAGAGCTGCACGGCGCACACGGTCAACGCAACGAAGACCTCGATCACCGTCGGATCGACCGCGGAGTATCAATGGAAGGCTCTGCTGAACGGCCTCTCCCGCAACGCCGCCTATTGCTTCCGTGTCCAGGGCGGCGGCATCGATCTCCTCGGCACCGACGCCTCGCCCGTCTTCCGGACGCAGCTGGCGGCGGGGTCCACCGCCACGTTCTCGTTCGCGGTGCTCGGCGACTGGGGCGATCAAGAGTCGACGTCGCTGAACACCGACCAGGCCAACGTGCTGGCGCGGATCGCATCCAGTGGCGCGCGGTTCGCGGTCACCACCGGCGACATCGCGTACCCGAGCGGCTCACAGACGAACTACGGCGATCTCGTCCAGACGGGCGCGAACGTCAGTACGGTGTTCGGGCCGTCCTACTGGGCGGTGCCCGGCGACACGGTCCCGTTCTTCAACGTTCTGGGCAACCACGGTTTGAACTCGACCGCGTTGACCAACTGGCCCGAGGGGCACGCGGCATCGAGCTCATCCGGGCGCTACGCG
Source organism: Actinomycetota bacterium (assembly GCA_045805225.1). Taxonomy (GTDB): domain Bacteria; phylum Actinomycetota; class UBA4738; order UBA4738; family HRBIN12; genus AC-51. Next base: position 9,408 of record JBJMLQ010000131.1, on the reverse strand, counting down.
ATGCAGACGTACTGCTGTACCAACGGAACGCAGTCGGCGAGCTACCCGAGCGCTTGGTACGCCTTCAATGCCGGCAAAGCTCGCTTCTACATCCTCGACGCCGCCTGGGCGAACTCCAACGTCGGCACCGCCGACATCTACAAGAACGACTACGACAACCATTGGACGACGAGCAGCGCGGAATACCAATGGCTCGCACAGGACCTCGCTGCGCATCCGGGTGGGCTGAAGTTCGCGTTCTTCCACTTCCCGCTGCACTCGCCCAACAGCACCGAATCGTCCGACACGTACCTCGGCGGCGTCGGCCATCTGGAGGGACTACTCGGCGACAACGGCGTCGACCTGATCTTCAACGGCCACGCGCACACGTACGCGCGCGCGACGCCCATCGGCATGCCGGTCAACTACGTAACGGGAGGTGGCGGCGCGAAGCTCGAACCCGCCACGGTCTGTGGCGCACCGATCGCCGCGGCGCTCGGCTGGTCGTATTCGTCGAGCACCCACGGCAGCTCGTGCGGGTCGCTCACCCGGCCCACTTCGATCGACCAGGTCTTCCACTTCTTGCTCGTGACCGTCACCGGCGGGTCCAGGGTGACCGTCACGCCGACCGATGAACAAGGCCGAACGTTCGACGTGCAGAGCTACAACTTCGGCTGAGAACGCTCTGGCGCCTCGTCCCGACCGGGTGAAGCCGCTGGATAGCACCCCCCGATCCGGGCCTGCCTCCACCCCTTCCGTCCGGGACCCCGTCACGGCATCATCGACGCGGATATGAGACTCACGAACCCGTCCAGGGTCGCCGTGTGGATCGGCAGCAGCGCGATCGCGCTGATGGTCGCCGGTCTCGTCCTGATGTTCCTCGATCGGGCCTCGGTCGTGCCGTCCGCCGCCAGCCAATACGACTGGAGTCTCGCCAACGCACTGTCGGTCTTCGCGAACATCGTCGGTGTCTCGATCGGCACCGTCGTGGCAGCCAAGCGGTCGGACAACCGCATCGGGTGGTTCTTCATGGCCGCGGGGATCAGCCTCGGGATCACGGCGTTCGCGGGCGCGTACGCCGTCCATGCCCTCGTCGTGGATCCGGGTTCGTTGCCCGGCGGTCTGTTCGCCGCGTGGCTCGCCTCATGGACGAGCTTCTTCCCGATCTACATGCTGACGTTCCTCTTCTTACTGTTCCCGACCGGCGAGATCAGATCCCCCCGCTGGCGTCCGGTCTGGTGGTTGCTCGCCGGCTCGACGATCGTCGCGACGGTCGCGGCGATCCTCTTCGCCACGTCGATGTGGCACGATCCGTTCGCGTCGACGAACGCCGGCTCGCCGTCCGGCCCGGTGATGGCGCTCTTCCTCATCTGCTTCTTGTTGCCGTTGATCGCATCCCTGATCGCGTCGCTCGCCGCCGTGATCGCCCGGGCTATCTACTCGACGGGCGACGAGCGGCTGCAGATCAAATGGTTCGCGACCGGCGCGGCATTGGTCGTGCTGTCATTCCTGATCAACTTCACGCAGGGCGAGACGACGCCGGCATGGATCTCGGTGTTCCAGAGCGTCGCCTTCATCTTCCTGTTCTCGACGATCGCGATCGCGGTGCTCAAGTACCGCCTCTACGAGATCGACGTCGTGATCAACCGTGCGGTGGTGTACGGCTCGCTCGCCGTCTTCATCACCGTCATCTACGCGGCGATCGTCGTGGGTGTCGGCGCCCTCGTCGGCAGCCAGAGCAACCGATTCCTCACCGCGCTCGCGGCGGCCGTGATCGCGATCGCGTTCCAGCCGGTGCGGGAACGCAGCCGCCGCTTCGCGAACCGGCTCGTCTACGGCACGCGCGCGACGCCGTATGAGGTCTTGTCCGATTTCGCCGAACGGATCGCGGGCAGCTACGCGGTCGACGACGTGCTGCCCCGAACGGCCCACATCCTTGCCGAAGGGATGGGGGCACGCAGCGCCGACGTGTGGGTCCGGGTCGGATCGGAACTGCGGACGGCCGGGTCCTGGCCGTCGGTATCAGCGTCGCGTGTTCCGATCCACGGTGACGACGTCGTCGTGCCGGACGCGACCGCGACCGCGCCCGTTCGCTATCAAGGCGAGCTGCTCGGGGCGCTGTCGGTGACGAAGGCGCCGGGCGAAGCACTGACGTCGGCCGACACGAAGCTGCTCTCGGATGTCGCGTCGCAAGCGGGCCTGGTGCTCCGGAACGTCGGCCTGATCGAGGAGCTCCGAGCATCGCGGCAACGCCTGGTCGCGGCACAGGACGAAGAGCGGCGGAAGATCGAGCGCAACCTGCACGACGGCGTGCAGCAGCAGCTCGTCGCGCTCAACGTGCAAGCGGGGTTGATCGCGCGCATCGGCACCACCGAGCCGGCCAAGGTCGCGGAGATGGCGGAACAGCTCCAGACGCGAGCGTCCGAAGCGTTGGACGATCTGCGCGATCTTGCGCGCGGCATCTACCCACCGCTGCTCGCCGACAAGGGGCTGGCCGCGGCGCTGGAAGGCCAGGCGCGCAAGGCGGCGATCCCGGTGTCGATCGAGACCGACGGGATCCGCCGGTACGACCAAGCCGTCGAGGCGGCCGTCTACTTCTGCACGCTCGAGGCCCTGAACAACGTCGCGAAGTACGCCGATGCGTCCGCTGCGATGGTCTCGCTTCGGCGGAGCGACGGATGGCTCTCGTTCACGGTGCGCGACGACGGTGTCGGGTTCGACACCGACTCGACGAGCTACGGGACGGGCCTCCAGGGGATGGCCGATCGGTTGGATGCGATCGGCGGCACGCTGCAGGTGACGAGCGCACCGGGTGCAGGGACGTCGGTCTCCGGTTCGGTCCCGGTGGGCTGAGGAACGGCATCCGGCGCATCACGCCGGGCACAGAGAGACCGCGAGCGGGTCCAACGTCGTCCCGTTCCCCGTCGAGGTGTACCCGACGGCCCACGCGTGCCCGAGGCTGACGCCGATCGACGTATATGTCGATCCGATCGGTGATGGATCCGGTGTGATGGTCCATCCGGCGCCCGGCGTCCATCGCTCGATCCGCCCATACGGGCCCGGCCCGTTGCTCGGCCACGTGGAGCCCGCGGCCCAGACGTCGTTCGGACCCGTCGCATCCACGGACAGGAACGCGTCGCCGGCAGAGGGATCGGGCAAACGCATCGTCCAGGTCGCGCCGTTCCAGTGCATCGCCATCGAGCCCTCCGCCCCGCTCGAGCGCTTCGCGCTCCCGACCGCCCACACATCGCTCGGAGCGATCTCGACGGCGGCGCTGATGACGTTCCCCGATGTGCCGTTGGGCGATGGAACGTGGAGCCACGTGGAACCGTCCCAGTGCCACGTCACCGTCCGGTCGATACATGGCGAACACATGAACCGATCACCCAGAACCCACACGTCGTGCGGCGCCGAGGCGACCACCGCGTTCAGGTCGGCGTGGACCGGAACGCTGAGGCGATGCCATGACGTCCCGTTCCATCTCGCGATGACGCTGTGCGAGACGGCGTAGGCGCGGCTCGGGGAGACGGCGACGAGGGACGTCACGCTGAACCGCCGGCTGATGTCATCGGGCATGACGGTCCACGCACCACCGTCCCAATGCGCGAGCCAGACGGCGATGACTCCGTTCGCGGACCCGTTCGCGGAAACCCAGATATCGTCATCCGCCGCGGCGCTCACGAGTTGTACGGCCGTCCCGGTTCCGGGGAACGAAGGCGACGGGAACGGCGACCATGAACTCCCGTTCCAATGCCGGATCGCGGCGACGAACCCGTTCGGCGTCGTGATGGCGCCGACCACGAACGCGTCGTCCGCGGTCACGACGTCGACCGCTTGGGGGTGGAACGCCGCGGCGCCGAAGGTGGTCGTCGACCACGACGACGTGCAGGCAAAGGCCGGCTGACCGACGAAAACGACCACGAGCGGAGCGATCGCGATCGCCGCGACCCACCGATATCGCCTCGAGCTCGTCATATCGCCCACCGTAGACCCGGTGCGAGGTCAGCCGTCAAGGTGCAGCTCGATCGGTTACGGCAAGGTCTTCTGGTACTCGAGGACGCTCCAATCGAGGTCGCGCGCGGGAACACCGAGACGCGTGGCCACCTCGGTCAATCCGTCGACGGCCTCGGCTTGCGTTGCCTTCCTGCCGATCGCACCCGACACGAACCGCAGGACGTGCACGTCCGGCTTCACGGTGTCCACGCCCATCCGCATCGCGAGCGAGCGGTACACCGCGGGTCCGAGCCCCTTGATGTGCCCGACGAAGTCCTCCTGCTGCGACTTCGTCGCCCACGTTCGCAGCCCGCGCAGGGTGGTCACGTTCCGCTCACGGAAGTAGCGCACGAGCCCGCGGAGCTCCTGCGCTCGGCGCCAATGGTGGTTCCCCCACAGGTACTGCGCGAGCTCGTCGTTGCCGTCGCGGTCCCCGGGGAAGCGCTCGAGGACGGCCTCGAGATCGTCCAATGTCCTGATCTCGTCGAAGTGGTCCGAGCGGTAATGGGCCTCTGCCTTCTCGATCGCGGCCGCCTGGTTCTGATAGTCGAGGACCGTGTCGAACAGCGCGACGATGTAATCGTCGGCGACGAACTCGAAGCTGCTCAGGGCGATGCGTGACGACGCGTGCTCGAGCGCGTCGAGCTCTGCGTCGCTCAGCACCATCGGCTACATCGGTGAGACGAGCTGGAAGTAGTTCCCGTCCGGGTCGGCGAAGGTTGCGATGCTCATCTCGCCGTCGGCCTCGTCGCCCGGCTCGTACGGCTCCTGCACGACGGTGGCGCCGGCCGCCTTGAAACGATCAAAGTCCGCACGCACGTCGGGGCTCTCGATGTTCCAGATGATCCGGCCCGGCTGCTCGTTGGCGCCTTTGACCTGGTCGTGCGGACCGACCGTGAAACCGCCGTTGCCGACCTGCCAGCCGGTGTAGCCCGACTCGTCCCAGGTCGGATCGCCGAACAGCTTCTTGTAGTACGTGACCAACCGTTCGGGTTGTTCGGAGCCGATCAGGATGCTGTTCAGGTTCATCGTCTTACCTCCTTCGCGTACGCGGGCTAGCGTCTGCGCGCGTCCGGCTCGAACCACCAGGGGTCGAACCCGCGGTCTTCCTCGTCGACGAGCGTCCCGGGCGGCACGAGCTCGTCGATCGCGTCGAGCGTCGCGGTGTCGAGCCGGACGTCCGCCGCGGTCAGCAGGTCGTCGAGCTGCCCGCGCGTGCGCGGCCCGATGATCGTCGACGTCACGGCGGGATGCGCCAACGTGAAGGCGATCGCCATGTGCGTGAGCGTGATGCCGGCCTTGTCGGCGATGGTGAGCAGCTGCTCCACCAGGTCGAGCTTGTGCTGGACCTCCGGGCGCGACTGGTCATACATCGGCCGCATCCACTCGGCTCGCTGCGGCCCACGGGTCGCGCGCGCGTCGGGCGAGTCGTCCCAATCGTCGCGCCGGTACCGCCCGGTCAGCCACCCACGGCATAGTGGGCTCCACACCAGCACGCCCATCCCGTACCGCTCCGCGACCGGCAGCACGTCGTGCTCGATCTGTCGCACGAAGATCGAGTACGGCGGCTGTTCGGTGCGGAACCGCGAGAGCCCGCGTCGTTCGGCGGCCCACTGCGCTTCGACCATCTGCCACCCCGGGTACGTCGAGGACCCGAAGTAGCGGATCTTCCCCTGACGCTGCAGGTCGGTGAGCGCCCCGAGCGTCTCTTCCACATCGGTGTCCCCCTCGGGACGGTGGATCTGATACAGGTCGATGTGGTCGGTGCCGAGACGCCGGAGGCTGTGCTCGACCTCCTTCATGATCCAGACGCGGGAGTTCCCTTGGTCGTTGGGCCCCGGCCCCATCTCGCCGTGCACCTTCGTCGCCAGGATCACTTCGTCACGCCTGCCCTTCAGCGCCTTCCCGACGATCTCCTCGGACTCGCCGGCGGAATACACGTCCGCCGTATCCACGAAGTTGATGCCGCCGTCTATCGCCGTCCGGATCGTGCCGATGCAGTCGTCGACGTCGGTGTTGCCCCACTCCCCGAACATCATCGTTCCGAGGCAGTGCGTGCTGACCTTGAGGCCGGTCCCGCCGAGCGTTCTGTACTCCATCGTTCGAACGTATCACCCGTGCTCGATACGGGCGGGTCGGATCCGTACAGGCTGCCAGGCGGGGTAGGGTCGTCACATCGAAGGCCGAGGGAGGCGACGAATATCGTGAAGATCCTCGCGCTGCTGGGCACGCTCGGGTCGGTGATCATCGGCGACCTCCTGTTCGTTCAGCTGGCGTAACGCGATGGCCGCCAGCCTCGATGACGTCGAACGGTTCGCACTCGCCCTGCCCGACGTCACCGAGGGAGAGCGTCACGGCTACCGGACGTGGTCGGTCAACGGCAAGGGCTTCGCGTGGGAGCGTCCGTACACCAAGGCCGATCTGAAGCGCTTCGGTGACACGACGCCGCCGCGTCAACCCGTTGTTGCCATCCGGACCGACGACATGGTCGAGAAGCAGGCGGTGCTTCAGGCCGGCATCCCGGGCGTCTTCGACATGGAGCACTTCGAGGGCTACCCAGCCGTGCTGATCGAGCTACGCGTGATCGGGAAACGGCCGCTGAAGGAACTATTGGTCGACGGATGGCTGGCCTGCGCCCCACCGGCCCTCGCCGAGTCGTACCTCGGCACGCGGTAGCCGCAGCAGCGCGTGTCGGTGGCCGGTGCGAGCATCGGCAGGTGGGCGAGGAAGCCACGATCCTGCACGCGGACGCCGACTCTTTCTACGCCTCCGTCGAGCAGCGCGACGACCCGTCGCTCCGCGGCAAGCCGGTGATCGTGGGCGGCGGGGTCGTGCTCGCCGCGAGCTACGAGGCCAAGGCCTTCGGCGTCTACACCCCGATGGGCGAGCGCGCGGCGCGCCGCATGTGCCCGCAGGCGATCGTCGTGCCTCCGCGGATGGAGGCCTACAGCGAGGCCAGCGACGCGATGTTCGAGGTGTTCCGCGACACCACGCCGTTGGTCGAAGGCTTATCGATCGACGAGGCGTTCCTCGACGTCGGGGGGCTCAGGCGCATCTCCGGCACGCCCACCGAGATCGCCGTTCGTCTGCGTGCGCAGGTTCGCGAACGCGTCGGCATCGCCGTCACGGTCGGCGTGGCGCGCACGAAGTTCCTGGCGAAGGTCGCCAGCGGGGTCGCCAAGCCCGACGGATTGCTGGTCGTGCCCGTTGACCAGGAGCTCACGTTCCTGCACGCGCTGCCGGTCGAGCGGCTGTGGGGGGTCGGCAACGTCACCGCGAAGAAGTTGCGCGCGCGCTCGCTCACGACGGTCGCCGATGTGGCGCGGCTCGACGAGGACGAGCTGATCGCGATCCTCGGGCGCGGATCGGGCCGGCACCTGCACGCGCTCGCGCACAACCGCGACCCGCGGCCGGTCGAGGTCGGCAAACGCCGGCACTCGATCGGCACACAGCGCGCCCTCGGGCGCCGCGCTCGCTCACCCGACCAGCTCGACGTCGACCTGATCGCGCTGGTCGACCGGCTCGCGCGCCGCCTCCGTACGGCCCACCGCGTCGCGCGCACCGTGACGCTCCGGCTACGGTTCGACGACCTCACCCGCGCGACGCGGTCCTACACCTTCCACGAGTCGACGACCGACACCGTGACGCTGCTCACCGCCGGCAGGGTTCTGCTCCACGACGCCCTGCCGATCATCGAGGAACGCGGCATCACCCTGATCGGCATCACGTTCAGCAACCTCTCGAACGACGACGCGGTGCAGCTCGCGCTGCCGTTCGGCAAGGCGCCGGCCGCCGCGATGGATACGACGCTGGACACCGTCCGCGAGCGGTTCGGCTCCACGTCGCTCACGCGCGGTGTCTTGCTCGGCCGACGCGACGGTCTTCAGGTGCCGCTGCTCCCCGACTGACCCCTACGAGGTGATGCGGAAGTAGGTCCATCGAGAGGTACGTCCGAGGTGGTCGGCATCGCCCGGGAACCGCACGTCGATCCGGGTCTTCAAGCCGATCACGCCCGAATCGCGGTACACGAACGCGAGGGCCTGCTCGCTCTTCGCGTTCAGGCGCGCCTTGGTCGTCACCGCCGTCCGCCACTTGCCGCCGGCGTAGACCTGGAGCGTGACGTACACGATCTTGCCTCTGTGGTTGGGGGCGACGATCGTCGCGACGATCGGGCATCCCTTGTGCGAGCCGGGGCACTGCTTGGTGAAGTGATAGAGCGCGTACTTCCCCGAGTGCGCGTAGGCATGGATCATCTTGGCCTTGACGACCGCGTACACGTACACCGTCTTCGCCGGACTGGAGTCGCCGTTGTAGACGGTGTCGCCGGCGAACGTCGCCGTGAATGCTGTACGTCTGGTGAGCGGGACCTTCACCTTGAGGTTGCCGGAGCTGTCGACGTTGCCCTTCTTGATCAGCTTCTTCCCGGAGCCGTACGGCTGGGCAAAGATCTTGAGCTGGTGGTTCGTCGTGGTGGCGAACTGCGCGAGGTGCGCGGTCACCGAAACCGAGCCGTTCAGGTTGATCTTGCTATCCGACGTCTTGATGGTCACCGTCGACGTCGACTTGGCGCCGTCGCCGGTCAGCGTGATCTCGGCGCCGCCCCGCGCGGTGTTCGCCGTGAGGCTGAGCGACGCGGAACGCGTGCCCGTGGTGCTCGGCGTGAAGACGATCGCGAGGCCGCACGTCGCCGTCGCGGCGACCGTGGCGCCCGAGCAGGTGTCGGTCGACAGCGAATAATCGCCGCTCGCCGTCCCAGAGAACGCGGCGGTCCCGAGCACGAGGTTGCTGGTGCCGGAGTTCGTGATCGTGACACCCATCGGCGCCGAGGCGACGGCCGGCGTCTGGCTACCGAAGTCCAGCGAGGTGTGGTCGACGTCGTCGGCCTTGAACCCGTTGGACGACTGGAAACGCAGCTCGCCGAACAACGCGGGCGTCGCGCCCTCGCAGTGCTGCTCGTACGTGACCGAAAGGGCGCTGACCTGGCCGCCGCCGTCCAGGGTGATCTCATGGACGGTCATCGAGCCGGTCGACGTGTCGCACCCACGGCCGTCGCCGAAGACATCCATGCCCGCGTCCGAGGCGTCGGCCATCCGAGCCGTCGTGTACGTCGTGCCTGCGGTCAGCGCGCCGCCGGTCGGCGGCGCCAGCAGCGCATTGAATGTGTGCGACACGTTGTTCGCCGCCATGTTGATGCCGCTGGTGTCGCCCGTGGCGGTGATCGTCGCGTTGCTCGACGTAAGCGTCAGCGTCTGCCCTTGCCCGATGTAATCGCCCGGCTGGCTGTCGAGCGTGAACGCGCTGATCGACACGGTGGCGTGCGCGGGAACGGCCACGTCGATGAACCCGGCCACGGTGAGGAGCACGAGGCCGAGTCGCAGCGCGGTCCGGATCGGCAGGGAACGAAAGGCGTGCGGCATCGGGTCCTCCTGGTGAGTG
>JBJMLQ010000130.1:0-5722 GCA_045805225.1 Actinomycetota bacterium | reverse complement strand
TGATCAGGGCGACCTTGCCGTCCAAGCGCATGCGGACCTCCGTCAGCCGACCGCCGCAGCCTACGGTACGGTGCGGAGCCGTGGAGGTGATCGCGAGCGACGCCGCGAAGGCGTTCATCGCCGAGCACGGCGGGCGGGCGTGGGTGTGGATCGACCCGCACACCGGCTTCGGCGCGATCTCGTACCTGTACCTGATCGGAGCGGTGGAGCCGCCGGGCGCGAGCCGCGCGACCAAGCGGATGCGAAGCGCCAGGCTGGCGCACCGGTTCACGAGCTATCCGGCCGACGGCTTCGAGGTGCTGTGCTCGTTCGGCAAGTACGGCGTGCCTCGCGAGCTCCACCTCACGCTCGCGCGGGTGCCGAAGCGGCACCTGAAGGCGTTCTGGAACGGGGCCGTGTTCGTCGGCGACGACCTGCAAGCGACCTGACGCCTACGCCGGGGGGCCGGCGACCTTGGCACGCAGCTGCGACATCGGTCGGTCCATGTAGGCGAGCGGGGTCTCGTCGACCGAGACGACGTCCAGCGCGCCGGCATCCGCGCCTGCTGCGACGGCGCGGTCGCGCGCCTCGTCGATGCATCGCCCGATCGCGTCGTCTCGGTGGTCGGCCACCTCGGCGACGATCTCCGCTTCGCCCGACACCAGCGCGATGGCGGCGCCGACCGCGTTGGCGACGTCGTATCGAACGGGACGATGGACCGTCGACGTCCCGGCCAACGCGTCGGAGATCAGCGCGCTGCCGCCACCCACGAGCAGGACGGGCACGGGATCGCGCGAGGTCTTCATCCGGTCCAGGGCGTCGGCGACGCGCCGGTCCGCGTCCGCGACCGCCTTCGGCCATGCGCGGCCGTTGACGCGGGCCGGATCGCCCATCTCGAGCCGCCCGGCCGCGACCGCCGCGTCGGACAGCGTCACGACATCGCCGCCGAACACGAGGGCGTGGGTTGCCAACGACCTGCCGACGCTGTCGGCGCCGAGGCTTCCGTCCGACCGGACGCGTGTTCCTCCGCCGACGCGCACGGAGTACACGTCCGGCATCCGGAAGTTCGTGCGCACGCCGCCGAGGTCGACGCCGACCGCGGCGACCCTCGGGAACCCGGCGCGGATCACGCCCACGTCCGTCGTCGTCCCGCCGACGTCGATCACATGCGCGTCCGTCATGCCGGTCAGCGCCGCCGCGCCCCGGATCGAGTTCGCGGGGCCCGACCCGATCGTCAGCACGGGCATCTCGAGGGCGTGCTCGAGCCGCATCAACGTGCCGTCGTTCTGTGTGAGGAACGGCGTCGCGACGACGCCGTGCGCGGCGAGTGCCGCGGCGAACCCGTCGACGACGCGTGCGACCACGTCGTGCAGGGCGGCGTTGAGGATCGTCGCGTTCTCGCGCTCGAGCAGCCCGAGACCCCCGACGCGATGGCTCGTCGAGATCGAGACCGCGCCGTCGGCGTGTTCGCGCACCAGCTCGGCCACCTCCAGCTCCTGCGAGGGATCCTGCAAGGAGAACGGTCCGCTGATCGCGATCGCGCGTGCGTCGCGCCCGTCCACGGTCCGCCGGATCTCGTCCGGATCGATCGGGTGAACCCTGCCATCCACCTCGACCCCTCCCCGGACGATCGTGGCGCCGCCGTCGACGGCGGCGCGGAGCTCGTCCGGACACCCCGTCATCGGCGGCACCGATCGGGACGCAGGAGCGGCCACTCGCACGGTCATGACCCGGCCGAGGTCGCGGCGCTCGAGCACCGCGTTGAGCGCATGCGTCGTACCGAGCGCGACGAGCGTGATCGTCGAGCGGTCCTGGGGCAGCACCGCACCGAGCGCGCGCTCGATGCCCTCGCCGGGATCGTCCGTCGTCGGCGTCTTGCTCCACGAGACCACCGACCCGTCCGCGTCCACGAGCGCGGCGTCCGTGTTCGTCCCGCCGACGTCGATGCCGACGCGGAGGCCGCCGTTCATCGGGCGAGTTCCTCGAGCGGGCGGTACGGGTGCGCGAAGCCGAACCGCTCGGGACCCGCGACGCGAAGCCCGGCGTCGGTTCGCCAGATCGGCGCACATGGGATCGCGAGCACGACGACGCGCTGGCCGTACCGGACGCGTTCGGTCGGGATGGCTTCGGCCGATCCCTCGTCGCAGATCGTGATCAGGTCGGGGACGATCGCGAGCGGCCGGTCGTCTTCCATCGCGAGCAGGTTCTCGTTCTGCACGTGGACGACGACGCGCCGTCCGGCGTCCTCGCCGGTGCCCTCGACCGTGACGGTGCCTCGGGCGAATCCGCCGGTCGTGCGGCGCTCGACGTCCGTAACCGTGCCTGCCAGCAGCCGGACGCCTCCCGTCTGCCCGAGCACGCCCTCGATGCCGTCGGCAGCGAGCGCCGCGCCGATCGCTGTTGCCAGCGTCACCGAGCCGAGCACCGTCGCGCGGCTCGCCGTCGCAGCATCCATCACGTGGTCGGCGCCCGCGACCGATCCGCCGAAGGCGACGACGAGCGCTCGGGCGATGCGCTCGAGCCACGCCGCATCCTCGGGGGTGGCGGCCACACCGTTGCCACGCTCGTCGGCGAAGAACGCCGGGGCCGCGGCCACCCCTGCGACGTGCATCGCCGCCATGTCGCCCTCGGGGAACGCGCGGCCCATCCCGTCTGCGTCGACGAGCGGCAGTCCGAGCCTCGCGGCCCACCCAACGGGATCGACGCCGTTGCCGCCGCCGATCTCGCCGATCATCAGCGCCTCGACCGGCCGGCCGAACCATCGCTCGGCCATGCGCACGAGCGTCACGCCCTCCTCGCCCGATGCGAGCTTCTCGATGCCGACCGTCGGCGCGCCCCATCCCGCGACGGGAAGGATCAGTGCGTCGTCGGCCAACGCCCCGACGTCGGCCACCTCGACGGGGCCGCATTCCGCGAGCGCTGTCCGGGCTGCGAGCACCGATGCGTAGGTGTCGCCCCCGCCACCGGTCCCGAGGATCGCGCACCCACGCGCGTGATCGTCGAGGTTGCCGAGGTCCAGACGCATCGGCGGATGCTGCCACAGCGACGCGCCTCGGCGATGCCCAGGGGTCACCGCTAGACTCGGCCGCATGCCCGAACTTCCCGACGAGCTTCGGTCGCGGCCGCCGCGGCGTGCGGGCCAGGAGCCGACGGCCACCCTCACGCTCGACGCCTACAACCGCCTGAAGGCCGAGCTCGACGAGCTCACGGGCCCCCGGCGCGCCGAGATCACCGAGAAGATCAAGGTCGCGCGCGAGCACGGGGACCTTCGCGAGAACGCGGAGTATCACGCAGCGAAGGACGAGCAGGGGTTGATGGAGGCGCGGATCCGCAACGTCCAGCAGATGCTTCGCGATCCCGACATCGTCGAGGCGCCGACGGCGGCCGACGCGGTCGGGCCCGGCATGCTCGTCACCGTCACGCCGCTGGACTTCGATGACGAGGACGACGAGACCTACCTGATCGCCGAGCACGCCGAGGAGAAAGCGCCCGGCGCGCGCACCGTGACGATCGGCTCGCCGTTCGGCTCTGCGCTCGTGGGAACCGCGATCGGCGACGAGATCGCGTACGAGGCTCCGGGCGGCACGTTCCGGTACCGGATCGTGTCGCTCGAGCCGTTCGCCGGCTGACCCGCCGCATGACGATCGACGACGGTCGCCGCCGGTCGCGGGAGGCCCCGCGTGTTCGCGACATGCCGGCGCCGCGCAAGAGCGAGGGCGCGGCGGGAGGCGCGGCGCAGAGGATCTTCGCGTGGCCGTACCGCGGCGTGCTCGCGTTCCTGCTGTGGACCGGGGTGAGTCCGAACCAGCTCACCGTGCTCGCCCTCGCGGCCAACGTCGTGTCGGGTGTCCTGATCCTCGCCGGAGACTGGTTGTGGGCGGCGGTGGCCCTGATCCTCGGCGGCATATTCGACGTGATGGACGGGTCGGTCGCGCGGCAACGCGGCGAATCACGGCGGTCCGGCGCGTTCATGGACTCCGTGTTGGACCGGATCTCCGACATGGTGCTGTTCTCGTGCCTGTTCTGGCGCCTCGCGGCGGACGGACAGACCGTCGCCGCCTTCCTCGCCCTCGTCACACTGGTGGTGTCGGTCGCCGTCAGCCACGTGCGCGCGGAGGCCGAGGCGGCGAAGGTCGTGCTCACGGAGGGCTTGTTCCAACGGCTCGAGCGCGTGATCGCCCTGGCGGTCGGGCTGTTGATCCCCGGGATGATGCTGCCGGTGCTCGTGCTGCTCGCGGTGCTCGGGAGCGCGACCGTGTTGCAACGGTCGTTCCTCGCGGTGCGAGGCGCATGAGCAGCCCCGAGCACGTCCGCGTCGGCACGCTGGCCGAGATACCCGAGGGAGAGATCCGCGCGTTCGATCTGCCTGCGGCGCGGGTGGCGGTCGCGCACGACGAGCGCCGCCTGTTCGCCTTCGCCGAGACGTGCACCGGGCAGGGGTGCTCGCTCGCCGAGGGGTCGTTCGACGACCGCTCGGCCCAGGTGACCTGCGCGTCGTGCGACAGCGTGTTCGACCTCGAGACGGGGGAGCCGGTCGACGGGCCGGCGCGCGATCCCTTGTCGCTGTACAGCGCGCGCGAGGTCGAGGGGTGGATCGAGGTGTCGGTGGCGCCGGTCGCGTAGCGGTGACGGCCTCAGAGGAAGCGACTACGCTCCGGCCCCCGGGTGAAGGAGGCGTTGCCGTGACCGAGCAGACCCGCTTCGACCTTCCGCAGGACCGGATGCCGACGTCGTGGTTCAACATCATGCCGTCGATCGTCCAGGCGGGGATGCAGCCGCTGCCGCCGCTGCACCCGGCGACGAAGGAGCCCGTTGGTCCCGCCGACCTGCTCCCGCTGTTCCCCGAGGCGCTGATCCTGCAGGAGGTCAGCACCGACGAATGGATCGACATCCCCGGCGCGGTGTTGGACGTCTACCGGCTGTGGCGCCCGTCGCCGTTGCAACGTGCCGTCCGACTCGAGCAGGCGCTGCAGACGCCGGCGCGGATCTACTACAAGTACGAGGGCGTCTCGCCGGCGGGGTCGCACAAGCCGAACACCGCGATCGCGCAGGTGCACTACAACAAGGAAGCGGGCACCAAGCGGATCGCCACCGAGACCGGCGCGGGGCAATGGGGCTCGGCGGTGTCGATGGCGTGCGCGTTCTTCGGGATCGACTGCCAGGTGTTCATGGTCAAGGCGTCCTACGAGCAGAAGCCGTACCGGCGGGTGTTCATGGAGACCTTCGGCGCGGAGGTCGTCGCGTCGCCGTCACCGACCACCCAGGCAGGCAAGAACATCCTGGAAGAGAACCCGCAATCGACCGGCTCGCTCGGCATCGCGATCAGCGAGGCGGTCGAGACGGCGGCGACCAGTGGCGGCTCGATCAAGTACGCGCTGGGTTCGGTGCTGAACCACGTGCTCTTGCACCAGACGGTGATCGGTCTCGAGGCCAAGGCGCAGATGGAGCTCGCCGGTGACACGCCCGACGTCGTGATCGGCTGCGTCGGCGGCGGATCCAACTACGCCGGGCTCGCGTATCCGTTCATGGCCGACCGGCTGTCGGGGTCGAAGCCGGCGATGCGGTTCCTGGCGACCGAGCCCGCCGCGTGCCCCACGCTCACGAAGGGCACGTTCGCCTACGACTACGGCGACACCGCGGGGATGGCCCCGATGGTGCCGATGTACACGCTCGGGCACACGTTCGTGCCGGCGCCGGTCCACGCCGGTGGACTGCGGTATCACGGCGACGCGCCGTCGTTGTC
>JBJMLQ010000129.1:0-7157 GCA_045805225.1 Actinomycetota bacterium | reverse complement strand
GTCCACGCGTAGGTGACGTTGGTGACGCCGTCCGCCTCGAACAGCTCGTGGACGTGCTGGTAGGCGGCGACGAAGTCGCTCGCGGTCCCCGCCGCCGGGTCGTTCTCCGGCTCGTGGTTGAACGAGAAGACCACCGGCGAGCCGAACGCGATCAGCGCGTCGGCGCGCGCGTGCAGCACCGCGTCGTACTTCCCCGCGGCGATGTCGGCCCATCGGATCCATCCACCGTTCGCCAACCGGGTGTTCCAGCTGATGAACGGGATCCGGCCCGCGTCGCGGGTCCAGACGTCGTCCGCGGTGGGCCACGGCTCGTCCCAGCGATAGAACACACGCTCCATCGCGATGGGCCGTCCGATCAGCGACTCGAACGACGTGACCGCGGCCCTGCGATCCGCACCGGTGGTCGGTCCGGGCTGGACGAACGCCCCGAACAGCGCTCCGGAGGACCCCGATCCGCCCGGCGCGACCACGAAGCGCACGAGGGCCGCGCCGATGAACAGCACGGATGCGGCCGCAACGGCGATCAGGCTCATCCCACGGCGCGACATCGCTCCTCCGACGCTCCTTCGACGGTCTCACCTTAGAGACGCGCGATACCCACCCCGGGTGGCGCGTTCCCCCGAGACCGCATACGGTCTGCGCGTGGCCGACGACCGGGAACAGCGCGACCTGATCTTGATCCTCGCGCGGGATCTGACCTCACGCCTGGCGACGCCGGCGTTCGTGGTCGACGCCGACGGCACGCTCGCCTACTTCAACGAGGCGGCCGAGCCGGTGCTCGGGGCGAGCTACGCGGAGACGGGCGAGCTGCCTGCCGGCGGCTGGGCAGCGGAGTGGGATCCGCGTGACCTCGAGGGCAACCCCGTGCCGCTGGAGCAGCTGCCGCTCGGCATCGCCTTCCGTGAAGGACGGCCGGCCCACATGCCGCTGTGCATCCAGGCCGGAGACGGCATGGAGCGCAACATCGAGGTCACGGCGTTCCCGCTGTGCGCGCGCCCCGACGAGATCCTCGGGGCGATCGCGGTGTTCTGGGAACGGCCCGCGGAGTCGTGACGGCGATGCGGGCGACGATCTGGGGCTGCCGCGGCACGCTTGCCTCCCCCGGCCCCGAGACGGTCCGCTACGGCGGTCAGACGTCGTGCATCGCCATCGATACCGACGACGACTCGCTGCTGATCCTGGACGCCGGCACCGGCATCCGGCCGTTCGGCATGTCGCTGGACGGCCGGCGTCCCAAGCGCGTCGACCTGTTGATCACCCATCTGCACACCGACCACATCGAGGGCCTCCGCTTCTTCGGACCGTTCTGGGATCCGGACGTGGAGTTCCGGATCTGGGGTCCGCCCGCGCCGACCAAGGGGCTCGAGCAACGCCTCGCTCCGTTCTTCTCGCCGCCGTACTTCCCGGTGCACATGCGAAACGTACCGTCTCGCCCGGAGTTCCTCGAGGTATCGGACCAACCGTGGACGATCGGCTCGGTTACGGTGTCCGCGGCCCTCGTGAAACACCCGGGGCCGGCGGTTGGCTACCGGATCGAGGACGGCGGCGGCTCGCTCGCGTACCTCCCCGATCACGAGCCCGGTCTGGGCACCGACCTCGCGACGATGGATGAAGCGTGGATCTCGGGTCTCGGCGTCGCGCATGACGTCGACCTGCTGATCCACGACGGGCAGTACACCGTTCCCGAATACGCGGCGCGCGTCGGGTGGGGCCACTCGAGCACGCCCGACGCCGTGCTGTTCGCCGAGCGAGCCGGCGCCCAGCGGCTCGTGCTGTTCCACCACGACCCGTTGCACAGCGACGACGACCTCGAGGCGATCTTGGCCGATGCGGAGCGGCTGTCGACCTCGGTCTCGGTCGAGCTCGGTCACGAGGGGCGCATCTTCGAGCTGTAGGCCGCGGTCAGGGCGTCGTCGCCGGTGTGCGCAGGAACCCGACGTCTGTCGCCAGCCGGTCGAAGCCGAGCCGTTCGTAGAGCTGCTTCGGCCAATCCTCGTCGTCGGCGAGGATGAAGATCCTGATCGCGCCGGCGGCTCTCGCCGCCTCGCACGCGGCGAGCACCACGGAACGCGCGACGCCGCGGTTGCGGAACCGAAGGAGCGTCCCGACGTTCTCCACCTGCGCGTCGTCGCCGTCGACATAGAGCTCGCAGAGCCCCGCCTGCTCGCCGTCGATGTGGGCGACGAAGAACCGCGCCCCGACCGCCGTCTCGTACTTCGCGCGGTGATCGGTGAACGGCACCGCGACCGACTGCGGCAGGTGCTCGTCTTCGAGATACGTCTGCAAGATCACGTCGCGCGCCTCGGCGAACGAGACCACGTCGACGGCGACCGTGGGCGGCTTGTCCGGCGCTCGCCGGAGCAGCTGCACCACCTCGGGCGCCCGGGCGAATCCTGCGGCGGCGAAGCCCGGTGCGAGGCGCTCCGCGGCCGCCTCGTCGCGCACGATCACCAACCGATGCTCGTAGCGACCGTCGCCGAGGATGTCGTCCGCGGCCGCGATCAGATCCTTCGCCGTCGCACCCGACAGGTCGGTCTCGGTGCGCAGGAAGTTCGCGTAGTACCGAGACGGCACGTCATCGTCGAGGTAGGCGGTCCCCCACCCGAACGGGAGCACACGGGTGCTGAGCCGCCGGAGCAGGCGGCCCTCGAACGCCGTGAACGCCTCGAGCGGATCCATGGCGCTCAGTGTGCCGCACGCACGCCCATTGTCCGAATACGCGACCCCTCGTAGGGTCGAGGGGTCGGTCTCGTCCAACTCGATCTCAGAGGGAGGCCTCATGTTCGTGCCTCGATCACGCGCAGGCCGCAGTCTCGCCGGACTGGTCCTCGCCGCCGCGGTGGTCTTCGTCACCGCCGGCGCCGCCGCCGCGCAGGCGACCGTGCACGTCGTCGTCGCGTTCGACGAATCGAAGGGACAGAACCCCGAAGGGATCGCCATCGCTCGCGACGGCACGCTCTTCGTGAGCGTGTCGCCGCTCGGCGACGTCTGGCGGATCCCGCCGGGCTCGACGCAGCCGCAGCCGTTCGCGCACGTGAACGGCATCGTTCCCGGCCGCGACTTCGGCTTGCTGGGGCTCGCGGTCGACACGTTCGGGAACGTCTACGGCGCCGTGCAGTCGGCGAACCCCGACGCCAACGGCGTGTGGCGGTTCGACCGTTGGACCGGCGACGCCACGCGGCTTCCCGGCACCGCCGCGATGGGCCTCGCCAACGGGCTCGCCTTCGACAAGCAGATGAACCTGTACGTGACCGACTCCGGTCGCGGCGCGATCTGGCGCATCCCGTGGGGCGGCACCGCGTCGATCTGGCTGCAGGACACCGCGCTTACCGGCAACGGGAGCCTCGGCTTGAACCTCGGCGTGAACGGCATCGCGATCCAACGCGGCGTCCTCACCGTGACCAACACCGAGCGTCGCACCGTGTTGGAGATCCCGAAGGTCGCGGGCCAGCCGGGCGCGATCTCGCTCCTGGCCTCGCTCCCCAGTGGCGACAACCCCGACGGCGTGACGATGGACGTCTTCGGCGATGCGTTCGTCGCGATGAACCTGGCGAACGCGATCGCGGAGGTGACGCCGTCCGGGTCGGTGCACGTCGTCGCGAGCGGCGGACCGCTCGACTTCCCGTCGAGCGTCGTCTTCGGCACCGCGCGCGGCTACCGGACGTCGATCTTCGGCGTGAACTTCTCGATCAGCGAGATCTTCGGGCTGCCGTCCGGACCCGGACCGGGCGTCTACGTGTTCAACGCGGGCGTGCCGGGGTGGCCGACGCCCTGAGCACGACCGCGCGCGTCGCCGTTACGTTCCCCATGTGACGACGATCGGACCCGGGAGTCCGGGGAGCGGCAGCGACGCTGCTTCCTCGACGACCGCGTCCCGGTCGGCGCGCGTGAGCCGGCGCCACGTCTGGATCGACACCTTCTCGTTCGCGCGCCGCCACGTGCCTGCGACCTCGCCGTCGATCAGCAGCGCGCCCGGCCACACGCGCGTCGTCCAGAGCTCCGCGCGTCGTTTCGCGTCGGGAACGAGCAGCTTGCGATCGTCGCCCTGCAGCAGGTAGTACGCGTCGCCGCTCGGCAGCAAACGCGCCGGCGCCTCCGGACCCGGAGCGGCGCGGAAGGCCGCTTCGTCGGCCCGCAGGATCCATCCCGCGCCGATCGGCGAGCGGACGCGGGTCAGTGATCCGGCCAGTGCGGCGAAGGCGGCGACGCCACCCCGCGGGGTGATGCCTGCCCACCGCGCGAACGCGGCGGGCGTCGCTGGGCCGAACACGTGCACGTACCGGCGCGCGAGCTCGAGCCGAGCGTCCTCCGGTGAGATCTCTGGCGGCGGCACGCACCACAGCGCCGGCTGCCGCGCCCCCTCCCACCGGATCACGAGCCGGCCGGTCGTCGCGCCGTATCGCAGCGCGTTCGCGTTGACGCCGAGCGCCGCGCCGACGTCGCCGTACCCCATCTTGTTCCCGAGGCCGAGGACGGACTCGACACGATCCGCAGCGTCCTCGGCGCGGGTTCGCCCTTTCGCGTCGTCGGGCAGCCGGCCGAGCGAGAAGAACGCAAGATCCTCTGCGGCGACGACGTACGCGCTGTAGCGAGGACCCCAGAGCTGCACGAGCGACGGGTCCTCCCACGTGGTGGACGTCGTGCCCGCGACGCGCGCGTGGATCGAGAGTGACGCCGCGCGCGGCATGCTGTCCTGGAGCCCCGCCCACGCGGCCTGCCGCAACGACCGCCGGCCGCGCGGCAACCGCTGATCGAGCGCACCGACCCGCCGCCGGAACGCGAGGACCTGCGCTCGGGTCAGAGCCAGGTCTGCCGGCATCTTGCTCGGCCGGTACCCGCACGCGGCGTTGCCTGCGGCCCGTCCCGCCGGCCGAGCTCGTCGAGGGACGTCATCGCCGGACGCTAACACCGCCGCGCCATTGGTCCGCACGAACGCGGGACGTGCGGCCCCTCATGCAGCGCTCGCCGTGCGTTCGACTGTAGGCGAGTCACGGAAGGAGGCCGCAGATGGTCACCGACGAACGGAGCGAAGAGGAGCAGCTGCGTCAGCGGGCGGTGCGGCAGGTGAGGAAGCGCCACGACTTCTACGGGCACCTGTTGGTCTTCGTGCTGGTCAACGCCGCCGTGATCGCGATCTGGGCGACGGTCGGTGGAGGCGGCACCTTCTGGCCCGGCTTCCTGATCTTGTTCTGGGGGATCGGGCTCGTGATGAACGCCTGGGACGTGTTCTACCGGAGCTACAAGGACGAAGGGCAGATCCAGGCCGAGATCGAACGACTCCGGCGGCACGCCGCCTGACGAAAGGAAACGCACGATGGCCGACGAGACCTTCTCGTTGATCCTGTTCTCCGGGACCGACGACAAGTTGCATGCCGCGGCGGTGCTGGCGGTCGGCGCGGCGGCCATGGGGCGGCCGGTCAACGTCTTCCTCCAGTACTGGGCGCTCGACGCGTTCCGTGAGGACCGCGTCCACAAGGATCACGGCGTCTCGCCGGAGGCCGGCGAGGACGGCGCGCGCGCCGTCATCGAGCAGCAGGGCGCCGTCCACTGGATCGAGCTGTTCGAGCAGGCCAAGGACATCGGCGAGGTCACGATCAACGCGTGCGCCGAGTCGATGGAGCTGCTCGGGATCACCGCCGACGACCTGCATCCGGTGGTCGACGAGGTGTGGGGCGTCGCACGCTTCTTCATGGAAGCCGGCGACGGCGCGACATTCATCTGAAAGAGGCGATCGATATGACGACCACGGAGATCACACGGACGATCGACGCACGCGGGATGGCGTGCCCCGGACCGCTGATGGCGCTGATCGGCGCGATCCGGACGAGTCAGGTCGGCGACGTGTTGGAGGTGCTCTCGAGCGACGAGGGCTCCAAGACCGACATCCCGGCGTGGGTGACCAAGGCGCGGCACGAGCTCGTCGAGGTCGTCGCCGATGACGGGTACGCGCGGTTCGTCGTGCGCAAGGCGAGGTGACGGGCGATGCCTGCGGAGATCGTCGTCCTCGGAGGCGGCGTCGGCGGCACCCTCGTCGCGAACCTGCTCGACAAGTCGCTGGGCCGCGATGTCCACGTGACCGTCGTCGACCCGACCGGGATGCACGACTACCAGCCCGGCTACCTCTACGTCGCGCTGGGCGAGGCCAAGGGCCACTGGCTCACACGTGAGGAACGGTCCCTCCTGCGCAGCGGCGTCGACCTCGCGATCGAGGAGGCGATCCGGATCCATCCGGACGCGGGCACGGTGCAGCTTCGCAACGGCGGAAGCCTCTCGTGGGACTACCTCGTGATCGCGACGGGCGCACGACTGGTCCCCGAGCTGATCCCGGGTCTTGCCGAGGGGTCGTTCGAGTTCTACTCGTTGGCCGGCGCGGAGCGTCTCGCGCAGGCGCTCCGGGGATTCCACGGCGGCAGCATCAAGGTCGGCGTGGCCGGCATCCCGTACAAGTGCCCGCCGGCGCCCGTCGAGTTCACGATGATGGTCGACGGCTATCTCCGCCGACGTGGCCTCCGCGACCGGAGCGACGTCGAGCTGCTGTCACCGCTGAACCGCGCGTTCACGATCGAGAGCGCGTCGGCGTTGATCCAGCCGATCATGGAGCAGCGCGGGATCGGTCTCACGACCTTCTTCAACGTCGAGTCGGTCGACCCGGCGGCGCAGACCGTCGAGTCGCTCGAGGGTGAGACGCAGGAGTACGACCTGCTGGTCCTGGTGCCGCCGCACGAGGGCGCGGAGGTCGTCAAGTCCTCCGGGCTCGGCGACGTGTCGGGGTGGCTGCCCACAGACCGCACGACCCTGCGGGTCGGCGGGTACGACCGCGTCTTCGCGCTCGGTGACGCGACCGATCTTCCGATCTCGAAGTCGGGATCGACCGCCCACTTCGAGGCGCCGGTCATCGCGAGCAGGATCGCCTCGCTGGTCGCCGGAACCGCACCCACCGAGAACTACGGCGGTCGCGTGATGTGCTTCCTCGAGACGGGCGACGGCAAGGCAACCTCGCTGCGGTTCGACTACGAGCACCCCCCGATCCCGCCACAGCCCAACCGCGCTTGGCACGTCGCGAAGTGGCTGTTCAACCGGATGTACTGGGAGACGGTCCCCCAAGGACGACTGCCCGAACGGGCACCGTTCACTACACCGAAGGAGGTCGCGCCATG
>JBJMLQ010000128.1:0-13152 GCA_045805225.1 Actinomycetota bacterium | reverse complement strand
TCGCGTACAGCAGCGGCCGCCCCGGCCCCTCGTCGCGCCCCGCCTCCTCGATCAGCCCGCGGTCGACGAGTGCACGGAGCACGCCGTCGGCGTTCACCCCTCTGATCGCGCTCACCTGGTGCCGGGTCACCGGCTGCTTATACGCGACGATCGCGAGGGTTTCGAGCGCTGCCTTCGTCATGCGGGCCTGGCGAGACGACAGCACGAACCGCTCGACGACGGGCTGCGTCTCGGGGTCGGTGAACAGCCGCCACCCCCCCGCCACGTTGCGAAGGACGAGACCGGAGCTCCGCGCTTCGAGCTCGGCCTGCAACTGCGCGCACAGGTCCTCAACCCTCCGGCGGTCGACCTCGAGCGCCTGGGAGAGCACGGCGGGGGTCAACGGCTCGTCCGAGACGAACAGCACCGCTTCGAGCGCCCGCGTGTCGACCGCCGCCCCGGTCCCGCTCATCGTCTCCATGCCACCTCGATCTCCCCGAACGTCGCCGCCTGCTGAAGCTCAACCTTCCCGTCACGGTACAGCTCGAGCAACGCCAGGAAGCGGACCACGACGTGCATCCGGTCCTCGCAGTCGGCCGTCAGCTCACGGAACGTCGCCTGCCCCTCCTCGATCCGAGCAAGGTGCTCCTCCACCGCCTGGATCGCGTCGTTCACGGTGAATCGGATCGGCGTCACGTGCGACAGATCGACGGTCGGAGGCGGCCGCAGCAGCTGGGCGGCCAACGCCGACAGCTGGTCGGCGGTGACCGAGATCATCGGGTCGGGGTACAGATGGGCGAACTCGGGTCCGGGGCCGATATCGCGCGCGAAGTAGCCGGCCTCGTCCTCGAGCCGTCGGGCCAGTTCGGTCGCCACCTTGCGGAAGGCCCGCAGCTCGATCGACCGGGCATACGCAAGATCGGGCGACCCGCCGAGCAGATCCTCCTCGTCGAGCTCGGTCGTCTTGGGCGTGAGACGCGAGACCTTGAGCTCGAGCAGCACCGCACAGATCGCGAGGAACCAGGTCGCCTCCTCGAGGTTCCACGTAGCGTTCTCCTTGGCGTAGCGCAGGAACCCCTCGGTGACCGTCGCGATCGGCACGTCGCAGACGTCGATCTTCTGGTCCAAGATCAGATCCGCGAGCAGGCGGAACGGCCCGTCGAACCCCGGAACCTCCACCGCGAACCCCGACGGTGCCATCCCTTCCGCCGCCGTGTCCATGCTCATCCCAGATGCATCGCGTCGCGCACGGCGTCGATCGTCTCGCGGGCGATCGGTCGCACGCGCTCGGCGCCCGCGTGCAGGACGTCGCGCGCCAGCCCCGGCGTCGCAGCGAGCTCGGCACGGCGCGCGCGGAACGGGGCGAAGGTCGTGACGAGGTGATCGGCGAGGATCGTCTTGCAATCGACGCAGCCGAGCTCGCCGGAGCGACACCCCGCATCGATCCGGTCGACGTCATCGACCGAGAATTTCCGGTGCAGCGCGAAGATCGGACAGATCTCCGGCCTGCCGGGGTCGCCCAGCCGAAGCTTCTGCGGATCGGTGATGAACGAGCGCACCGTCGCGCGGATGGTGTCCTCGTCGTCACGGACGCCGATCGTGTTGTCCAGCGACTTCGACATCTTCCGCCCGTCCGAGCCCGGGATGAGCGGGGTCTCGGACAACAGCGGCTGGGGCTCGACGAGGACGTCGCCGTAGAGTCGGTTGAACCGGCGGACGATCTCGCGCGACAGCTCGAGATGCGCGACCTGGTCCTCCCCGACCGGAACGAGCTCGCCGCGCACGATCGCGATGTCGACCACCTGGAGCACCGGGTACCCGAGTAGCCCGAAGTTCGCCACGTCGCGCTCGCTCATGTCGCGAAGGCGATCCTTGTAGGACGGCACGCGCTCGAGCCACCCGAGGGGCGTGATCATCCCGAGGAGCAACGCCATCTCGGCGACCTCGGGGATGTCCGACTGCCGGTAGATCACGGCGTGCTCGGGGTCGAGCCCGGCGGCGAGCCAGTCGAGCACCAACCCTTCGACGAACGCGGGCAGCTCGTCGGTCCGGTCGTAATGCGTCGTCAGCATGTGCCAGTCGGCGACGAAGAAGAAGCAGTCATAGCCCGCATCGCCTTGCAGCGCAAGCATGTTCTCGACGTTGCCCGCCCAGTGGCCGACGTGGAGCGCGCCCGTGGGCCGATAACCGGTCAGCACGCGCTTCGTGCGCGTCGCGAGGGCGGGTTCGGTCACGATGGCCGCGATGATAACGCGGGGCTCCGGGGCACCCCGGGATGCGCGCGCGTCACCGAGGGGAGCAGCGAACGCCCGAGGCGACCTGGCACAACGCGTCGACGAGACCGTAGACGATGCCGCTGATCACCCCGGCGAGCACGAACATCGCGAGCAAGACGAACAGCGGCAGATACCGGTCCGCATCGCGATAGACGCGTGCCGCGTCGGGCGGCAGCGCGAGCCCGACGAGCCGCGCGCCGTCGAGCCCGGGGATCGGCAACAGATGGAAGATCGCGAGGCAGAACTGCGTGAACTCGAACACCACGAGGACAGAGATCACCGTGAACGCAGCGGGGTTGGTGATCGCGCGCAACGCGAGCCCCGCGACGACCCCGAGCGCGATGTTCGTGCAGGGTCCGGCGAGGCCGATCAATACCTGGTCGCGGGTCGGGCGTCGCAGGTACGACGGGTCCACCGGCGCCGGCTTCCCGTAGGCGGCGGGCGGCGGATACAGCCCGGTCGCCGCGGCCCACAGGACCAGGATCAGCCCCGGCACGAGCGCCGACCCGAACGGATCGAACCACGACCGCGGGTTCCAGGTCAGCCGGCCCCACAACCGCGGCGTCGGATCGCCGAGGCGCGTGGCCACGAACGCACGGGCGTACTCGCGCGCCATCATCCCGAGCAACAGCGACCCGGCGATGTACAGCGCGGTACGGATCGAGAGCCACCCGATATCGACCACCTCCTCTCTGCGCGGCTCCGGACGCGGTCTCGGTCCGGGCTGGGGGCACGATACCGGCCGACACGCTCCGCCGCTCGCCGGACGGCCCGTCAGGCGAGCCCGATGGCGCCGGCGAAGCCGGCGCCGACGGCGAGCGGTGCCGACACGCCGAGCGCGTCGAGCACCGTCGCGCCGAGGTCCGCGAACGTCGATCGCGTGCCGACGTCGTACGGGCCTCCCGGGCATCCGGCGAGCAGCAGCGGCGTGCGCTCGCGCGAGTGATCGGTCGGCGGGGTGGTCGGATCGCAGCCGTGGTCGCCCGAGAGCACGAGGAGTCCGTCCCCGAGCGCATCGCGCAGCTCGGGCACGCGCCGGTCGAGCGCCTCGATCGCCTCGGCATAGCCGGTCGGATCGTTGCGATGTCCGTACTTCGAGTCGAAATCGACCAGGTTGGTGAAGACCAGGTCGTGTTCGGCATCGCGCAACGCGGCGACCGTCCGGTCGATGCCGTCGTCGTTCGACGAGGAGTACTGCGCGTCGGTGAGGCCGCGATGGTCGAAGATGTCCTGGATCTTGCCGATGCCAAGGACCGAGCGTCCCGCGGCGACGAGGTGATCGAGCACCGTCGGGCCGGGCGGGGCGACGCTGTAGTCACGTCGCTCCGGGCGCCGGACGAACGAACCCGGCTTCCCGTCGAACGGGCGCGCGATGACCCTTCCGACGCGGTGCGGGCCGACGAGGAGACCCCGTGCGATCTCGCACCACGCGTACAGCTGCTCGAGCGGCACGACGTCGACGTGCGTCGCCACCTGGAACACGGAGTCGCCGCTGGTGTAGACGATGGGGTCCCCGCTCGCGAGATGCGCCCGGCCGAGCTCGGCGATGATCTCCGTCCCCGAGGCCGCCACGTTGCCGAGCGCCCCGTGCCCGATCGCGGCGGTGAAGGGATCGATGATCTCCCGCGGGAAGCCGTCGGGGTACAGCGGGAACGGCGTGTCGAGCACGATGCCCATCATCTCCCAGTGCCCCGTGATGGTGTCCTTACCGACTGAGACCTCCGTGGCGCGGCCGTGTGCGGTCCCGGGATCGGCGCGGGGGATGATCCCGTCGATCGCACTCAACAGGCCAAGGCCGAGACCCTCGAGCGCCGGCGCGTCCAGGCCGCCCACCGCACGGGCGACGTGCGCGAGGGTGTTGGCTCCGGCATCCCCGTACCCATCGGCGTCGGGCGCGTCCCCGACCCCCCACGAGTCGCAGACGAGGACGCACACCCGCGACACGAGACCCGACGGCATGTCAGCCGACCAGTTTCTTGCAGTCGATGCACAACGGCGTCCACGGGATCGCGTCGAGCCGCTCGTCGCCGATCGGGTTCCCGCATCGCTCGCATAGACCGTAGGACCCGTTGTCGAGCTTTCGGATCGCGCGTTCGACCTCGCGCAGGTTGGCGCGGAGGGATCGCGCCATCGTCATGACCCGTTCGCGCTCCTCGGTGCTGTGCGACCGGTCGGCGAAGCCGGCGTCGGCATCGAACGCCACCTCGTCGGCGTCGCGATCGGCGCCCAGATCGTCGATCTCCCGGCGGAGCGATCGCTGTTGGTCGAGCAGCGCCGTGCGACGTTGCTCGCTCGCGGCGGTGCTCACGACGCGCCTGTTCCGCCGGCGTTCGAGCGCCGCGCACGTGGATGCGCGGTGTAGTACGTGGCGCGCAGGTGCTCGTTCGTGACCAACGTGTACACCTGGGTCGTCGCGACGCTCGCGTGTCCGAGCAGCTCCTGCACGACCCGCACGTCGGCGCCGCCCTCCAACAGGTGCGTGGCGAAGGAGTGCCGAAGGTCGTGCGGCGTGACGACCCGCGTCAGGCCCGCCCGCGCGCGATGCCCGTCCAGCAATCGCGAGCACGACTGACGCGTGAGCCGGCCGCCACGCGTATTGAGGAATAAGGCCGCGCGCGACCGGCCGGTGGCAAGCGCCGGCCGGCCTCGTGTCAGGTATGCGGCGATCGCGTCGCGCGCCATCCGCCCGATGGGCACGAGCCGCTCCTTGCTCCCTTTGCCGAGCACGCGCACCGCGGCATCCTCGAGATCGAGATCATCGACGTCAAGACCGACGAGCTCCGAGATCCGCAGCCCCGCCCCGTACAGGAGTTCCAAGATCGCCCGGTCCCGGAGCGCTACCGGCGTCGCGTCGCCGGGGGCCTCGACGATCGCGGCGACCTCGTCGACCGTCAGCGGGTGCGGCAGCGCCCGCGGCAACCGAGGCCGCACCACGCCTGCCGTAGGGTCGTCGGTCACGAGGCCCTCGCGCAAAGCGAACCGATGGAACGTGCGAACGGTGGAGAGCATCCGCGACACGGTCGTCGCGCGGTATGGCTCGTCGTCCGGACCGTGCGTCGACGCCGACACCGATGCGATGAACGCGCGGACCGTCTTCGGATCGACGTCGTCGAGGGTGCGAACGCCGCGCGCATCGAGGAACGAGACGTACCGCTCGAGGTCGCGCCGGTAGGCGGCGAGCGTGTTGTCGGCGAGCCCGCGCTCGACGGTGAGGTGCTCGAGGTAGCGGCGCGCCACCGCCTCCGGGTCGGCCATAGCGCCAGCCTACGGCGGGGATGCGGCCACGTCCCGCAACGCGGGAACGCCCGCGGCGAGCAACAGCGCGAGCGCCGTGGTGGCGTTGCGGACCTTGCCCTCCCGCGCCGACGCGACCGCCCGGTGCAGGGGCAGCCGCACCACGTCGATCCCCTCCTCGGGCTCACCCTCGGGTTCGGCGTCGGTCCGTGTCCAGAACAGATGCAT
Organism: Actinomycetota bacterium; assembly: GCA_045805225.1. Classification (GTDB taxonomy): domain Bacteria; phylum Actinomycetota; class UBA4738; order UBA4738; family HRBIN12; genus AC-51. Next base: position 7,435 of record JBJMLQ010000128.1, on the reverse strand, counting down.
GTACTCGTCGGTGAAGCCCGGCGACACGTAGACCCCACCGAGGAACGCGGCGCCGCGGCTCCGGAAGCCGGTTTCCTCGAACAGCTCGCGCTCGGCACACGTCAGCGCGTCCTCACCCTCGATGTCGAGCAGGCCGGCCGGCACCTCCACGAGCGCATCACGGACCGGAGGGCGGAACTGTCGGACGAGCACGACGTCGCCGTCGGGCGTGACGGGAACGATCCCGACCGCGTCGTGCTTATGGATCACTTCGTACTCCCCGACGCCGGGCCAGGTCTCGACCTCGACGCGGAGGTAGGCACCCGCCCAGGCGACGCGCGAGGCCGCGGGCTCGGCCACGGGGGTCAGCTCGGAACGGCGGCGGTTCGTTCGGCGGTGCGCCGCGCGCGCTGGTCGGCCGACGCGCCAACGAACGCACGGAACAGCGGATGCGGGCGCGTCGGCCGCGACCGCAGCTCCGGGTGGAACTGCCCGGCGACGAAGAACGGGTGGTCGGGCAGCTCGATGATCTCGGCCAGCCGACCCTTCTGCGACGTGCCGCTGATCACCATCCCGCCGGCCTGCAAGGCCTCGTGGTAGCTCGGATTGACCTCCCAGCGGTGGCGGTGGCGCTCCTCGACCACGTCGGCGCCGTAGGCCGCGGCCGCGCGGGTGCCGGGCTCGAGGTAACAGGGCTGCGCGCCGAGGCGCATGCTCGCGCCGAGGTCGGTCACGTCCTTCTGTTCGGGTAGGAGATCGATCACGGGGTGCACCGTCGCGGGATCGAACTCCGAGGAGTTGGCGCCGTGCAGTCCGCAGACGTTGCGTGCGAACTCGACGACCGCGCACTGCAGCCCGAGACAGATGCCGAGGAACGGCACGCCGTGTTCGCGCGCGTAGCGCACCGCGTCGATCTTGCCCTCGACGCCGCGAACGCCGAACCCCCCGGGGATCAGGATGCCGTCGACCTCATCGAGAACCGCGGCGGTCGCCTCGCCGCCGAGGTCGTCGGAGGCGACCCACCGGATCCGCACGTCGACCCCGTGGTGGAACCCGCCGTGGTACAGCGCTTCCATCACCGACAGGTATGCGTCGCGGAGGTAGACGTACTTGCCGACGACGGCGATGTCGACGGGCTCGACGGCGGCGTGCACGCGCTCGACGAGGTCGTTCCATTCGCTGAGATCCGGCTCGGCGTCGATCCGCAGGTGCTCGCACAACAGGTTGTCGAGCCCCTCACGGTGCAACACGAGCGGCACCTCGTAGATCGACGGCGCGTCGGGCGCGCTGACGACGCCCCCGATCGGAACGTCGCACAGCAGCGAGATCTTCTCCTTGAGGTTGCGGCCGATCGGACGGTCCGAACGGCACACGATGGCGTCGGGCTGTAGACCGAGCGACCGCAGCTCCTTCACGGAGTGCTGCGTCGGCTTGGTCTTGAGCTCGCCCGACGGACCGATGAACGGCATCAGCGACACGTGCACGAACGCGCACCGGTCGCGGCCGACCTCGTTGCGGAGCTGCCGGATGGCCTCGAGGAACGGGAGCGACTCGATGTCACCAACGGTGCCGCCGATCTCGACGATCTGCACGTCGGCCTGATCCGTTTCGGCCAGGGCCAGCACCCGCGCCTTGATCTCGTCGGTGATGTGCGGGATGACCTGGACGGTCTTGCCCAGATAGTCACCACGACGCTCCTTCGCCAAGACGGCGGAGTAGACGGCGCCGGTCGTGAAGTTGGACCCGCGATGCAGGTCGGCGTCGAGGAACCGCTCGTAATGGCCGAGGTCGAGGTCGGTCTCGGCGCCGTCGTCGAGCACGAATACCTCACCGTGCTCGAACGGGTTCATCGTGCCGGGGTCGACGTTGACGTAGGGGTCGAGCTTCTGCAGGACGACCTTCAGTCCGCGCGAAGCGAAGAGGCGTCCGAGGGAGGCTGTGGTGATGCCTTTGCCGAGGCCGGAGGCGACACCACCCGTGACGAACACGTACCTGGTGTGCTCCTTCACCACGGGAGCCGACTGTAGCAGACGTCGTGCGGAGCGCTGCGATCATCGACGGGCGATCGGAGCATCCGGGTCACCGCGCCTCCGCCCGAACGCGGTCGGCCTCGTCGAGCAGCTCCTCCGCGTGGGACAGGGCGTGCTCCGACGCCTCCATCCCGGCGAGCATCCGCGACAGCTCCGCGACCCGTTCGGGGCCTTCGAGAGCGCGGGCCGTGGCGGCGCCATCGCGCTTGCGCACACCGACGTGGAGATCGGCGAAGCACGCGATCTGCGGCAGATGCGTCACGACCAGGACCTGGTGCGTGGTCGCCAGCCGCGCCAGCCGCCGGCCGACGGCGAGCCCCGCCTCGCCCCCGATCCCGGCGTCGATCTCATCGAAGACGAGCGTCGGCACGTCGTCGAGGGCGGCCAGGACGCTTCGGCACGCGAGCATCACGCGAGAGAGCTCCCCGCCGCTGGCGACCTTGCCCAACGGTGCGAGGGGCTGTCCGGGGCCGCCCCGGAAGCGCATCTCGACGCGGTCCCGGCCCGCGGGACCCGGCTCGGCGATCTCGTCGACGACGATCTCGATGGACGCCGCCGGCATGCCCAGATCGGCGAGGTGGCCGGACAGCGCGGCCGCCACGGAGGGCGCCGTGGCGACGCGCACGCGGTGGAGCTCGTCGGCGAGCGTGGAGGCGAGCTCAGCCGCCTCCGTGACCTCGGCCCCGATGGAGGCGAGCCGTTCGTCTGCCGTCTGCAGCGACGCGAGCTCCGCCCGGGCCTCGTCCAGGAAGCGCACGACATCGGCGTCGGTGGCGCCATATTTGCGGTGCAATCCTTTGAGGGCCGCCATGCGGTCTCGTACCTCGGAGAGCCGCTCGGGATCGAGCGCGACCCGCTCGCGGTAGTCCCGCAGCTCGCTCGCGAGGTCGGCGATCTCGGCGGCCAGCGCGGCCGCCCGTTCGCCCAGATCGGAGGCGTCTGGATCGACGGCGGCCATCGCACTCACATCACGCGCCGACGACGCGAACAGGTCGGCGGCCGCGCCGTCGTCCGAGAGCGCCGCGACGGCCGATCTGGCGAGATCGCGCAGCCGTTCGGCGTGTCCGAGGCGCGCCTCCTCGGCCTCGAGCGCGAGGGTCTCGCCGGCTGCCGGGCCGACGGACTCGATCTCGCGCACCTGGTAGGCGAGCAGGTCGATCTGGCGTTCTCGGTCGCGCGCCGCCTCGGTCAGCGACGCCAACGTCCTTCGGCGCTCCAGCAATCGCTCATACGCTTGCCGGTAGACCCTCGCGCGCCCGACCTGCTCGGCGCCCGCCGCGCGATCGAGGAACTCGGTCTGCGTGGCGCCGTCGAGCAGCCGCAGCGACCCGTGCTGCCCGTGGATCTCGACCAACCTGGCGCCCATCTCGCCGAGTGCCGCCGCCGTGGTCAGCTGGCCGCCGATCCGCGCCGAGCCACGACCGTCGGCGGCGATCGATCGCGCCAGGATGACCTCGCCGTCCTCCGCCCACTCCTGTGAGCCGTCGGGCGCATCGAACCGCGCCTGCACCCTGGCGGCGCCGGCGCCTTCACGGACGAGATGCGCGCCGCCCCGCGCCCCGATCGCGAGCGAGATGCCGGTGGCGATCATCGTCTTGCCGGCGCCGGTCTCTCCGGTCAGGACGCTGAGGCCGGGAGCGGGTTCGACATCAAGCTCGTGGATCACGCCGAGACCCGTGATGTGGAGCTGTCGCAGCACGCGCGGATACTAGCCCGCGCGTCCGACACGCCGGCCGGCTACGTGCCGTCCTCGGGATCGCCGGGAAGATCGAACTTGTCGCGCACGCGGGCGACGAACGGTGCCGCGTCGGGCCGCCGGACGAACCGCGCTGGATGCTCGGCGCGCCCGATCCGCACCGCCGCACCGACCGGGAGCTCCACGGCGTCGCGGCCGTCCGCCGACAGGAGCCCCGGCTCGTCGCCGACCACCTCCACCCGCACCACCTGCTCCGCCCCGAGCACGAACGACCGGTCGAACACCATATGTGGGGCGACGGCCGTCACGACCAGCACGCCGACCGACGGCGACACGATCGGTCCGCGGGCCGAGAACGAGTACGCCGTCGAGCCGGTCGGCGTCGCCACGATGACGCCGTCGGCGGAGAACGTCGTCAGATACTCCCCGTCGAGCTCGACACGCAGCCGCACGAGCCGGTGGCGCGCGCGCTTCTCGATCATGATCTCGTTCATCGCCCACTGCCGCTCGAACGACGCGCCGCCCATCGGCTCGGCGACGACCGCGAGGCGGTCTTCCACCGGCGCCTCGCCCGCGAGCGCCTGGGAGATCAACGGCGCGGCGTTGCTCGGCTCGACCTCCGTCAGGAACCCGAGTCGGCCAACCTTCACGCCGAGCACCGGCACCCCGAGCGCGGCCGCCGTGTGCGCCCCGCGCAGGAACGTGCCGTCGCCACCCACAGCCACCACCAACGCGATCCCTCGGTGCGCGCCGTCGAGGCACTCGATCCCCTCGCGTGCCAGTTCGTCACGAAGCGTGGTCGCCGCCTCCACCGCAGCGGCGCGGCCTTCGTGCACGACGAAGCCGACGGACGTCACGCCGACCACGCCATCGCGTCACGAACGGCGGCCGCCACGTCCGCGCCCGCCTCGGCACCCGGCCCCAGCTGGAGCAGGAACTCGACGTTGCCCGCCGGACCGCGCAGCGGCGATGCCATCACCGCCCGCGCGCCGAGTCCCCGAGAGCCAGCGGCAGCGATCACTTCCTCGATGACGCGATGCCATACCGCGGGATCGCGCACCACGCCGCCGCTCCCCACGTCGCCTCGCCCCGCCTCGAATTGCGGCTTCACGAGCACCACGAACGTCGCCTCCGGCGCCGCCAGGTCGGTCAACGCCGGCAGGACACGCGTCAACGAGATGAAGGACAGGTCGGCGACGACGAGATCGGGCGCGAACGGCAGCTCGCCGGGCGTGAGGTCACGAACGTTCGTGCGTTCGAGGACGGTCACGCGTTCGTCGGTTCGGATCGACCACGCCAGCTGGCCGTATCCGACGTCGACCGCGATCACATGGTTCGCGCCGCGCTGGAGCAACGCGTCGGTGAATCCGCCGGTCGAGGCGCCGGCGTCGAGGCACATCCAGCCGGTGGGGTCGATCGCGAATCGATCGAGCGCCGCCGCGAGCTTGCCGCCCGCGCGGGACACGAACGGACGCACGTCGTCGCCGGTCAGGTCGATCGCCACGTCGGGCGTCACCATCGTCGCGGGGCGCGCGGCAACCGAGCCCGCCACCCGCACATGGCCCTCCTCCACCATCTCCTTGGCCGCCGCGCGGCTCACCGCGAGCCCCCGTCGCACGAGCTCTGCGTCCAGCCGCCTTCGGGTCACGCCCCGGCGGCGCCCGTGCCCTTGGCGGGGGATCGCTTCGCGGTCGTCTTCTTCTTGGCCGCGGCGGTGCGCGTGCCGGGGCGCTTCGCAGCGCGCTCCAGCTCGCGAACGCGCTTGCGCAGGGCGTTCAGCTCCTCCTCGGTGGCGACGCCGGCCTGCTTCAGCTGCGAGCGCACCTCGTTGCGGACGATCATCGTGAGCCGGTTCTTGTTCCGCTGCGACCACTCCATCAGGTCGGCGGCGGTCTTGGTCACCTGCTCCTTGGCGGCGTCGCGATCGAGCATGCCCTTCGCGATCTCCTGGGCGCGGGTCGGGGTCAGGTTGCCGAGCGACCCCTCGATCGTCTTGCGGACGTCCTGCATCTTCGCCATGGCTGCGCTCCTCGGATCCGGGTGCGCTTCAGCATAGCCCCGGCGGTCGCGCCCCCGGGCCGCGCGTCAGGCTGGACGTCAGGCGACGAGCCCCGACAGGTCCTCGAGCACGTACGTCGGCGCGTGGCTCGCGGCCGCTGCCGCGGCCCGCGTCGAGATGCCGGTGAGCACGAGCGCGGAGTCCCAGCCCGCGTTGGCGGCACCGTCGATGTCGGTCTCGAGCCGGTCCCCGACGACCAGCGGACGGCCACCGCCGGCGCGCGTCAGCGCCGCGCGCAGGATCGGCGGGTTCGGCTTGCCGAAGACCTCCGCCTTGACGCCGGTCGCCGCCTCGAGGGCCGCGAGGATCGCGCCGGCTCCCGGCCACGTGTAGCCGCCGGGCGCCGGGTAGGACACGTCGTCGTTGGAGGCGAAGAGCGTCGCCCCTCGCTGCACGGCAAGCGACGCCTCGCGCAGCTCGTCGTAGGTGACGTGGCGGTCCCACCCGACGACGAACGCCTCGGGGCCGGCGTCGGCGGCGACCACCTGGATGTCCGCAGCCGCGAGGGCCGATCGCAGCCCCTCCTCCCCGATGACCGCCGCGGTGCGCACCGACCGGTCGCGGAGCATCGCGGCGGTCGTCAGCGCGGACGTCTCGACCTCGTCGGGCTCGGCGTCGACGCCGACGGACGCGAGATGCGCGACCACGGCGTCGCTCGTACGCGAGGAGTTGTTCGTGACGAACGCGATCCGTTTGCCGAGCGACCGCAGCGCGCGAACCGTCTCGGACGCCTCGGCGATCGGGCTGTCGCCGCGGCACAGCACCCCGTCGAGATCCAGCAGGAACGCGTCGTAGGCGTCGGCGATCACGCGGCCGCGAACACCCGGACGCTGCTATACAAGCTGGATGCCACGGGTCGCCCCCTTCGTCGGACTGCGGTACGACCCGACCGTCGCCGGGCCGATCGCGCAACTCACCGCGCCGCCGTACGACGTTATCAGTGAACCCCACCGCGATGGCTTCCACGCGGCGAGCCCCTACAACGTCGCGCACCTCGATCTGGCGACGGGTTCGGCCGATCCCGATCACGAGGAGAGTCGGTACGCCCGGGCCGCGCAGCTGCTGACCGATTGGGAGCGATCGGGCGTGCTCAAGGCGGACGATGCGCCCGGCTACGACGTCTACGAGATCTCGTGGACCGACGGTCCGACCGGCTTCGCCGGCCGGATCCGAGGCTTGCTCGTGGCGCTCCAACTCGAGCCGTGGGGCGGTGGGGTCATCCCGCACGAAGAGACGATGCCGGGACCGATCGAGGACCGACTCGCGTTGCTACGAGCGACCGGGACGCATCTGTCTCCGATCTACGGCACGGTCGCCGGCCCGAGCGGCCCGCTCGCCGACCTGCTCGAGCGCACGTGCGCGGCGGACCCGCTCTTCGACCTCGTCGATGAGGAACAGGTCCGACACCGGCTCTGGCGGATAACGGCCCACGAACCGGTCGCCGACTGGCTCGAGCCCTTCGACCTGTTGATCGCCGACGGTCACCACAGGTACACCACGGCGCTGGCCTACCGCCACGAGCGGCACGCCGTCGACGGCCCCGGACCATGGGACCGGATCTTGACGCTGGTGGTCGACACCGGCACCCAACGTGTGCCGGTGCTGCCCTATCACCGGGTCCAGCTCGCCGGCACGACGCCGGCGCTCGACGAACCCGCGCGCGATCTGGCC
>JBJMLQ010000127.1:0-7350 GCA_045805225.1 Actinomycetota bacterium | reverse complement strand
CGGGATGCGCCCGGCATCGCGTGTCCACGCGTCGTCGGCGGTCGGCCAAGCCTGATCCCAGAAGTAGTAGACCCGTTCGATCGCTATCTCGCGGCCAACGAGTGATTCGAACGACGTGAGCGCGGACCGCCGGTCGGGGCCTGTATGCGAGCCCGGCTGCACGAAGGCGCCGAACAGCGCGCCGGACGTCGGGAAGATCGAGGGCTGCGCCCGGGAAGCGGAGGGCGCGACGACGATCGTCAGGGCGACGGCCACGCCGGCGACGGCCCTGCCGACCCGGCGTGCAGCGGACGCCCCCCTCCGTCGGTCCATGGGCCTACCTTAGACACGCCACCCCTCCGGAGCGCAACCTTCGCCGCACGAGCCGCCCGCCCGACCGCGTGACCCGTCCTGCATCACAGCGATACCTGCACATCTTGTCCATCCAGCGTTCATGCCCTCGTTGCTAGACTGCCGCGAGCACGCGAGGCCTCGGCGCGTCTGTCTGCGCGGAACGACCGATGCCACCGCACGTGACCGGTTGGGGACCTGCCGGTCGAACACCATGGAGGGAGTTGCTGTGGCGACGACGACCACTCAACCCGCCGCGCGCGCGGTCGGGGTCCGCAAGGTGTACGGCTCGGGCGACGCGGCCGTCGAGGCGCTGCGCGGCATCTCGCTCGATCTCGCCGCGGGGGAGTGGACCGCGATCATGGGTCCGTCGGGCTCGGGGAAGTCCACGCTCCTGCACGTGCTCGCCGGGCTCGACACGCCGACCGAGGGCACGGTTCTCGTCGGCGACATCGACCTGACCACGTTGTCGGACAAGCAGCTCACGCAGCTGCGGCGCGACCGCGTCGGGTTCGTGTTCCAGGCGTTCAACCTGATCCCGACGCTCACCGCGAGCGAGAACATCACGCTGCCGCTGGACATCGCGGGGCGCGATGTCGACAAAGCGTGGTTCGACACCGTCGTGCAGACCGTCCGGCTGACCGACCGGCTGGACCACCGGCCGGCCGAGTTGTCCGGAGGGCAGCAGCAGCGCGTCGCCGGCGCCCGCGCGCTCGTCTCCCGTCCGGAGATCATCTTCGCCGACGAACCGACGGGGAACCTCGACTCGAAGAGCGGCGCGGAGCTGCTCGACTTCCTGCGCTCGGCCGTCGACGAGCACGGCCAGACGATCGTGATGGTGACGCACGACGCGCACGCGGCCGCACACGCCGACCGCGTCGTGTTCCTCGCCGACGGCAACGTCGTGCAAGAGATGCGGTCGCCGACCGCCGACGCGATCCTCGACGAGATCAAGTCGCTGGAGGCGTAGTGCTTCGCGCGACCATCAAGAGCCTCTTCGCGCGGAAGCTCCGGCTGGTGCTGACCGCCTTGGCCGTGGTCCTCGGCGTCGGGATGACGGCCGGCTCGTTCATCCTGACCGACACGGCGCTCAAGAGCTTCGACAACCTCTTCGGCGACGTCTACAAGGGCACCGACGTCGTCGTGCAGGGCACGACGGCGTTCGAGTCGAGTGGGCAGAACAACACCGGCGGCGGCAGTGAACGCAAGCCGATCCCCGCAAGCGTGCTGCCGAAGGTCGAGGCGGTCGACGGTGTGGCGGCCGCGGACGGATCGATCGGCGGCACAGCCTGGATCGTCGATCCGAGCACGAACAAGGTGATCCAGAACGGCGGGGCGCCGCCGATCGGCGGCTCGTGGGATGCCGCAATCACCACGCTGCAGATCGAACCGGGGGGCGCGCCACCCGTCGGGCCCGACCAAGTGGTGATCGATGCCGGCACCGCCGCCGACCACGGGATCTCCGTGGGCCAGCGGATCAAGGTCGTCACGACCACGGGCCCGGGCGAGTTCACCGTATCGGGCGTTGCGCGCTTCGGTTCTTCGAACAGCCTCCTGGGCGCGACGCTCGCGTTGTTCGATCTCCCGACCGCGCAGAAGCTCTTCGATCGCCAGGGTGCCTTCGACACCATCTACGTCAAGGCCGACCCGGGTGTCGATCCGAACCAGCTCGCGAGCCGTGTCTCGTCGGTGCTGCCGAAGGGATACGAGTCGATCACCGCAGCGTCGGCCGCGAGCCAGCAGCAGGCGCAGGTGTCGCAAGGCCTCGGGTTCCTGCGGACGTTCTTCCTGATCTTCGGGTTCGTCGCGCTGTTCGTCGGCGCGTTCATCATCTTCAACATGTTCAACATCGTGGTGTCGCAGCGCACCCGCGAGCTTGCGCTCTTCCGCGCACTCGGCGCGAGCCGGCGCCAGGTGCGGACCTCGGTGCTGCTGGAATCGTTCGCGGTCGGGCTGATCGGCTCGATCCTCGGCATCGGGCTGGGCGTGGTTCTGGCGTTCGGGCTCAAGGCGCTGCTCGGCGCGCTCGGTCTCAAGCTCCCGCCGACCGCGCTGGCGATCGAGACGCGCACGGTCGTCGTGTCGCTGATCGTCGGGATCGGCGTGACCGTCGTTGCGGCGTGGGTGCCGTCGCGCCGCGCGTCGCGGGTGGCACCGATCGAGGCGCTCCGCGAGAGCTCCACGCCGGATTCGTCGATCCGCAGGCGCGTCATCATCGGCGGCGTCGTGCTCGCGCTCGGCATCGCGGCGATCTCGGCTGCGTTGTTCGGTGGCGCGTCCAATCCGGGCGCGCTCGTCGGTCTCGGCGCTGCGCTCACGTTCCTCGGCGTCGCGACGCTCTCGCCCCTGTTCGCGCGCGGCCTCGCCGCCGTCATCGGCCGGCCGTTCCGCCGGACGGCGACCGGACGGCTGGGAGACGAGAACGCGAAGCGGAGCCCGCGCCGGACCGCCTCGACGGCCTCGGCCCTGATGATCGGTCTCGGGCTGGTCGCGTTCGTCGCCGTGTTCGCGGCGTCGCTGAAGGCGTCGGCGGTCAAGACGCTCGACGAGGTCCTCCGCGCGGATCTGACCCTCTCGTCGAACCAGTTCAACCCGTTCTCGACGCACCTCGCCGATCAACTTCGGCACGATCCGAACTTCTCGGTCGTGTCGGAGCTCCGCCAGACGGAGGCCCACGTCGGTCCGTCCTCGTCGGACACCTTCCCGATCGCGGTCGATCCGGCGACCTTCGCGCAGGTCGCCGACGTTCCGATGACGGCGGGCTCCCTCGCGGACCTGTCGCAACCCGGCGCCGTGCTGGTGTCGAAGACCGAGGCCGACGGCAAGGGCCTCACGGTCGGGAGTCAGGTGGAGATGACCTTCGGCGCGACGGGGGCACAACCGCTGCACGTCGTCGGCATCTTCGAGAACAACGCCATCCTGAACGACTACGTGATCTCACTCACGACCTACAACGCGAACGTCGAGCAGCCGCTGGACGAGAACGTGTTCCTGAAGATCGCGCCCGGCGTGTCGCCCACCGACGCCAAGGCGCAGCTCGACGCGATGCTCCAGAAGGACTATCCGAACGTGCAGGCCAACGATCAGGAGGCCTCGAAGCAGCAGTTCCTCGATTCCATCAACCAGCTGCTCGCGTTCGTGTTCGTGCTGCTGTTCCTGTCGATCATCATCTCGGGGTTCGGCATCCTGGCGACCTTGTGGCTGTCGGTCTTCGAGCGGGTACGTGAGCTCGGGCTGCTCCGCGCGGTGGGTATGGCGCGGGTGCAGGTCAAGCGGATGGTGCGGATCGAGGCGGTCATCGTCGCCGTGTTGGGAGCGATCCTCGGGCTCGTGATCGGCATCGTGTTCGCCTGGGCGCTCCAGCGGTCGCTGTCGGATCTCGGCGTCACGGAGTTGTCGCTTCCCATCGGTCAGCTGGTCGTGCTGATGATCCTCGCCGCGCTGATCGGCGTCCTTGCGGCGATCCTGCCGGCACGTCGAGCCGCCAAGCTCAACGTTCTCGAGGCCATCAGCTACGAGTAGACGGCGGTCGGCGCGAGGGCGTCGGCTATCCTGCACCGCATGCCGGTCCTGCGCATGCCCGACGGCACCACGGTGAACCTCCCCGAGGGGGAGCCGGTCGGCAGCGCGCTGGCGCCGAGCGTGCTCGCCGCGCGGGTCGACGGCGTCCTTCGAGACCTCTCGTTCGTGCCGGAACACGACTGCTCGGTCGAGCCGGTCGACGTCCGCAGCGACGACGGCCTGCACGTCCTTCGGCACTCGACGGCACACGTGTTGGCGCAGGCGGTGAGCCGCCTGTGGCCCGGCACCAAGCTCGGCATCGGCCCGACGATCACCGACGGCTTCTATTACGACCTCGCGATCCCCGTCCACGTGTCGGTCGACGACCTTCCGCGGATCGAGGAGACGATGCGCGCCATCGCGGCCGAGGATCAGCCGTTCCTTCGGGAGGACGTGTCGATCGATGAGGCGCTCCGCCGGCTGACCGAGCAGCCGTTCAAGCGCGAGATCGTCGAGGGGCTCGGGACCGACGAGGCCGCGGGCGACATCGACGTGGCCGCGCAGACCGCGAGCTTCTACCGCAACGACGGTTGGGAGGACCTTTGCCTCGGGCCGCACGTGCCGTCGACCGGGCGCCTGGGCGCGTTCACGCTCACCGCGGTCAGCGGGGCCTACTGGCGCGGCGACGAGAAGAACGCGCAGCTCACCCGGATCTACGGGACCGCCTGGGCGAACCAGGCGGACCTCGATGCGTACCTGGAGCGGATCGAGCAGGCCGAGCGTCGCGACCATCGCAAGCTCGGGACCGAGTTGGACCTGTTCTCGTTCCCCGAAGAGATCGGGTCGGGTCTCGCCGTGTTCCATCCGCGCGGCGGCCTGATCCGCATGCTGATGGAGGACTACTCACGGCAGCGGCACGTCGAGGACGACTACCTGTTCGTCAACTCTCCGCATATCACGAAGCGCCAGCTGTTCGACGTGAGCGGCCATCTCGACTGGTACGCCGACGGGATGTTCCCGCCGATGGAGCTCGACGGCGGCACCGAGTACTACCTCAAGCCGATGAACTGCCCGTATCACATCCTCATCTATCGATCGCGGACCCGGTCCTATCGCGAGCTCCCGATGCGGCTGTTCGAGTTCGGCTCCGTCTATCGGTACGAGAAGTCCGGGGTCGTGCACGGCTTGACCCGTGTGCGCGGTATGACCCAGGACGACGCCCACATCTTCACGACGCGCGAACAGATGGGGCAGGAGCTCCAGTCGCTGCTCAGCTTCACGCTGTCGCTCTTGCGCGACTACGGGCTCGACGACTTCTACCTGGAGCTGTCGACGAAGCCCGAGGAGAAGTCGGTCGGCGCCGACGAGGACTGGGACGAGGCGACCGAGGCCTTGCGCCAGGCGGCCCTGGCGATGAACCTCGAGCTGGTGATGGACCCCGGCGGGGGGGCGTTCTACGGGCCGAAGATCAGCGTGCAGGCGCGCGACGCGATCGGGCGCACATGGCAGATGTCGACCATCCAGCTGGACTTCCAGCTCCCACAGCGGTTCGACCTGCACTACGCCGGCGCGGACGGCAAGCGGCACCAGCCCGTGATGATCCATCGCGCGCTGTTCGGTTCGGTCGAACGGTTCTTCGCGGTGCTGACCGAGCACTACGCGGGCGCGTTCCCACTGTGGTTGTCGCCGGAGCAGCTGTGGGTGCTGCCCGTGGCCGATCGGAACGCGCAGGCGGCGCACGAGCTGGCGGCACGGGCGCGCGCGGCCGGGCTCCGCGTCGCGGTCGACGATTCCAAGCAGTCGGTCGGCAAGAAGATCCGCGCCGCGCAACTGATCAAGGCGCCGTACGTGATCGTGGTGGGCGACCGCGACCTCGAGGCGGGCACGTTCACGGTTCGGACGCGCTCGGGTGAAGAGGTGCCCGGGCTCGCGTTCGACGCCATCGTGGACGCGCTGCTCGAGGAGTCGCGCGCGCGGTCGCTCGAGCAGACGCTTGTCCCGGGCTGACCGATGGACCGGCTCTGGAGCCCCTGGCGGATGGAGTACATCCAGGCCAACAAGGACGAGCCCGCGGATCGCGACTGCGTCTTCTGCGCGCTGCTCGCCGGCACGTCGGACGAGGAACGGATCCTCGCGCGCGACGAGCACGCCTTCGTCACGCTGGCGAAGTTTCCCTATAACCCCGGGCACCTCCTCGTGCTGCCGACGAGGCACGTCGGCGACTTCGTTGAGCTGACCACCGAGGAGAACGCCGCGATCGCGGCGTTCGAGCAGCGCTGCGTCGAGGCGTTGCGCGAGGCGTCGGAGCCCCACGGGTTCAACATCGGGCTGAACCTCGGCCACGTGGCCGGCGCCGGCATCCCCGAGCACCTGCACTGGCACGTCGTGCCGCGCTGGGGCGGTGACACCAATTTCATGCCGGTGGTCGGTGAGACGAGGGTGCTGCCGGAGCTCGTCGCGGACAGCTATCGCAAGCTCCAACCCTTCTTCGCATGATCGGGACGCTTGCGCTCGCCGACGGTGGCTCGATCCACTTCGAGGACGTCGGCGAGGGACCCGCGGTCGTCCTGCTGCATCCGGGACTGTGGGACATGCGCACCTGGGAGCCACAGATCCCGACGCTTCTGGACGCCGGCTTCCGCGTGGTGCGGTTCGACCAGCGCGGCTACGGCACGTCGTCGATGCCCGAGCGCACGTACTCGAGCGTCGAGGACACCATCGCGGTGCTCGACGAGCGGGGGATCGAGACGGCGGCGTTCGTCGGCTGCTCGATGGGCGGCGCGGTCGCCCTGCAGACCGTGATCGAGCACCGGGATCGGGCGTGGGCGCTGGTGCCGGTCGCGTCCGGATGCCCCGGGTTCCCGTGGGATGAGGAGCTGGAGGCGACGTTGTTCGCGCCGATCGAAGCGGCGATGGAGGCCGGCGACCTGGTCCGTGCGACGGATGAGGCGATGAAGGTGTGGACGGCGCTCGGCACCGACGATCCCGCGGGCGCCCGGATCCGCGAGATCGCGCTCGAGAACACACAGAACTTCGAGATCGACGAGGAACTCGATGTGTGGGCGATGTACCCGACCTACGATCACCTCGAGGAGATCGATGTTCCGACGTTGGTCATCGTCGGGGACACGGACGTGCGCTCGATCGAAGAGGTCGCCGACGTGCTCGCGACACGGATCCCCGGTGCGCGGAAGATCGTGGTCGAGCACGCAGATCACGTGGTGAACATGCGGCAGCCCGAGGCGTTCGACGCCGCGGTGGTGCCGTTCCTGCTCGAGGCACAGCCCTAGTGGGCCGCGCGCTCATCGGCGCGGGTGCGCTGCTCGGGTTCATCGGCGTGGCAGCCGGGGCGTTCGGGGCACACGCGATCCGTGCGCGGGTGAGCGCGGAGCGGCTCGACAACTGGAAGACGGCCGCCGACTACCAGCTCTGGCACGCGCTCGCGACGATCGCGTCGGGATTGATCACGGTGCGGTGGGCGAGCGGGGCGGCCGCGGTTGCCGGCTGGTGCTTCGTCGG
>JBJMLQ010000126.1:0-11885 GCA_045805225.1 Actinomycetota bacterium | reverse complement strand
GTCGCGGAGCGCGCGCCACCGCTGGACCGGCCCGTCGAACCCGAACAGTTCGACCGAGCGCACGGCGCGATCGACCCCGACCCACGCCATCATCTTGGAGTGCACGAACTGCTGGCGGCCGCCGCGGACCTCCCAGATCCCCTCGTCGGGCTCGCGCCAGTTCGACTCGAGCACGTCCATGATCCGGAGCTCCATCTCCCATGCGGCCGACTCGTGCGGCAACCCCTCGCGCGTCGCTTGGTGCAGCAGGTCGAGGACCTCGCCGTAAACATCGAGCTGGAACTGCCGCGACGCGTCGTTGCCGACCCGCACCGGCAGCGACTCCTCGTACCCGGGCAGCCACTCCACCGCGATCTCGGGGATCCGGCGTTCGCCCCGGATGCCGTACATGATCCGGAGGTCGCGCGGGTCGCCGGCGACCGCGCGCAACAGCCACTCACGCCAGGCCTCGGCTTCGTCGTCGTAGCCGGCCATCAGCAAGCTGTAGAGCGTGAACGTCGCGTCGCGGAGCCAGCAGAACCGGTAGTCCCAGTTGCGCGCCCCACCGATCTCTTCGGGCAGCGACGTCGTCGGCGCCGCCACGATCCCGCCGGTCGGCCGGTGGGTCAGGGCCTTCAATGTGATCAACGAGCGCATCACCGCGTCGCGCCACTCCCCTCGGTACTCGCAGCGCGAGGACCAGCGGGTCCAATACCGAACGGTGTTGCGCAACGCGTCCTGCGGATCGATCTTCGCCGGCACCGGCTCGTAGGAGCGATGCCACGTCATGATGAACGACACGCGCTGACCGGCTCGGATGGTGAGGTCTGAGGCGACCGTGCCGGTGGTGACGTCGATCGGCGCCTCCGTCCGCAGGTGGACCGCGTCCGGGCCGGCGACGGCGCGCACGCCCTGCGGCACCTCACGGAGCCACGGGATCGCCAACCCGTAGTCGAAGCGCAGCAACAATTCGCTCCGCATCGGCACGACACCTCGCAGCCCCTCCACGATGCGCACCACCCGCGCCTGTGCGCGCCGGGGCGTCATGAAGTCGGTGACGCGCACCGCGCCGCTCGCCGTTTCGTGCTCCGTGTCGAGCACCAGGGTTTCCGGGCGGTACCGGCGGCGCGTCCGGAACGGCTCGGTCGGCGCGATCACCCAGCGTCCGTGGGACGGATCGCCGAGCAGGGCGGCGAAGCACGCGCCCGAGTCGAACCGGGGGAGGCAGAGCCAGTCGATCGACCCGTCACGCCCGACGAGGGCAGCGGTGTGGGTGTCGCCGATCATCGCGTAGTCCTCGAGCGGCAGCGGCACGCGTTGAGGCTACCCGGCGCTCGCGGCGGCGCATGTATGCGGCTACCGCGGCCGGGTACGGGTTGGCTCGGCGCAGGCGGCGCGAGAGGATGGGCACGAGACGATGCCGGAGCACCCCAGCAGCAGCGGCGCCACCCCGTCCGAGGCGTTCCCGTCCGAGCGGCTCTCCGACGTCTTGGACAGCGCCCCCGCGATCGTGTGGCTGTGGGATCGCGACGCGGGCTGCACCTACGTGAGCAGCGCCTGGACGCGGATCACCGGACGACCCGCGGCCGAGGCCTGGGGCGACGGCTGGGCCCGAAGCGTCCACCCCGACGACGCGCGCGGGTTCACCGCCTGTCGCGCAGCGATGCTTCGGAACGAGCGCTTCGCGGCGGAATACCGGCTCCGCCGGGCAGACGGCACGTACGCGACCGTCAACGATCAGGGCTATCCGCTCGACCCCGATACCCGATCGGCGCCGTTCCTCGGTGCCGCGCTCGAGGTCACCGCACAGCGGGAGGCCGAGGCGCTCGTGCGCGCGAGCGACGCGCTGCTCGCCGCCGTCGCCGAGGGCATGGGCGTCGCGCTCGGCGTGAAGGACCGCGCCGGCCGATACCTGATCGCGAACGACGCCATGAGCGAGCTGCTCGGCGCCGAGCGCGACGAGGCGATCGGGCGCACGGACCGCGACCTGGGCGTCGCGAACTGGGCGCGCCGCGATGCGCAGGACCGCGCGGTGCTCGGCGGCGCCGACGTCGACGCCGAAGAGACGCGCGGCGACGCAACGTTCCTCACGACGAAGCGTCCGCTCCGCGGCGCCGGGGATGCGATCGAGGGCGTGATCGTCGTCGGCACCGACATCTCGGCCGAACGCGGACGGCGTGCCCGTGCCGAGCGGCTCGACCGGCTCACGCAAGCGCTCAGCTCCTCCACCTCGGTGCAAGACGTCGCCGACGCGGTGCTCGCCGAAGCGCTCGATGCGCTCGGGACGCCGTTCGGCGCGCTCGGGTTCGTCCAGCCCGACGGCCGAACGATCGAGATCACCCGCCTGTCCGGCTTCGAGAGCAAGCGCGTTGCGTGGCGCTCGGTGGTGATCGATGAGGAGGACACGCCGATCACGCGGGGCGTCCGGGAGCGTGCGAGCGCCTTCTACGGTTCGACCGACGAGCTGCTCGAGCGCCTGCCGCATCTGCGGGGAGAGCTGCTGGACTACGAGGGGCGAGCGGTGCTGGCCCTGCGCAGCGGCGAGGAGATGCTGGGTGTCCTGTACGCGGTGTTCACCGAGCCGCAGCATTTCGACGGAGACCGGCGCGCGTATTGCCTGGCCGTCGCCGACCGGATCGCGCAGGCCCTCGAACGCGCGCGGCTGTTCGACGCGGCGCGCCGCTCGGACGAGCAGACGCGCGCCGTCCAAGGCGTGACCGCCGACCTGGGGTCGGCGATGACCGTCGAGGAGGTCCAGCTCGTGACCACGCGGTCGGCGTGCGCCGCGGTCGAGGCCGACGCATGCCTGCTCGCGCTGGTCGACCCCGACAGCTCCGTCCTAACGTACGCGGACACGGACGCCTACCCGGCCGACCTGCGAGCGCTCCTTCCCACGTCGCTCGATGCCGGCAGCTCGCCGGTCGCCGACGTCCTCGTCGGTGGGAGGAGCCTGGTCTTCGACACCGGCGTGGCGCTGGTCGAGGCGTACCCGCGGCTCGGCGACCTGATCGCCGCGCTTCCATTCGCGACGCGGGCCTTCGTGCCGGTCGGGGCCCCGGGCGCCGCGACCGGCGTGCTGATCGCAAGCAGCGTGCATGAAGGGCGGTTCGACGCCGAGGCGGTCCGGCTGCTCGAGGCGATCGCCGGACAATGCGGGCAGGCGCTCGAGCGAGCGGTTCTGTACCGGGATGCGCGGGCCGCCACGGAGCGCGCCGCGTCGCTGCAGGCCGCGACGCTCGCGCTGGCCGAGGCGACGACCATGCAGGACGCCGTCGGGTCCGCGGTCTCGTTCGCCCTGGATCTCGCCGGGGCGCCGCTCGGCGCGCTCGTGCTGATCGACCCCGACACCCACCGCCTGAGCGTCGCGAACGAGGTCGGTGTGCCGCGCCGGCTGCTGGACCGCTGGGGCGGCGCACCGGTGGACGCGTCCCGGATCGTCGGCGAGACGGTCAAGACGAGGCGCGCGCGATGGCGCGCGCTCGATGCGCTCGCCGGTGACGATCGTGCCTTGGCGGCCGATCTCCAACCGCTCGGCGTGCGTTCGATCGGCGTGCTGCCGTTGATCGGCGCGGGCGGCGTCGTCGGGTTCCTCGCCATCGCACGGCCCCAGCCCGACGCGCCGGGCCGGCTCACGACGGACACGCTCGAGGCCTACGCCGAACGCGTCGGCGCGGCGATCTCGCGCGCACGTCTCCTGGAGGCGGAGCGGCGGACGCGTCAACAGTTGGAGCGGACGCTGTCGCGGCTGTCGCGGCTGCAGACCGTATCCGACGCGATCAGCCAAGCGGTGCCGGCCCAGGAGGTCGCCGCGACGGCGCTCGGCGCGTCGATCGGGGCCTTCGGAGCGCTCGGCGGCGCCGCGTACCTCGCCGACGGGAACGTCTTGCGGCAGGTCGCGGCCGCGGGCGTGTTCACGTCGGCCGTCGCGGGACGGCTCGACACGGTCCCGATGGACGCCGACATGGCGATGTGCGCTTCGTTCGCGACCGGCACGGTGAACTGGGTGCCCACGCGCACGGAATGGCGCCGGCGATACGCCCAGGGCGCCGCGATGTTCCAAGGCATCGCCCGGTCGAGCATCGCCATCCCGTTCACGCTCGAGGGACGTGTCCTCGGGGTGATGACGCTGGTGTTCGCAGAGGAGAACGTCCTGGACCGCCCGGAGCGACGGCTCGCACGCACGATCGGTCACCAGGCCGCGGTCGCGCTCGAGCGCTCACAGCTGCACGAACGGGAGATGGCCCGAAGCCGCCGCACCGAACAGATCCAGCACCTCATCGCGGAGCTCGCCGGCAGCACAGACCCGGCGGGCATCTCCGCGATCTTGACCTCGACCGCGCTCGAGGTCCTCGGCGCCGACGCCGCCGCGGTGCTGCTGCTCGACGAGGGCGCCGAGCAGACGACCGAGATGGTCGCCGCGAAGGGGTTCACGCCCGCGGTCGCGGACGCGATCGCCTCCGATGACGCAGCGCCGGGGCGGGCGGCGCTCGCGAGCGGCCGTCCGTCGCTCGCCCGGACGCCGGAGGCCGTCCGCGACCGCTTCCCCGCGATCGCCGACGATCTGGGGGCCGCCGTGGCCGAGCTGCCGATGCTCGCGGCCGGCGCGACGCTCGGCGCACTGGTCGTGAGCTTCGAGCGCTCGCAGCCGTTCGACCTCGAACAGATCGATCTGCTGGCCGCGGTCGTCTCGGAGGCGGCGGAGGCGATCACCCGCGCGCGTGTGTATCGCCGCGAACGCGAGATCTCCCGGACGCTGCAGCAGAGCCTGCTTCCGGACGAGCCGACCGCCTCGTGGAACGGCGCCCGCGTGACGTCGTGGTACTCCGCCGGCACACAGCACCTGGAGGTCGGCGGCGATTGGTACGACGCGATCGAGCTGCCGAACGGACGGCTCGGCGTGTCGATCGGCGACGTGGTCGGGCGGGGCCTGCGCGCCGCGGCGGCGATGGGCCAGCTGCGCAGCGCGCTTCGAGGGATCGCCTTGGAGATGCGCGGCCCGGCGGCGACGTTGGAGGCGCTCAACCGGTTCGCGGCCCGGACGCCGGGAACGGAGCTCGCGACGGTCGCCTACGGCGAGTACGACCCGATGACCGGCATCTTCGTGTACGCGTGCGCCGGGCACCCGCCGCCGGTCGCATGCATCGCCGGACGGCCGGTCATGCTGCAGGGCGGACGATCGCCGCTGCTCGCCGCCGGCTACGAGGGGCCCCGCGAAGAGGCGTCGCTCGTCCTGCCGCCGGATTCGACGTTGGTCCTGTACACCGACGGGCTGGTCGAGCGACGGGACGAGCCGTTCCACCTCGGGATCGACCGCCTGCGGGAAACGGTCGAAGCGGCGAACGAGTTCGAACCGGCGGCGTTGGTCGAGACGCTCGTCGACGCGCTGCTCGGCGACCGAGACCGCACGGACGACACCGCCCTGCTGGTGTTGCGCACGGGCGACCCGATCCCGTTCGCGGTGCGCCTGGCCGACACGCCGGAGGAGCTCCGGCCGATGCGACACCGCCTGCGTGCGTGGCTCGACCTTCGTGGCTGCGCGCCGGACGACACCGACGCCGTCGTCCTTGCGGTCAACGAGGCGGCCGCCAACGCCATCGAGCACGGCTATCTCGACGGCGACGGGCCCGTCGTCATCACCGGCGACGTGATCGACGGCCGTCTTCGGATCTGCGTCGAGGACAACGGCGAGTGGCGCGACACCGACCCGGACCCCGCTCGGGGCCGCGGGCTGGCGCTCATGCGGACCTTGATGGACGACGTCGACATCGAGCCGTTGCATCCCGGGACCCGGATCGTGCTCCGGCGCACGGTCGGTGCGAGCGCGGGCGCGCCGGCGATGGCGGCCTCCGACGTACGGGTCTGACTGACGGCGCCGCCGCGACCGGACCGGTGTCCGCGACGCCGGGTATCGTCGGCGGATGGCCAAGCTCAGCGCCCGCGAACGGGCCGAGCTCCCGGATCGAGCGTTCGCCTACATCGACTCGAAGGGTGTCCGGCGCCTCCCGATCAACGACGAGGCGCACGTCCGCAACGCGCTCGCGCGGTTCGACCGCGTCGCATGGGAGGACGACGCCGCCCGCGATCGCGCGAGGCAGCGGCTGCTCAACGCCGCCAAGCGATCCGGGATCATGCCGGTCGGGTTCATCAACCGGCAGCTCGGTTCGTCCGGCGGGCGTCGCCCGCCGCTGCCGACCGGCAACGTCACCTTCCTGCTGACCGACATCGAGGGCTCGACCGCGTTGCTCCGCCGGCTGGGCGAGGACTACGCGGCGCTCCTACGCGACGTGCGCGCATGCACCAAGAAGGCGGTCGCGGGCGCGGGCGGCCATCGCGTCGACAGCCACGGCGACGAGTTCTTCGCCGTGTTCGAGCGGCCGGACGCCGCGGTGCAGGCGGCGCTCGATCTGTTCGCCGAGCTGCGCGGATGGTCATGGCCCGGCGGTGTCCAGGAGGTCCTCGTCCGCGCCGGGGTCCACGGGGGTCGCCCGACGCTCACCGACACCGGGTACGTCGGGATCTCGGTCCACACGGTCGCGCGTATCTGCTCGGTGGCGCACGGCGGGCAGATCGTCGTGTCGTCGCACGCGGTCGACGCCGCGGCGCCGCCGGGAGTGCGCTACCGGAGCCTAGGCGAGCACCGCCTCGCGGGGCTGGCCACGGCCGAGGCGCTGTATCAGGTCCAGGCCGAGGGCCTGCGCACGCGGTTCCCCCCGCTGCGGATGTGAGACGCCAATCGAGCCGTTGACCCACACGGTCTCCCGCGAGGTGTGACGTTCACAGCACATGGTGCGGCGTCGCTATCCTGCAGGGGTCGACCCAACCGTGAGGAGCCGCACCGATGGTCAGCCAGACCGCACTGCGTTACGACGAACACGATTGGCGCCCGAGACCGACCCTTTCCGGCGCCGAGTACACGAGCGACGGCGTCTACGACGACGAACGCGAGCGGATCTGGTGGGGCGACTGGGTGTGCGTCGGGCGCGAGGAGGAGGTCCCCGCCCCGGGTGACTACATCGTCCGGGACCTCACCGGCGAGTCGATCTTCATCACGCGTGACGAGGGCGGCTCACTCCATGGCTTCTACAACGTGTGCAGCCACCGCGGCACGAAGTTCCTCGATGACGAGCCCGCGAACGGCCACGTCCGCAAGGCCTTCACGTGCCCGTACCACGGCTGGGTCTACGGGCTCGACGGCTCGTTGATCGGGACGCCCAACGTCAAGGAGAACGAGCGGTTCGAGCGCCGCGACTACCCGCTGCACGACTTCCCGGTGGATACGTTCGGCGGATTCATCTTCGTCAACCTGACGCGCGGGACGCCGCGGCCGTTGCTGGAGCAGATGAACGAGGGCGCCGAATCGTTGTCGATGTTCGACCGGTTCAAGCTCGACGAACTGCGGATCGGCGTGCGGATCGTCTACGAGGTCGACGCGAACTGGAAGATCGTCGTCGAGAACTACAACGAGTGCCTGCACTGTCCCACCGTGCACCCGGAGCTCGTGCAGGTGGTGCCGCTGTTCCGATTCGGCGAGGTGTGGGACGAGGTCACGCGCGACGACGGCAACTGGATGCGCGACGGCGCGACGAGCTTCACGCAGACCGGCGAGTCGGTCCTGCCGAAGTTCCCCGACCTCCAGCCCGAGGACTACTCGATGTACTACGGCGCCTACCAGTTCCCGAACCTGATGATCAACCTGCACCCGGACTGCGTCATGTACTACCTCGGGTTCCCGAAGGGGCCGAAGCACACGACCGTCGTGTCCGAGTACCTGTTCCGGCCCGAGACGATCGCCGACCCGGCGGCGTTCAAGCCCGAACCGGTCGTCGAGCTGTGGGACCTGATCTCGAAGCAGGACTGGGCGGTGTGCCAGCGCGCGCAGACCGGCGTCGGCTCGCGCGCGTTCACGACCGGCGTGTATCCGCGGCAGGACCGGTTCCTGTACGACTTCAACGAGCGCTACCGCAAGGAGATGGGCAAGGCGCTGCTCGGCTGAGCGCCGCCTCGCGCGCCGATCTCGGACCGCCTCGAGGCGGTTCAGGACGGCGAAGCCGGGTAGCAGCGCTTCATGGAGCGCGACCGGCGTGGACAACGGATCGTCGTCCTCGGGGGCGGCGGGTTCCTCGGGTCGCATGTGTCCGAGCGGCTCGTCGCCGAGGGCGCGGCGGTCGTCGCGGTCGATTCGTGGGTCACCGGCCGCGAGCGCAACCTCGAGCCCATCGAGGGACCGGGCACGCTCGAGGTCGTGACCGCCGATGCCGCCGAGATCGAGGTCGACGGTCCGGTCACGGCGATCCTGCACCTCGCAAGCCCGGCGAGTCCGCCCGACTACCTCCGGTTCCCGACCGAAACGCTCCGGGCCGGCTCCGTCGCGACGCTGCACGCGATCGATCTGGCGCACGCGCACGGCGCGCGCCTGCTGTTCGCGTCGACGTCGGAAGTCTACGGCGACCCGGCGGTCCACCCGCAGCCGGAGACCTACACCGGCAACGTCGACCCGACGGGGCCGCGGGCCGTCTACGACGAGGCCAAGCGCTTCGGGGAGGCGGCAGTCGCGGCCGCAGGCCGCGACGGCCGGGTGGACGCGGCGATCGTCCGCATCTTCAACACCGTCGGGCCGCGGATGCGGCCCGACGACGGCCGGATGGTGCCGGCGTTCGTCGCGGAACTGCTCGACACCGCAACGGTGACGATCCACGGCGACGGGCACCAGACCCGCTCGGTCGCAGATGTCGACGACACGGTCGAGGGTCTGCTTCGCGCGCTCGACGCGCCGGTTCGCGGCCCGATCAACATCGGCAACCCGGACGAGCACACGGTGCTCGAGGTCGCCGGCTGGGTCGGCGAGGCGCTCGGCGTCGACGTTGCTCAGCGGTTCGTTCCGGCGATGGCCGGCGACCCGGTCCGGCGGTGCCCCGACATCTCGCTCGCGACGAAGGTCCTCGGCTGGCGGCCGCGCGTCACCGCGCGCGACGCGGTCGTCCGTGCGGCGCGGTGGCTCGCGGCCGAACGGGTCGCGCCATGAGCCGCCTCGCCGTCATCGGGTGCGGCTACGTCGGATCGGTCAGCGCCGCGTGCCTCGCGTCGCTCGGGCACCGGGTGCGCGCGGTCGACGTCGACCACGATCGCGTCGCGCGGCTGCGCGACGCCGACCCGCCGTTCGTCGAGACCGGCCTGCCGGAGCTCGTCCGCCGAGAGATCGACGCGGGACACCTGTCGTTCGGCACCGACGTCGAGCGCGCCGTCCGAGGCGCGGACGCGGTGTTGATCTGCGTCGCGACGCCCACGAGCCCGTCGGGCGCCGCGGACCTCACGCAGCTCTGGGGCGCGCTTGACGCGATCGCGCCGACCGTTCGACGCGACGCGGTCGTCGTGCTTCGTTCGACGGTGCCCGTCGGCACCGGCGACGCGAGCGCCGGGTATCTGCGCGACGTGACCGCCCGGCGCTGGCAGGGCGACGTCGTCACGAACCCGGAGTTCCTTCGCGAAGGCACCGCCGTGCACGACTTCCTCCACCCCGACCGCCTCGTGTTCGGCGGGCCGGCCGCGGCGCTCGACGTGGTCGAGCGGTTCTACGCGCCGCTCCGCGATGAGCATCCCCTCGTGTTCCGGATGGATCGCCGTTCCGCCGAACTGGTCAAGGCCGGCGCGAACGCCGCCCTCGCCGCGAAGATCAGCCTTGCCAACGAGGTCGCCGACCTGTGCGAGCGAACCGGCGCCGATGCGCGCGTCGTGTTGCCGGCGATCGGCGCGGACGCGCGGATCGGCGCGTCGTGGCTCGGACCGGGACTCGGCTGGGGCGGCTCGTGCCTGCCGAAGGACCTCGCCGCGTTGATCGCGACCGCCGACGCGGCCGGCCTGGGGACGCCGCTGTTGCACGCGGTCGGCGCCGTCAACGAGACGCGCATCGACGTCGCGGTGCAGAAGCTCGTCGCGGCCCTCGGGTCGCTGGGCGGGCGGCGCATCGGCGTCCTTGGCGTCGCGTTCAAGGCCGGAACCGACGACCTGCGCTCCTCACCGTCGCTTGCGCTCTGCGCGCGGCTGCTGGACGACGGCGCGACCGTCGTCGCCAGCGATCCGCTGGTGCGGCGACTCCCCGAGGGCTGCGGCGCGCTCAGGCTCGCCGCGGATCCGTACGAGGCCGCTGCGGAAGCCGACGCGCTCGTCGTCACCGTCCCCTCGAACGTCGCCCAGGATCTCGACCCGGGCCGACTCGGACGCGCGATGCGCGGTCGCCTCGTCGTCGACCTCCCCAACACGCTCGAGACGGGCGCCTTCGCGGCGGCGGGGCTCGACGTCGTGGGGACGGGCTGGGCGCCAGGGAGCTTCGCCGGTCGAGAAGTGTTTCTCACTTCTCGAGGGGGGTAAGCGCTTCTCGACCGAACAGGGAGGAGTGGGTGCCGTGCGTATCGCGCTGATCAGCGACCACGCGTCGCCACTCACACCTCCGGGAGCGATCGACGCCGGCGGGCAGAACGTCTACGTGGCCGAGGTGGCGCGACACCAGCGCGCGCTCGGCCACGAGGTCGACGTCTTCACCCGTCGAGACGATCCGTCGCTGCCGCCCGAGGTCGTGACACCCGACGGCGTCCGTGTCGTCCACGTCGACGCCGGTCCCGCCCGCCCGATCCCGAAGGAACGTCTCCTCCCGTTCATGGACGACTTCGCCGCGTCGGTGGAACGAACGGCGCGTATCCGCCGCTACGACGTCGTCCACGCGAACTTCTGGATGTCGGCGATCGCCGGCATGCGCTTGCAACGGTCGCTCGGCACGCCGTTCGTCGTCACGTTCCACGCGCTCGGCAAGATCCGTCGCAGAGAGCAGGGAGCGGCCGACGGGTCGCCCGCTGCCCGCGAGGCGATCGAGACGGCGGCGATCCGCACCGCGGACCGCGTGGTCGCGGAGTGCCCGCAGGACGAGTACGACCTGTGCGAACTGTACGGCGCCGAGCGCGCGCGCATCTCGATGGTGCCGGCCGGGTACGAACCGCGCGAGCTGTCGCCGCGGTGGCGCTACGCGGCGCGTCGGCGGATCCACATCCCGCTCGGCGGCCCCCTGATCCTGCACGTCGGGCGTTTCGTGCCGCGCAAGGGCATCGACGACGCCATCCGCGGGGCGAGCGCCGTGCTCGCGCGGATGCGGCACGCGCGCATGATCATCGTCGGCGGCCATGCCGACGATCCCGCGTCGGTGCAGGAGCGCGCGCGCCTCGAGCGGATCGCGCGCGAGTTGGAAGTGCGCAAGCAGATCGCGTTCGCCGGATCGGTGCCACGCGAAGGGCTCCGCGACTTCTACGCCGCGGCGGACGTCTTCGTGACGACGCCGTGGTACGAGCCGTTCGGGATCACGCCGATCGAGGCGATGGCGTGCGGCACGCCGGTGATCGGCTCGGCGGTCGGCGGCATCGGCTTCACCGTGCGAGACGGCGTGACCGGGTTCCTCGTTCCGCCGCGTGCACCCGAGGCGATCGCCGACGCGCTGGGCGAGGCGCTGTCCGATCGACGCCGGCTGAGGCAGATGGGCCGCGCCGCCGCGCGCCACGTCCATCCGACGTTCACGTGGCGCCGGATCGCCGAGCAACTCGTCGGCGTCTACGACGAGGCCCTCGACGCCGCGCGCGGGGCCGGCATCGACGCCGCCGTCGGCGCGGGCTGGCAGGACGCCTCATGAGCGCGTTGGTCGACACGGCGACGCAGACCCGCTCGCTGCGTGACGCCGTCGTGGTCGTCACCGGCGGCGGCGGCGGGCTCGGCGCCGCGATCGGTCGCGAGCTCAGCGACGCCGACGCGGCGGTCGTCGTCGCCGATGTCGCGGTGGAACGCGCCCGCGACGTCGCCGACGAGCTCGGTCCACGCGCGTCCGCGCTTCCGCTCGTTGTTGGGTATAGGTTCTTGTTGTGATAGTGTGT
>JBJMLQ010000125.1:0-25155 GCA_045805225.1 Actinomycetota bacterium | reverse complement strand
TGATATTGCACCTGCAAGGCACTGCTATCATCGCCCGCGATGGCCGTCGCTCCGACCCAGTACGAAGATGTCCTCGACCTCCTCCGCAGCAAGGGCTTGCGGATGACGCCGCAGCGTCGCGCGATCGTGTCCGAGGTCATGCGCACGAACGGCCACATCTCGCCGGCGGCGATCGCCCGCACGATCGAGGGCGAGATGCCGGGCGTGAACCCGTCGACCGTCTACCGCACGATCGCCCTGCTCGAGGAGGTCGGCGTCCTGCAGCACTCGCACCTCGAATCCGGCGCCGAGTACCACAAGGCCGACGAGGCGCACCACGTGCACCTGACCTGTCATCGGTGCGGGCGTGACGACGAGCTGTCGATCGCGGAGGCCGAACGGCTGGGCCAGCTGATCCACCGGCACCACGGCTTCCAGGCCGATCTGACGCACTTCGCGATCACCGGCCTGTGCGCCGACTGCGCCGGCCGCTGACGGAAGGGTCAGTGCTCGAGCACCGCCGGTCCGGCCACGTCGGTGTGCGTTTCGGCATCCAGGACGCGGAGCCTCCGACGCCCGGTGATCGCCGTGCCGAGGTAGACCAGGGCGAAGACACCGGCGAGGATCAACACGATGGCCGCCCCCGGCGGTGGGTTCCAGTAGTACGAGACGTACATGCCCACCACGCCGGCCACAGCCCCGATCGTGGTGGACCACACCAACATCCGCGCGAACGAATCCGTCAAGAGCCGCGCGATCACCGCGGGAACGACGATGGTCGCAGCGATCAGCGTCACCCCGAGCGCCTGCATCGTGGCGACGATCGTCGCCGCGAGCATCAAGGCGAGCACCGTCTCGGACCGGCGCACGTTGACGCCGTAGGCGTCGGCGGCCTCCGGGTCGAACGTCGCGAAGAGCAGCTGCCGGTACCGCAAGAAGATGATCGCGGCGATCACCACCAACACCCCGATGAGCACGTAGATCTGTTCCAGCGTCACGCCGAGGATGTTGCCGAACAACGCGGCTTCGAGGTTCACCGTGAAGCGGTGCACGGAGCTGATCAGCCACACCCCGATCGCGAACGACGCCGTCGTAACCACGCCGATCGCGGCGTCGGCGCCGATCTTCCGCCGACGTGCCACCCCGTTGATCAGCAACGCGGACAGGAACCCCCACGCCCCTGCGCCGAGGTAGAAGTTGGCGTTCAGGACGTAGGCGACCGCGGCGCCGCCGAAGATCGCGTGGGAGAGCCCGTGTCCGATGTAGGACATCCGCTTCAGGACCACGAAGACGCCGACGAGGCCGCAGAGCGCGCCGCCAAGCAGCCCGGCCGCGAGTCCGTGCCGGAAGAACCCGTGGCTGAGCAGCGGGTCGGTGAGCCAATTCACGGCCGCGCCTCGACGTCGTGGCGGTGGTCGGATCCCGACGCGTGATCATGCGGCGCGACGGGGCCGAAGTGCGCGTCGGGGGTACCGACGGGGTGGCCCTCGCGCGGGTGGGGCTCCACCGTTGCGCCGATCGTGTCGCCGATCAAGATCATCCCGTCGCGATTGACGACGACCATGTCGGCGCCGTAGAGCTCGCGGAGGATGCCGGTCGTGAGCACGTCCTCGGGCGTGCCCTGCGCCACGATCCGGCCGTTGACGCACACGAGGTTCGGCAGGTGCGCCGCCACGGCATTGAGATCATGCGTCGTCAACACGATCGCGATGCCCTCGTGGTTCAGGTCGTGCAAGAGATGCAAGATGTCGTGCCGCGTTGCCACGTCGACGCCGCTCGTGGGCTCGTCCAGGAGCAGTAGGTCCGGCTTGCGCACGAGCGCTCGCGCCACGAACGTGCGCTGCTGTTGTCCTCCGGAAAGGTTGCGGATGTGCCGGCGGGCAAGCTCCGCGATCCCCAGCCGTTCGAGGACCTCCCCGGCGCGGGCCCGCATCGCGCGGGTCGCCCACGGCAATCGGCGGCCGTCCGATGTCAGGCCGAGCAGGACGACCTCTTCGACGGTGATCGGGAACGTCCAGTCGATCGACTCGAGCTGCGGCACGACGCCCAACCGCGGTTGTGATCGACCGTCGGGACCTCGATCCACGGTGCCGGATCCGGGCCGCAGCGATCCTTCCATCAGACGCAGCAGCGTCGTCTTGCCCGCCCCGGACGGGCCGACGATGCCGTAGAAGCCACCCTCGCGCACCGTCAGGTCGACGTCGCGCAAGACGATCCCATCGCCGTAGGTGTAGGAGACATCGTGGAGCTCGAGGACCGGGTGATGCATGCCGGTTCAATCGTACGTGTTGGTGAAGTGCACGGCGTTCAGCGCCGACGGGTCGCCGCCGAGGTCCTGCACGATCGTCTGGACGTCGTAGATCATGAGCCCGACGTACGAATGCTCGGGTTGGCCCGGATCGCCGGGGAGATCGTCGTCGCGGAGCGAGTCCTCATACGTCGCCCCCGTTTCGGCGGCTATCTGTGCGAGCACCGGGCTGGGGAAGACCTCCGAGCCGAAGATCGCGGGCACGTGCTCCGCTCGGATCTGGTCGATCAGCGCCGCGACCTCTTGCGCGGACGGCTCGGCGAAATCCGCGGGCTGGATCGCACCGATCACCTTCATGCCGTACTGGTTGGCGAAATACGCGAACGAGTCGTGATACGTGAGCAGTAAGCGATCTTGCGGCGGGATGGTGTCGATCGCCGCCTGAACCGCGGTGTTGAGCGTGCGAAGGGTCGCCAGGTACGCGTCGGCGTTCGCCGCATACGTCGCCGCGTGGGCCGGATCGACCGAGCGCAACTCATCGCGGACCAGCTCGGTGTACTTCATCGCGTAGACCACGTCCATCCACAGGTGCGGGTTCGGGTGCCCGTCGTCCTTCGGGAACGAGAAGTCGTACAGGTATTGGTCCGGCTGCAACGTGTGGTCCCCGAGTAGGAAGATCTGCGCGCTGTCCTTCTTGTCGGACTGCGCGAGCGAAAGCGTCGGGTCCTCCAGGTCCAGTCCGTTGAGGAAGATGACGTCCGCATCGGAGATGAGCCGTGCGGTGTCGGGCGTCGGCTCGAAGGTGTGAGAGTCGACCCCTTCCGGGATCAGGCCGGTGACGTCGGCGGCATCGCCCGCGACGTTCCTGACGATGTCGACGAGCGGCGCGACCGACGCGACCACCTGCAGGCGCCCGTCGCCCGCACCGGCGCTCGGCGACGAACACGCCGCCCCTGCCAGGAGCCCGAGAACGGCGAGGGCGACCGTGGCCCGACGAGCCGACATAAGCTCGAGCCTACCGCCTACTTGCAAGCTCTTGCAACTACTGCTCGCCGCTGGAGCGGCGACGTGCGGTCTTGCGTCAGAAGGCTGCCGTCTCCCGCCATGTGCCGAAGACGCGCTGCAGCGCCACCGTGACCTCGCCGCCGGTGCATCCCGCCCGGGCGCAGTCCACGAGCGGTTCGATCAGGTTGACGTCGGTGCCGGCGGCCGCGACGAGGGCGTCGATCGCCTCGGCCGCGGCATCCGCATCACGGGTGGCGCGCAGCCGCTCGACCGCCGCGATCTGCGCGGCCTCGGTCGCCATCGTGATCTCGAGGATCGCGAGCGCGTCCTCGCCCGGCTCCTCGAACGTGTTGACGCCGACCTGCAGGAGGTCGCCCGACTCCATCCGGCGTTGCTCCTCGAACGACGCCTCGGCGATCCGCTGGGTGAACCACCCCGACTCGACGCCGCGAAGCACGCCTTCGAGCATCGAGCCGTCCCCCATCGCATCGATCTGGGCGAACAGGGCCTCGGCCTGCCGCTCGGTTTCGTCCGTGAGCGCCTCGACGAAGTACGAGCCGCCGAGCGGATCGGCGACCGCCGGCACGCCGGTCTCGAAGGCGATCACCTGCTGGGTCCGGAGCGCGAGCGTCGCGGCCTCCTCGGTCGGCAGCGCGAGGACCTCGTCGAGCGCGTTCGTGTGCAGGGACTGCGTTCCACCGAGCACCGCCGCCAGCGCCTCCACCGTCGTGCGCACGACGTTGTTCATCGGCTGCTGCGCGGTGAGCGATACGCCCGCCGTCTGGGTGTGGAAGCGCAATCGCTGCGCCTCGGGCGTGGTCGCGCCGTACCGATCGCGCAGCCACCGCCCCCAGAGCCGCCGCGCGGCGCGGAACTTCGCAACCTCTTCGAACAGGTCGATATGCGCGTCGAAGAAGAACGACAGGCGCGGCGCGAACACGTCGACGTCGAGGCCGCGCCCTTGACCGAGCTCCACGTAGGCGAACCCGTCGGCCAGGGTGAACGCAAGCTCCTGGACCGCGGTCGAGCCCGCCTCGCGGATGTGATACCCGGAGACGCTGATCGGGTGGTAGCGCGGCGTCTCGGCCGCGCAGAACTCCATGAGGTCGCCGATCAGCCGCAGGTGCGGCCGCGGCGGGAAGAGCCACTCCTTCTGCGCCGTGTACTCCTTGAAGATGTCGGTCTGCAAGGTTCCCCCGAGATCGCGTCGCGCGACGCCCTGGCGTTCGGCGGCCGCCAGGTAGCAGGCGAAGATCCACGCGGCCGGGCCGTTGATCGTCATCGAGACGGTCACCTCGTCCAGCGGGATGCCGGCGAACAGCGTGTCGGTGTCCTCGAGACCGGCGACGGCGACGCCGCAGCGTCCGACCTCGCCGAGGCTGCGCGGATCGTCGGGGTCAAGCCCCATCAGGGTCGGCATGTCGAAGGCGACCGACAGCCCGGTCTGCCCGCGCTCCAAGAGCAGCCGGAACCGCTCGTTGGTCTCCGCGGGCGTGCCGTAGCCGGCGAACTGCCGCATCGTCCACAGGCGCCCGCGATACATCGAGGCGTACGGCCCGCGGGTGAACGGGAACGAGCCGGGCGGCGCCTCCGCGGCTCGTTCCTGCGGCTCGTAGACGGCGTCGACCGGGATGCCGGATCGCGTCGCGTGTGTGCGGCCGTCGGTTCCCGCCATCGGCACCTCCGCGACCAGGCTACCCCGGCGCGAGTCGACGGATCAGTTCGTCGGCGGCGGCGTAGGGATCGAGCGCCCGGTCACGCAGCTTCGCGCGGATGCCGTCGTCGCCCGCGAGTTCCGCGGCGACCGAGGCCGCCAGCCGCTCGCCGGCGAGCGCGCGCACCTCGTGGACGACCGCCGCCTCGCGATCGCCGGCGAGCGTCCCGGAGGACTCGAGCCAGGTCCGATGGCGCGCGATCGCGCCCCACAACTCGTCGATCCCGGTGCCGTCGGCGGCGGCGGTGGCGAGCACCGGCGGGTCCCACGCACGGGTGGCGCCCAGGTGAAGCATCTGTTTGACTTCGCGCTGCACCTCAGCCGCGCCGTCACGGTCGGCCTTGTTCACCACGAACAGATCGGCCACCTCGAGGATCCCCGCCTTCGCCATCTGGATCGCGTCGCCGAGCCCGGGCGCGAGGACGACGATCGTCGTGTCGGTCGCCGCGGCGACGTCGATCTCGGCCTGCCCGACGCCGACGGTCTCGACGATCACCAGATCGAACCCCGCGGCGTCGAGGATCCGGACCGCCTCGGGCGCGGCGAGCGCCATGCCGCCCAGATGCCCGCGCGTCGCCATCGAGCGGATGAAGACGTGGCGGTCGGTCGCGTGCTCCTGCATGCGGACGCGGTCGCCGAGCAGCGCGCCGCCCGTGTACGGCGACGTCGGATCGATCGCCAACACCGCGACGCGCCGACCCGCCGCGCGCGCGGTGCGCACAAGCACGGTCGCGATCGTCGACTTGCCGACACCCGGCGCGCCGGTCAGTCCGACGGTTGCCGCCGCGCCGGTGTGCGCGAAGACGCCGGCGGACAGCGCCGGCAGGGCGTCATCACCGTCCTCGACCATCGAGATCGCGCGCGCGATCGCCCGCGGCTCGCGCGCGAGCACCCCGTCGACGACCTGATGGACGTCCATCTGGCCGGTGAGCCTACCCACCGGGCTGCGCCGCCGCGGCGGCCCCGGGGATCGCGTCGAGCGCCGCTCGAAGCGACGCGCAGTACTCGCGCTGCGCGACCAGCTCCGGCGCGTCGGGCGCCGCCACGCGCGACGCGACCATCGCCAGATCGATCTGCTCGCGGTGCAGGCGCCCGAGCAACCGGCCGGCGGCGTCGCCCGCACGGGCGCGCATGATGCGAACGGCCGCGCGCCGGCGAGCGGGCACGCGGAGCACCGCGAGGTCCCCCGCGGTGACGCCGCCGAGCCCGACCTCTGCCGCCAACGCACCGTCCAGCCATCGGCGCTCCCGCTTGCGCGCCAGGCGAAGCGCGACCACCACGAACAGCAACAGCGGCAGCCCCTTGATCGCGAGGTCGACTGGATACAGGAGCCACGCGGCGCCGTGTACCGGCGGTGTCGGCGTGAGCGCGAGGACCGGCGCGTTCCACAGGGCATGCCCGAGCACGGCGAGCGCGACGATCCCGGCGGCCAGCGGCAGGCGGTCTCGCATCGGCGACGGATCGCGCCGCGTGACGAGCAGCCCGATCGCCATCCCGACCAGACCGGTGTACAGGACGTGCCCGTACAGCCCGCTGGAGACGACGCGGACGTAGAAGCCCTCGAGCACGCCCGAAGGCGTTCCGCCGAAGCCGGCCATGAAGTACACGACGTCCTCGACCACCGCGAAGCCGAGACCGCAGAGGGCTCCGTAGACGAAGCCGTCCATCATGTCGTCGACCTCGTCGCGCACGATCAGATAGAGGAGCACGAGCCCCGCACCCTTGAGGAACTCCTCGATCACGGGCGCCGTCAGCGACGGCCCCCAGCGCAGCGCGAACCCCGGTGTCGTCACGTGGGCGAGTACCTCGTCCCAACCGCCGGCGTCCAACGCGAGCGCGGTCGCGGCGAACGCGCCCCACAGGAACGCCGCGATCGCCACCGACACAGGCTCGCGCTCGTACAGGTCGAGGTAGTAGATCAGCAGCACCAGCGGCGCCGCATACAGCAGCAGGAGCAGCCACGACAGCGCCCAGCCCGAGCGCGACACCGACCCGAGCTGCGCGAGCCCGACCACCACCCGGACGGCGCCGTAGACGAGGAACGCCGCGAACACCCAGAACGCGGGTTGATGGAGCTGGAAGATCGATCGATGGTGCAGCGCGCGCCGGTCGGGGGCCATCAGAGCGTCGCCCCGTCGATCATCGTCCGGACGTCCTCGATCACACCGGTGAGCTCGCCGGTGGGCGCGCGCACGTCGAAGATCACGGCGGCGTTGGGGGCATCCGCGGCGACGACGCGACCGTCCAACACGACGCCGTCAGCCCTCGCCGCGAGATAGGCGAAGCCGGCGGCCGGGACGCCGGTGGGAAGGACGGCCGGCTCGGGCAGTCCCGGGAGCAGGCGCGAGAAGGCCGGCTCGAGCTGCTGCTCGCGGTACAGGGCGGCCAGCGCGACCGGGCCGCCGGCCACCGGTTGTCCCACCGTGATGTCGAGGACGACGGGGCCCTTGTGCAGGCGCACGAAGCTCGGCGTGACCGAGCCGTCGACCTGCCAGCCCTCCGTCGGCTGCACCCGGACGGGCCCCATCGCGACCGGGCCGGCGGTGGTGGCGGTGGCGTCGGCGACCGAGCGAGCGCCGCCCGCCACGACGAGCAACAGCATCGTCACGATCACCACCGGCAACCACCGGCGTTCCCTCGGGGGTGGCTGCGCTCGCGGGTCGGACGCCCCCGCCATCGTCATCGAGCCGACAGCAGCATCGTGAGACGCCGGACCGTGCCTAGGTGCCGGAGCATGCCGCGGACCCTGATGCGGCCGCGGAGCAGTTGCGAAACAACGGCGCGACCGTCGCGCGTGGTCACGTCGGGCAGGTCGAAGCGCAACGGCGTCGCGGCGAGCTCGAGCAGCCCGAGGCTCTCGGCCCGCACGACGATCTCGGCCCACGGATCGCGGCCGTCATGAACCAGAACGGTGCCGGGCGCGCGAGGCGCGCCCGGCAGCATCTGGATCGTCACGGCGACGTCGGCGTCGGTGGCGACGAGCGAGGCCGCCTCGCGCCTGGACAGTCGCGATGCACGGCCGGGGTCGCGCGCGAGGTTCGCGTCGACCAACCCTTGGACCAGCTCGCGGAACGCGAGCGCCGGCGGCGGATCCTGCGTCATGCCCATGGGTCGAGCACCACCTTCGTGGCGATCCGCCGTTCGAACAGGTCGTAGCCCTCCACGGCCGCCGAGATGGGGAGCCGATGGCTCACGAGCGGCGTCGGATCCAGCGCGCCGGTGGCGACCCGGTCCATCGTCCGGCCCCACAGCGCCTGGACCGGCGTTTCACCCGCGAACACGAGCGAGATCCCCCGGATCCAGGCGACGCCGAGCTGCAGCTCGACACGCTGGCTCGTATACACGCCGACGATTACGATCCGGCCGCCGCGACGAACGATCTCGAGCGCGGACCCGTAGGCCTCCGCCGAGCCGACGGCGTCGATCACGATGTCGGCACCACGCCCGTCGGTCATCCGCGCGAGCGCCATCTCCGGATTCGTCTCGCCGACGTCGACCGTCCTGGTGCCGAACGCCGCGATCGCGTCGAGGCGGGCGGGGTCTCGATCCAGGACCACGACGTGGCGGGCACCGTCGGCCACGAGCGCCCGGGTGACGCATGCGCCGACGGGCCCCGCGCCCAGCACTGCGACGACGTCGTCTGCGCCCGGCTCCGCGAGCGACGCCGCGTACACGCCCGTGGTGAGCACGTCGCCGACGAACACCGCGGCCTCGTCGGCGACCCCGTCCGGGATCCGCAGGAGGTTCACGTCGGCCAGCGGCACGCGGACGAACCCGGCCTGTGCACCGTGCAGGTCGCCGCCGAACGGCCCGCCCCCGAGCATCCGATGCTGCTCACACAAGCCGGTCTGCCCGTTCCGGCAGAACCAGCAGGCTCCGCACGCGATCTGGAACGACGCCACGACGCGGTCGCCCGGCGACACCGACCGCACGCCGGCGCCGACCGACTCGACAGCACCCGCGGCCTCATGTCCCAGGACGGAGCCCGGATCCATCGGGATGGCGCCGTGCACCACGTGCAGATCGGTCCCGCAGATGCCGGCGAGGCGCACCCGAACGATCGCGTCGCCTGCTTCGACGAGCGCCGGCTCCGGCACGTCGGCGGTGTGGACCACGCCCTCCCCGCGGAAGACGACCGCCCGCACCCTCAGGCCTCGTCCGGGAAGCCGGTATCGACGCGACCCGTGAGCCGCACGAGCTCGTTCGCCGCCTTGACGTAGCGGACGATCGTCGGGAGGTCGCCGCGCACCCGCAGCTTGCCCTGCATCATGCCCTTGATCGGATCGAGCTCGCCCTGCACGACGTCCTTCCACCGCGAATACGGCGCCGTCAGCGTGTACGCGGCGCCCTCCGCCTCGGCGGCCGCGATCGCGGCGGCGCGACGGCACCGCCCGTGCCACAGGTCGAGGTAACCCCAGAGATCGTCGGGCACGTTGCGATCGGGCTCGGCGACCACACGGAACGCGATGTCGCCCTCCCAGTCGGCCGCGGCCTCGCGGTAGGTGTCGGACGCCTCGATCTCCCGACCGAACGCCTCGAACCACTCCTGGCTGGCGAACATCGCCATCCCGCCCACCTCCCCGGTTCCGCGCCCGTCGGGTCGGCCCCAGGATACGGAACCGGCCCTCAGTGCACCGCAAGGATGAGCACGATGCCCACCGCGTTGAACGCCATGTGGGCCGCGATGTCGGCGACCAGCGTGCCGCGACGCTCGTAGATCCACGCGAGCGCGATCCCCGTGAACACCATGACGGTCTGCAGCAGGACGGTGTCCTGCCAGGCGGCCGGCACGTAGTGCGCGGCGCCGAACACGAGCCCCGACGCGACCGCACCGATCCAGAACCCGTGGCGATCGCGGATCGAGCGGAACAGCACGCCGCGGAAGAACAGCTCCTCGACCACGGGCGCGACAAGAACGGCGAGGATCACCGACGCGATCGCCGGGCCGGTTCCCAGGTGCTGCGGCAGCTGATCGGGCGTGGTCGCCTGGTGGCCCGACAGCGAGCTGAACAGGATCGTCAACGGGATCGCGACGACGAACGCGATCACCGGATACAGGATCAGACCCGCCACCCATCCGAAGACCGCGTCGCGGAGCCCGGTGAACCGCATCGGGATCGCGAGGCGTTCGCGCCACCCCGGGTGGCGCATCTGGAGCCACAGGACCAGGAATCCGAGCCAGGCGAGATCCGCGATCACCCCGACGTACACCGCCGACGGGTCGTCGCTGCTCGTGACGCCGAGCGCCGAGAACGCGATCAGCCCGACGACGAGCTGGGCCAGGACGATGTTCGTGAGGAAGCCCATGAGGAGCGCTTCCCAGATCGACCAGTCGACGGCCGGAAGGCCTTTGGGCCCCGTGCCGGTCGCGTGGTCTGGCCGTGGCGGCAGCCCCTCGGGCGGCGGCGGGAACGCGCGGTCCGGGATCCCCGGCGGCCCGGGGATCACCGGGTCCCCGCTGGAGCGGGCACGACTACGGCGTCGCCGTCGCGCCGCACCTCGGCGCCCAGCGCCCGCAGCTTGCCCTCGAGGTCCTCGTAGCCGCGGTCGATGTGGTGGACGTCGCTGATCTCGGTCTCGCCGTCGGCGCACAGGGCGGCGATCACCAGAGCCATCCCGGCGCGGATGTCGAGCGCGCGCACCGGCGCGGCCGAGAGCTGCGGCACCCCGCGGATCACGGCGTGGTGGCCCTGCGTGCGGATGTCCGCGCCCATCCGTTGGAGCTCGCCGACGTACAGGAACCGGCCCTCGAAGACGTTCTCCGTGACGATGCTCGTGCCCTCGGCGACGGCGAGCATCGCGAGCAGGATCGGCTGGAAGTCGGTCGCGATGCCCGGATACGGCAGGGTGACCAGGTCCATCGCCTGCTGCCGCGTCACCTGCCGAACACGCAGGCCGGCGTCGCCTACGTCGATCTGTGCGCCGGCATCGGCGAGCTTTGCGAGCAACAGCTCGAGGTGCGAGGGCTGCGCGTTGTCGATGGTGACGTCGCCGAGCGTCGCGACCGCAGCGGCGGCCCACGTGCCGACCTCGATACGGTCCGGCACCGCGGTGTGCTCGGCGCCGTGGAGCTCGTCGACGCCCTGCACCTCGATCGTGCTTGATCCGGCGCCGTCGATCTGCGCGCCCATCGTCGTGAGGAACACCGCGAGGTCGGCGATCTCGGGCTCGCGCGCGGCGTTGTCGATCACGGTCGTGCCCCGCGCGAGCACCGACGCGAGCAACAGGTTCTCGGTCGCGGTGACGCTCGGGTAATCGAGCGTGATCGAGGCGCCACGGAGCGCCGGCGCCTCGGCGACGAGGTAGCCGTGCTCGGACCGGACGGTCGCGCCCATCCGCTCGAGGCCCCGCACGTGCAACGTGATGGGCCGCGCGCCGATGTCATCGCCGCCGGGCAGCGCGACGCGTGCGCGGCCGCATCGCGCGAGCAACGGTCCGAGCACCACGATCGAGGCGCGGACCTGCCGAGCCAGCTCGTGGGGAGTCTCCACGCCGGTGACCGACGTCGCGTCCAGCTCGGCGGTCCCGCGTTCCAGCTGCACCGACACGCCGACGTGCTCAAGCATCTCGGCCATCACCGCACAGTCCCGGATCCTCGGGACGTTCGTGACGACGCTTCGACCGGGCGCGAGGATCGACGCCGCCATCAGTTTGAGCGCAGAGTTCTTCGCTCCGGAGACGTGGACCGTGCCATCCAGGCGAACGCCTCCGGTGACGAGGAAGCGATCCATCGGACGATGGTACCCGGGGACCGGCTCCCGACGGGTCAGCCGGCGAGCTTGATCCGCGCGGCCGCCTTCGCGATCTCGCCCTTCGCGACCTCGTCGTCGTCCTCGATCGAACGGCCCTCGAGGGCGGCGAGGCGCGTGCGAGCGGCCTCGACGTCGATCTCCTGTTCGAGCTCGGCGTGGGACGCCAAGACGTCGGCGCGCGTGACGCCCTCGTGCGTCGAGACGTGCAGGAACCCGCCGTCGATCACCGCGCGCGTCTCCCCGCCGTCGCTCAGCATCCGGAGCGGGCCGATCGCGAGCTGCACGAGCAGCGGCGCATGCCCGCCGAGGATGCCGACCTCGCCGTCGACGCCGCGCGCGATCAGCTCCTGGACCTCACCGGTCCAGACCTCTCGCACCGGCGTGACGATGTGCACCTCGACCGGCATCAGCGCGTTCCCGTCTTCCGTTGCGACGCCGCCACTAGGCGGCGGTCTCCATCTGCTTGGCCTGCTCGACGGCTTCTTCGATCCCACCGACGAGGAAGAACGCCTGCTCCGGCAGATGGTCGTACTCGCCTTCGCACAGCGCCTTGAACGACGCGATCGTCTCGTCGACGGGGGTGTACTTGCCCGGCAGGCCGGTGAACTGCTCGGCCACGAAGAACGGCTGCGACAGGAACCGCTGGATCTTGCGCGCCCGCGTCACGATCACCTTGTCCTCTTCGGCGAGCTCGTCCATCCCGAGGATCGCGATGATGTCCTGCAGGTCCTTGTACCGCTGCAAGATCTCCTGTACCCGGCGAGCCGTCGCGTAATGGTCTTCTCCCACATAGCGAGGGTCGAGGATCCGTGAGGTCGAGTCGAGCGGGTCGACCGCGGGGTAGATCCCGAGCGATGCGATGTCGCGGGACAACACCGTCGTCGCGTCCAGGTGCGCGAACGCGGCGTGCGGCGCCGGGTCGGTGAGGTCGTCGGCGGGCACGTAGATCGCCTGTAGCGAGGTGATCGAGCGCCCGCCCGCCGACGTGATGCGCTCCTGGAGGTCCCCCATCTCGCTCGCGAGGTTCGGCTGGTAGCCGACCGAGGACGGCATCCGCCCGAGCAACGTCGAGACCTCGGAGCCGGCCTGGGTGAACCGGAAGATGTTGTCGACGAACAGCAGCACGTCCTTGTGCTCCACGTCGCGGAAGTACTCGGCCATCGTCAGGGCCGACAGCGCCACCCGGAGGCGGACGCCCGGCGGCTCGTCCATCTGGCCGAACACCAGCGCGGTGTTGGCGATGACGCCGGACTCGGTCATCTCCAGGAACAGGTCGTTGCCCTCGCGGGTCCGCTCCCCCACGCCGGCGAACACCGACACGCCGCCGTGCTGCTGCGCCTGGCGGCGGATCATCTCCTGGATGATCACGGTCTTGCCCACACCTGCGCCGCCGAACATCCCGATCTTCCCGCCCTGCACATACGGTTCGAGCAGATCGATGACCTTGATGCCCGTCTCCAGCATGACCTTCTTCGGCTCGAGGTCCGCGAACGCCGGCGCTTCACGATGGATCGCCCACCGGTCCGACGCCGTGATAGCGGAAGCGTCGGTGTCGAGCGGCTCGCCCAGCACGTTGTAGACGTGCCCGAGGACCCCCTCGCCGACGGGCACGGTGATCGGTGCGCCCGAGTTGTGCACCGGGGCGCCGCGGATCAGACCGTCCGTCGGCTTCAGCGCGATCGCACGGATCGACGAATCGCCGATGTGCTGGGCGACCTCGCACGTGATCGTCGTGGTCTCGCCGCCCATCGTGACGTCGACCGTCAAGGCGTTGTTGATCTCGGGCAGCTGGCTCGGCGGGAACTCGACGTCCACCACCGGTCCGATCACCCGTACGACGCGGCCGTCCGCGTGCCCGTTCTGCTCAGCCATCGGTCTAACCCTTCCGTCAGTCGCCCGAGGCCGACGCCAGCGCTTCGGCGCCGCCCACGATCTCCATGATCTCGGTCGTGATCTCGTCCTGACGCGCGCGGTTGGCCTGCCGCGTCAAGATCTTCAACAGCTCGTCCGCGTTGTCGGTGGCCGCCTTCATCGCACGCCGGCGCGCCGCGTTCTCCGACGCCGCCGATTCGAGCAAGGCCGCCCATATCTTCGTGATGAGGTACTGGGGCAACAGGTGATCGAGGATCTGCTCAGGCTCCGGCTCGAAGAGGTATTCGGGGCTCACGGTGGCGTCCGCCGTGCCGGTCACCTCGTCGGGTGCGATCGGGAGGAACCGCTTGTGCGTCGCGCGCTGCGTGAACGCCGACCGGAAATCGGTGTACGCGCACCAGAGTTCGTCGATCCGCTCCTCGGCGAACGCGCGGATCAGGGCGCGGCCGATCTCCTCGGCCTTCTCGTAGACCGGCACCTCGCTGAACCCCTGCCATCCCTGCTCGATCGCGACGCCGCGGAACCGGAAGTACCCGACGCCCTTCTTGCCGACGACGTACAGGACCGGCTCGAGGCCGCGCGCGCGGACATCACGGATGACCGCCTCGGCCTCCTTGAGCACGTTGGTGCTGTAGGCGCCGGCGAGACCGCGATCGGACGTCAACGCGAGGACGCCCACGCGGCTCGGCTCGGGTCGATCGGCGAGCAGGTCGTGTTGCATCGAGGCGGCGTTGGCCGCAAGGTCCTCCATCGCCCTGGTCAACTGCTCGGCGTACGGACGCGACTGCTCGACACGCTGCTGCGCCTTGACGATCCGGGAGGACGCGATCAGCTCCATCGCCCGGGTGATCTTCTTGGTCGACTGGACCGAGCGGATCCGTCGGCGGACGACGCGGAGCTGGGCGCCCATCGCTACGCCGGGGCGTCGTCCCCGGCGGCGTCCTCGTCGACCGACGACATCCGGTCCCAGCCGACGTCGGGCTTCACCTCGTCCGGCGGTGTGCCGTGTCCGAGGCCCGCCTCCGACCCTGCGCCCGCCTGCATCGGCTGGAAGACCTCCGCGAACGTCCCGAGGGCATCCTTGAGCGTCGCTTCGTGTTCATCGGAGAGATCGCCGGTGGATCGGATCGCGGAGAAGATCTCGGGATGCCGGGCCTCGAGGTACTCACAGAACTCCGACGCGAAGCGCTTGGCATCCGACGGCGGGTACGCGTCCATGTAGCCGCCCGTGACGGCATAGACCTGCACGACCTCGCGCTCGACGGGCTGCGGATCGTACTGGGGTTGCTTGAGCACCTCGACCACGCGGGCGCCTCGCGACAGCTGCTGCTGCGAGGCCTTGTCGAGCTCGGACCCGAACTGCGCGAACGCCTCGAGCGCGCGGTACTGCGCGAGGTCCAACCGCAGACGGCCGGCGACCTTCTTCATCGCCTTGATCTGCGCCGATCCGCCGACGCGGCTGACCGAGACCCCGACGTTGATCGCCGGGCGCACGCCGGAGAAGAAGAGCTCGGACTCAAGGAAGATCTGTCCGTCGGTGATCGAGATCACGTTCGTTGGGATGTAGGCCGAGACGTCGCCGCCCTTGGTCTCGATGATCGGCAGCGCGGTCATCGAGCCGCCCCCGAGCTCGTTGGAGAGCTTCGCCGCGCGCTCGAGCAGGCGGGAGTGCAGGTAGAAGACGTCGCCCGGGTACGCCTCACGGCCCGGTGGCCGGCGCAGCAACAGCGAGATCTCGCGGTACGCCACCGCCTGCTTGGACAGGTCGTCGTACACGATCAAGACGTGCTTGCCGCCGTCCATCCAGTGGGCGCCGATCGCGGCGCCGGCGTACGGCGCGACGTATTGGAAGGGCGCCGGGTTGGATGCGCCCGCACTGACCACGACGGTGTACTCGAGCGCGCCGTTCTCGCGGAGCGACTCCACTACCTCGGCGACGGTGGAGTCCTTCTGACCGATCGCCACATAGACGCACCGGACCGCCTGGTCGGTGCCCCAGTACTGCTTCTGGTTGATGATCGTGTCGAGCGCGACCGCGGTCTTGCCCGTCTGGCGGTCGCCGATGATCAGCTGGCGCTGGCCCCGCCCGATCGCGGTCATCGCGTCGATCGCGGTGATGCCGGTGTACAGCGGCTCCTTCACCGGCTGGCGCGACACGACGTTGGGCGCCTGGAGCTCGAGCGGCCGCTCGGCCTCCGCCGTGATCGTCCCTTTGTCATCGATCGGGCGACCGAGCGCGTCGACGACGCGCCCGAGGAACCCGTCCCCGACCGGCACCGACAGGATGCGCCCGGTTTGCTTGACCGGGTCGCCCTCCTCGATCGTTGCGGCCTCGCCGAAGATGATGCAGCCGATCTCGGCCTCGTCGAGGTTGAAGGCGACGCCGAGCAGGCCGCCGGGGAACTCGAGCAGCTCGTTCGCCATCGTGCGGGGCAGGCCGGCGACACGGGCGATGCCGTCACCGGTCTCGATGACACGTCCGACCTCCTCGCGGTCGACGGACGGGTTCCAGCTCTCGACGTTCTTGCGGAGGGCCGCGGCGATGGTCTGGGGATCGATCAGCTCCGATGCCATGGATCAGCTCCCGAGTGCGAGTTTGGCGTCTTCGAGGCGGCTCGACACCGAGCCGTCGAAGACGAGATCGTCGACGCGCGCGATCACGCCGCCGATCACGGTTGGGTCGAGGACGACCTTGACCTCGACGGTGCGGCCGGTCGCCTTCGACAACGCCTGCTGCAGGCGCTCGCGCTGCCTGTCGGTGAGGGGCACCGCGCTGCGGATCTCGGCGACGGCGTGCTCGCGGGTGCTGGCCGCGAGCCGCACGACCGCGTCCGCGATCTTCGACAGGTCACGCGCGCGCCCCGACTCGATCAGGAACGACAGCAGCGTGACCGTGGTCTTGTTCGCACGCGGCCCGAGGACGTCGCGGACGAGCGCCTGCCGGTTGTCGACAGGGAGCGTCTCGTCGGTCAGCGCCTGGCGGAGCTGCGGGTTCTGCTCGGCGGCCTTGGCAAAGGCGAAGAGCTCGTCCTCAACCTTGCCGAGGTCGCCCTCGGCCTCGGCCACGGCGACGAGGGCGGTCGCGTACGCGCCCACCTTGTCCCCCTTGCCGAAGATGCGGTCCAGCAGTTCCATGCTTCTCCTTGGCCGGCGCCTAGTTCGTGCCGTGCTCGCCCGAGGCGACCTGGGCGATGTAGTCGTCGATCAGCTTCTCGTGCGTCCGTTGGTCGAGCGACTGGCCCACGACGCGGCCGGCGAGCTCGACGGCGATCTCGCCGACCTGCGTGCGCAACTCGTTGAAGACGCGATCGCGCTCGGCGCGGATCTCCTCCTGCGCGCGCTGGACGGTGTTCTGCGCCTCCTGCTCGGCGTTGGCCTGGATGTCGCGCCGGAGCTGTTCGGCCGTGACGCGGGCCTCCTCGATGATCCGGTTGCCCTCGTCGCGCGCGTTCGCGAGCTGCGCACGGTAGTCCGCCAGCTCCTGCTCGGCTTGGCGGCGCGTCTCCTCGGCGCTCTCGAGCTGGCCCTGGATCTGCCGACGCCGCTCCTCCAGCAGGGTGTTGATCCGCGGCAGGACCCACTTCCAGAAGAAGAAGAACAGGATGAAGAACGCCACCGCGGCGGTGATCAGCTCCGCGGCTTTGGGGTAGAGGTCGGCCTTCTCGCTGACGTTTTGGGTCGTCTCTTGCGCCAGGACGGCGACGCGGGTGATGAACACGGGCGCCCCTTTCCTAGATGATGAACGAGAACGCGATGCCGAACAGTGCGAGCGCCTCGATCAGGCCGATCCCGATGAACATGGTCGTTCGGACCTGACCGGCGTACTCGGGCTGGCGAGCCATCGCCTCGACCGACTTGCCGATCAGGATGCCCAGACCGATACCCGGGCCGATCGCGGCGAGACCGATCACGAGTCCCTTGCCGATGGTCTTCAGACCGGTACCGACATCAACGGCCTGCGCGACGAGATGCAACATCCAGTGCCTCCTTGACTAGTGCTCTTCCGCCATCGCCTGCCCGATGTAGGAGGCGCTGAGGATCGCGAAGATGAACGCTTGCAGTGCGGCGACGAAGATCTCGAACCCGACGAGCATGATGCCCAACGGATACGAGACCGCCGCCAAGATCCACGTCTTGGGTCCCGACTCGAG
The DNA here is from genome assembly GCA_045805225.1 of Actinomycetota bacterium. Classification (GTDB taxonomy): domain Bacteria; phylum Actinomycetota; class UBA4738; order UBA4738; family HRBIN12; genus AC-51. Next base: position 7,434 of record JBJMLQ010000125.1, on the reverse strand, counting down.
GAAGAACAACGTGCCCAGGAAGAAGATCGCCAACAAGAAGTGGCCGGCCAAGAAGTTGGCCCACAGACGCACCGTCAGGGTGATCGGCCGCACGATGATGTTCGAGACGAATTCGATCACGAGCAGCAGCGTGTAGCGCAGCCACCACGGCGCCGCCGGGATGATGCAGGTGTGCCGCAGGTAGCCGAAGAAGCCGTGCTTCTTGATCCCGACCCCGTTGTACGTGACCCACGACACCATGGCGAGGAAGAACGGGAACGCCAGGCGGCTGCTCGGCGCGAGGCTGAACCCGGGCAACACCTCGAAGAGGTTCGCGATCAGGATGAAGAAGAAGAAGGTGGTCAACAGCGGCATGAACTTCGCCGCGTCCATGCCGAGCATCGGCGTCGCGATGTTCTCTCGCACGAAATCGACGCCGAGCTCGGCCATCAGCTGCAACCTGCCCGGGACGACCTTCGGTTTGCGAAGCCCGAGGAAGAACAGGCCCACCACGATGATCGTCGTGAGGACGAGCAGCATGATGATGAAGTTGAAACACGTGTCGAACCCGAAGAGCTTGAAGGCACCGCCCCAGCAGCCGTAAACGAAGTCCTTCGTGCTCGGCGGCTCGAATACCTTCGCTAACAGACCCGTCACGGGCCCGCTCCCTCGAAGGCCCACTGGTCAGCCTGCAGCCGGCCGGACAAGATCTTGGCCTCGTACACGAGCAGCGCGATCACAGCCGGCATCAGCGCACAGACGAACGCAACCGGCGAGAACCACGCCAGCGTGTTCAGTCCGACCAGCACCATCGTGAAGATGATCAAACGCACGAGGTAGCCGCCCAAGGCGACGATCGCCAACATCGTCGGCGATATCCGCGCCGCCCACGCGATCGAGAGCGCGAACGCGACGAAGTTGACGGCGACGACGACGACCGCGATCGCTGCCGACCAGGCGGATCCGGATCCGGCGGCGACCCAGCCGAGGGCGAACGCGGCGATCACGGCGAGGGGAACGAAGGGAAGCACGCGGCGCACCAGCTCGCGTTCCGGCTCCACCGTCACTGATCTCCCCTCCCGTACCTCAGGTAGACGGTGTACACGCCCCCGGCTCCCCCCAGCACGATCCCCACAGCCAAGAACACGTGGTCGGTCCCGACGAGCGTGTCGACGAGCCACCCGACCAGCCCCAGGGTGAGCATCCCCGCGATCAGCGTCGAGACGATGGCCCACCCGGTGCCTAGACCGGACCAGGCGTCATCTGGTCGCCTGTCCGTCATGAGCGGACAGAGTATAGGAGGTCCCTTTCTGGACCGTCAAACTCGTTTTCGCAGGTCAGAAGGCATGTTTCAGAGCTCGTGAAACGTTTCACAAAGTCGCGGACGGCCTGCGAGCGCTCGCGGGTTCAGGCGATATAGCGGCGGAAGGCGTCGGTCCAGGCCGGGATCTGCTCGGGGGTGATCGGCGCGTAGGTGTGCAGCTCCTTGGAGGCCTCGGGCGGCAGGAACACGAGCGGGCTGTTCGCGAGCGCCGTCAGGGCCCGCTTGGTCGCCTCGTTCGGCACGGTGCTCGCGTCGGCGAGGATCTGGTCCCGACACGACGGGCACGGTGTGATGTACGCGACCCATTCGGTGATCTCGGCGGCCACCTGCGGCTGGTACACGTAGTCCATCAGCGTGATGGCGTCCACCGGATGCTCCGCGCCGACCGGGATCACCATGTTGTCGGTCCAGATCAGCCCACCGTCGCTCGGCGTCGAGAACTGCAGCCCTTTCGGCGCGCCGAGCGCGTTCTCCTGGTAGATGTCGCCGGACCATGCGATCGAGGCGACGACGTCGCCCGACGAGAGCGCGTTGATGTAGTTCTGCTTGAAGAAGGTCACTCGTAGCCCGCGGTCGATCTTGGTGCGGAGCCAGTCGGCCGCGTGCTTCCAATCGCTCTCGGTGGAGTGCTCGGGCTCGATACCGGCGGCAAGCATCACGATGTTGGGCATGTCGACGTTGTCGCTGAAGAGGCCGATCTTTCCGGGCAGGTCGCCCGAGAACAACTGCTCCAAGCTGCTGACCGGGTGCCCGCCCGTCAGGTCGGGGTTCCATCCGATCCCGGTGACGCCGGACTGCCACGGCATCGAGTACTGGTTCCCGGGGTCATAGTCCGGATCCTTCGCAAGGTCCGACGCGTACCGGTCGAAGTTCGGCCGCATGTCGGCCGGAAGCTGCATCAGCTGGTTCAGCCCCATCATCTTGGTGAGCGTGATGCCGTTGGTGATCACCGCGATGTCCCACCCGGACGGCCGTCCGGCGGCCAGGTAAGGCCGGATCTGCTGGTAGAAGACCTCGGCGTCGGGGATGACCTCGCGGTAGTTGACCTCGATGCCGGTGTCCTTGGTGAACCGCTGCATCGAGGGGCGCACGACCTGGCCGTCGGCGTCCCGCTTTCGGTCGATGTACAGGGGCCAGTTCGCGAAGTCGACACGCCCGCTCGCCGGGCCGTCGAACGGACCCGCCGCCTTGTCGGCACAGGCGGCGAGGATCGGCGCGAGGGCGGCTGCCCCGAGCACCGCACTCGTGCCGCGCAGGAACGTGCGGCGAGACACGGGCCGGGTCCATCCGGGGTCGAACGTCGGTTCCATCGTCATAGCGCTCACCAGGCCGCGGGAGGCGACCGCTGCAGGTATCGGCACAGAGGTAGGGAACTGTACCGGGGTCGCGTCTCAGGCCTCCGACTCGGTTCGCCGAGAGCGGACGACCTGGAGCACCGCGACCGCGATCCCCACGGTGAAGAGCACGGTGCCCCAGACGTTGACCTGCGGGGGTTCTCCAAGGCGCGTCGCACCGAAGACCCACGTGGGGAAGGTGTTCGTCGAACCGTTCACGAAGTTCGTGATCACGAAGTCATCAAGCGAAAGCACGAGTGCGAGCAGGAAGCCGGCCATGATCCCCGGCAGGATCAACGGGAACGTGACCTTCAAGAACGCAACGCGCGGGTTCGCGAACAGATCTTGCGCGGCGCTCTCGAGCGAGTTGTCCAGGCCCTGAACGCGCGCCCGAACGGTGATCGCCACGAACGCGATCGAGAACGCGATGTGCGAGACGAGGATCGACCAGTAGCCGAGCGGTACGTAGAAGCCGAGCGGCTTGGTCGACCCGAGCTGCACGAACAGCGCCAGGAGCGAGGATCCGAGCACGATCTCAGGCACCGCGATGGCAAGGAAGATCACGAAGTTGGTCATCGCACGGCCACGGAAGCGGTAGCGACCAAGGACGAGCCCAACGAACGTGCCCAGCGCGGTCGCGAACAGCGCAGCCGGAAGCGCAACCGCCAGCGAGATCAGGAGCGCGTGGTTGAGCTCGGGCACCTTGAAGATCTGCTGCCAGTGCACGACCGTGCAGCAGTGGAACTCGGTCGTCTGGCGTTCGCTCTCGCCGGTGTTCGGGATGATGTTGAAGCTGTAGATGATCATCACCAGCACGGGGAACGCGAGGTACACGATCATCGCCATCGTGAAAACGGGCAGGATGAAGCGCGTCCAGCGCTTCCGAGGTGCCCGGATCGGCGCCTCGGGGATCACGACAACGTCTTCGAGCGTCGCGCTGCTCATGCCGCCGCCAAAGCCGCGTCTTCCGTGCCGAGGACGCGTGCGTAGATCAACGCGATGACGAGCATCCCGGCCATCAAGATCACGGACAGCGCGGCGGCCACCGGGTACTCGTGTCGGACGAGGAACGCGTCCTGGATGATCTGCCCGATCATGGTGGTTCTCGGCCCACCCAGTACGACCGCGTTCACATAGTCCCCGGTCATGGGGACGAACGTCAGGATGATCGCGGCGAAGATCCCGGGGAAAGACAAGGGAAGGACGACCTTGCGGAACGCCATCGGCTTCGACGCGTACAGATCCTTCGCCGCCTCGACGAGGCGCCGGTCGATCCGTTCGAGCGCTACGTACAGGGGCAGCGCCGCGAACGGCATGAAGTTGTACGTGATGCCCGCGATCACCGCGAACGGCGTCCGAAGGACGGTGAAGTCCTGGGGGACCAGCCCGAGCGACTTGAGCGGCCCGAAGATCAGCCCGTTGGTCCCCAAGATGAAGTTCCATTGGACCGTCCGGATCACGAACGACACGAAGAATGGGACGAGGATCAACATGAACAATGTGGACTTCCACTTACCGCCATAGAACGCGATCCAGTAGGCCATCGGGTATGCGAGCCCGATGCACACCGTCGTGGCGATCGCCGCATAGAGCAACGACCGGACGTAGATGTCGTGGTACTGGTCGAGCGCCGTCGAGTAGTTCGCCCACTCCCATGAGAAGACCGACTTGCCACCGGTCGAGAACAGGCCGCTTGTCGACAGCGACGTGTAGACGATGATGGCCAACGGCACCACGAAGCCGATGACCATATACAGCCCGCCGGGGATCAGTTGAAGGTAGGCCGCGAGCCGCCGCCGGCGCTCGAGGGCTCGTTCTCCCTGGCGCGCCGGCGGAAGCGCAACGTCCTGCGGGATGTGCCCCTTCACGTCCGGCGGCGCTTGACCCACGTCGTCTACTGCTCCCAGATCGGATCGAACGTGTCGTGCCAGGCCTTGGACTCCTCGTCGGTGGTGAGGTTCCGGCCGAGCGACACCTGGTTCAGCAGCTCCTGATCGGGCCACAGCATCGGGTTCTTGGCCGTCTCGTCGAGCTGCGTCGCGTACGTTCCCGTCTCCTGCTGCGCGTGTTTCGCGATCAGCGGCTGGACCGCAGGGACCGGCGACATGTACAAGATGTACTCCGTCAGCATCTGCGCGTTCTCTGGGTTGTAGTAGAAGTCCATCAGCTCCAGCGCGCCCGCGGGGTTCTTCGAGTTCGCGGGGATCAGCATGTTGTCGATCCACAGCAGCGCGCCGTTCTCGGGCATGATGAACTCGTAGGGCTTGCCGGCCCAGATCTTGTAGTACAGAACGTCGCCAGACCACGCCATCGTGCCCGACAGGTTCCTGGCGTTGAGGTCGTCGACGTATCCCTGATCGTAGGCGTTGTAGAACGTGTCAGAGTCGCGAAGCTGCTTCAGCCAGTCCGCCGCTTGGTTCCACTCGTCCTGCCCCGAGGTCTTCGGGTCGATCCCGAGGTTCACCATGACGAGGTTGGGCGCATCTTCCTTCAGGATTCCGACGGACGAGGGCGGGAAGTAGTCCGTGCTCATCAGGTCGTCGAGCTTCGTCGGCGCCTTGTTGACGAGCGTCGTGTTATAGCCGATGCCGGTGAGCCCGGACTGCCAGGCCATCGTGTGCTTGTTGCCCTCGTCGTAGAAAGGGCTCTTCGCCCACGACGCCGCGTTCTTGTCGAAGTTCGGTCGGAACGCCGGGTCGAGCTCGGTTGCCCAGCCGTTGGCGATCAGCGCGGCCAGATATTCGCCGTTGGTGATGACGATGATGTCCCGACCGGTGTCCTGGCCCGCACGCAGCTGCGGCAAGATCTCACCGAAGAACGAGGCATTGTCGTTGATCTCGTCGTTGTACGTGACGTCGATGCCGGTCTCGTTCGTGAACTTTTCGAGCGACGGATAGGTTCCGTGAGACTTGTCGATGTAGAGGGGCCAGTTGGCGAAGTTGATCTTGCTGGTCGCCGTCGATGGGTCGAAGTTCACCGACCCGGCCGACTGCGTCCCACCGGTCGATCCGCCCGAGCTGCTCGAGCACGCCGCGAGGATCGAGGCGACGCTCAGGGTGCCGACGGAGATGCCGCCGAGCTTGATCATGTTCCGGCGCGACATCCGGCGCGAGGTCAGCCCGCGCGCGAGGGCCGCGTCGAGGCCCGGCAGGCTGCGTGGATCATCGGTCATTCTTCGTCCTCCTCCATGGAAAGGTCGTCTTGCGGTGTGACGGCGAAGGTGTACTCGGGTTTCCAGGTGAGCGTGACCGCCTCACCCTGGCGCGGCGCCTCCTCGGCGCCGAGGTTCTGGACATACACGGTCAGGACGCTGCCGTCCTGCGTAGCCACCTTGTACTGATAGCTGACGCCGATGTAGGTCTGCATCATGACGGTGCCCTCGATCCGGTTCTCGCCGTTGGCCGGCACAGCGCCGCGGGCGATCTCGACCTTCTCGGGGCGAACGCCAACCTTGACCCGCGGGCCCGCGTCGGCGGGGATGCGGGAGCCCGGCACCGTCACCGTGCCGCCGCTCGTGAGCAGCACGGTGCTCACGCCGTTGTTCGCTTCCTTGACCTCGCCCTCGAGCAGGTTGGAGGCGCCGAGGAAGCCCGCCACGAACTCCGTCGCCGGGTTCTCGTAGACGAACTCGGGGTCGCCGAGTTGCTCCATCTTGCCGTGGCGCATGACGGCGAGCCGGTCGCTCATCGTCATCGCCTCTTCCTGGTCGTGCGTCACGTAGATGAAGGTGATCCCGACCTCCTGCTGGATGCGCTTGAGTTCCAGCTGCATCTTCTTGCGGAGCTTGAGGTCCAGAGCGCCGAGCGGCTCGTCAAGCAAAAGGACCTTGGGGCTGTTGACCAGGGCACGCGCGAGCGCAACCCGCTGTTGCTGACCGCCCGACATCTGGGGGGGCCGACGGCTCTCGAAGCCGATCAGGTCGACGAGCCGCATGGCGTCTTTCACCCGCTGCTCGACGTCGTCCTTGGAGACCTTCCGGCGGCGAAGGCCGAACGCCACGTTCTCGTACACGTCCAGGTGCGGGAACAGCGCGTAGGACTGGAACACGGTGTTGACGTCGCGCTTGTACGGCGGGTCGTCGGTGACGTCGCGCCCGCCGAGGTACACCGTGCCGCGGGTCGGGTCCTCGAATCCGCCGATCATCCGCAGCGTGGTTGTCTTTCCGCAGCCCGACGGGCCGAGCAGGCTGAAGAACTCCCCCTCATCGATGTCCAGCGACAGATCGTCCACCGCGGCGACATCCCCGAACAGCTTGGAGACGCGCTCGAGGCGTACGTCGATCTCGGTCACGGAGCTACCCCCTTAGCCAACGACGTGCGGGATGTTCCCACAGGGCGGCGGCGATTATCACCCGATGCGGACGGGTTTGAACAGCCTTCAAAGTCGAAGGTGCGTGCGAGGGGTTATACGGCATGGCCTGCTGCGAGGTTTTGACCGCCCCGCAACGCTTCAGGCGATCTCGTCGTCGTTTCGTTCGGGGGCATCTGTTCGGGTCGGCTCCGCCGCCGGGCGAGAGGCCTCGCCGAAAGGGCCTTTCAGCCCGTCTGGATCTGAGCCGTTGCGATGGCCGTTCTCGGGCCGGCGCCGAGCGAGCCTCGGCAGGAAGGTCACCAAGAAGAGCGTGGCGACGCCAAGCAGGATCAAGCCCACGAACAGCCTGCCGTTGATGCGTCCGACCGCCAGCGCAGCGAACGACAACAGCGCGCTCCACAGGTACATCAACAGCACCGCCTCGGTGTGCCCGTGGCCGATGTCCATCAGGTGGTGGTGCAGATGCTCCTTGTCGGCGTGGCCGAT
>JBJMLQ010000124.1:0-18228 GCA_045805225.1 Actinomycetota bacterium | reverse complement strand
CGGCGTGGCCGCCACCTTCACGGTCGTCGATGACGGGCACGTCACGACAACGGTGCCGTCGGGAGCCTCCACCGGCGCCGTGCATATAGACACACCGGACGGATCGCTCACGAGCGATCCCTTCACCGTGCAGCCGAACATCGTGGTGATCCTTACCGACGATCAGCGCTGGGACAGCCTGCCGCTCATGCCGACCGTGCAGTCGGAGCTTGTCGGCCACGGCGCCACGTTCGCGAACATGTTCGTCGAGGATCCGATCTGCTGTCCGAGCCGAGCGAGCTTCCTCACCGGATGGGACGCGCACACCACCGGGGTGTTCAACAACGACCCGCCGTACGGCGGTTTCGCGGCATTCGACGACGGCGCGTCGTTGGCCACGTGGCTCGACGCGGCAGGGTACGAAACCTTCCTCACGGGCAAGTATCTGAACCACTACCCGAGCACCAAGGGGTTGTACGAGCCGCCCGGCTGGGATGTGTGGCGGGCATTCGCGACCACGAACGCGTATTTCAACTACAACATCTCGATCGACGGCACGGGCGTGCAGTCGTACGGCTCGGCTCCGGAGGACTACTCCACCGACGTGATCGCCGGGCTCGCGCAACACGAGATCGAGACGGCGTCTCCGCAGGACCCGCTGTTCATGTGGATCGCACCGCTCGCGCCGCACGGGACGTGGATACCGGCGCCCCGAGACGTCGGGTCGCTCGACGGCATCGCGCCGTGGCGGCCACCGAACTACGACGAGCCGGACGTCCGGGACAAGCCCGCCTACATGCAGGCGCTGCCCCGCCTGTCGACCGACGCGATGACGACGATCGACACGAACCGCCAGGCGTCGCTCGAAACGCTCGGCGCAGTCGACGACCTCGTCGGCACCACCGTCCAAGCGCTGCGGGACACCGGCCGGCTCGACGACACGATCGTCGTCTATGCCTCGGACAACGGATACCTCTGGGGCGAGCACCGCCGAACCGGCAAGTCCGTTCCCTATGAGGAGAGCATCCGCGTCCCGCTGGTCATCCGGTGGGACCGCCTCGGGAGCGCGCCGGGCGTGGACGGCCACTTCGTGCAGAACACCGATCTGGCGCCCACGTTGGTGCAAGCCGCGGGCGCCTCCTCCCCTGCGGCGGACGGGCAGAGCCTGCTCCCCCTGCTCACCGGACAGGCGCGATCGTGGCGCCGCCACATGCTGATCGAGCATGCCGGCCCGGGGGCGCCTGCGTACTGCGCCGACCGCACGGCGAACGAGATCTTCGTCCACTACGCGACGGGTGAGGAGGAGTACTACCGCCTCGGCGCAAAGGGCGACCCGTACGAGCGAACGAACCAGATCACGGCCGCGAGATGGCAGACGCGCATCGCGTTCCTACGAGACAAGCTTCGGACGATGTGTACCCCGCTGCCGCCGGGGCTCCCGGCGTTCTAGCAGCCGCTGTCGACCCACACCGGCGGCGCGCCCACCCCGATGCCCCGCTTGGTCGCAAGCGTCCGCAGGCGTTGCCGGTATTGATGCATCGCGGGGTGCGGGAAGTCGGCGTGGGTCATGCACTGCCAGCTCGGGTACAGCTCGTGGTGGTACGGGCTCTGGAGCGTCTCGGCGTGGCCGATCACGTTGCCGATGTTGATGCCGTACGTGTGCATCAGCCACAGCGTCAAGCGCAGTGACGACCGCATCTGCGCGTGATCGCCGAGGACCATGTTGTCGCTCGTCCCCACGTGCTCGATCCCGATCGCGGTCCAATTCATGCCGATCGCGTGCCGGCACCGGATACCGAGCGGAACCAACTGGTAGATCGTGCCGTCGCGATCGATGATGAAATGCGCGCACGTGCCCGGCAGCTCGCCGTCGTGCGGCGCGTTCGACGCGAAGGTGTTCCACGCGCCGCTGAACGTCGTCCCGTCGGTGTAGTGCTCGACGATCACCTTCGGATGCCGGAGGTGCCACGTTCGCGTGCCGTAGTGGCGTTTCGAGTACGCGGCCATCTCGCGCTTGCGCTTCGCGCCGAACGCGATCGCCTTCCACGTGATCGGCGGCTTGTGGATCGTGCCGGTCGCGCGGACCGCGGCGGGCGCCGGCGCGGCGTGCAACGACGTCACGGGCGCGACGCCGGCGATCGTGACGGCGGCCACCGCGGCGAGCACGGCCCGTCTCATCCCGCGGCCGCCCGCATCCGCGCGACCGTCCGTTCCTTGCCGAGCAGCGCCAGCGACTCCGGCAGCGGCGGCGACACGTTCGATCCCGTGACCGCCGCGCGGATCGGCTGCCAGGCCTTCGTCCGGTTGAGCCCCGCGCCGGCGGCCAGCCCGTCCAGGGTCGCGGTGATCGTCTCCGTGTCCCATGCCGGTGAGGCATCGAGCGCCGCGGCCGCCTCCTTGAGGTACCCCGCCGGTGCCTTCTGGAGGATCCCCCCGGCCTTCTCGTTCGGCGCGATGTCGTCGCTGAAGAGGAACCGAAGCAGTTCAACGGACTCGGTGAGGGTCTTCATCCGCTCTTTGACCAGCGGCATCGCGTCGCGGAGGACCTCCGGTTCGACCCCGACGCCGGCCTCCACCAAGAAGTGGACGCAGCGGGCGGCGAGATCGTCGTCGGCGAGGGACTGGATATAGCGGTTGTTGAGCCACGTCAGCTTCTCGGTGTCGAACGCAGCGGGATTGGACGAGACCCGCGCCAGGTCGAAGGCCTCGATCATGTCGCGCACCGACAGCACCTCACGGTCGTCGCCCGGCGACCAGCCGAGCAGCGCGAGATAGTTCACCAGCGCCTCCGGCAGATACCCGAGCTCGCGGAACGAGCGAACGCTGGTCGAGCCGTGCCGCTTGGACAGCGGACGCCGGTCCGGCCCGAGCACCTGCGGCACGTGCGCGTAGACCGGTGGCGTGCCGCACAGCGCCTCGATCACGCGCGCGTTCCGTGGCGCGCTCGCGAGCAGGTCATCGCCGCGCACGACGTGGGTCACCCCCATCAGGAGGTCATCGACCGCGACCGCGAGCAGGAACACCGGCGAGCCGTCCCGACGGGCGAGCACGAAGTCCCGGAGCTCCCCCGGCGCCCACCGGACCTCGCCCTTCACGAGATCGTCGACGACCTGCTCGGTGTCGGGCATGCGGAACCGGACGACGGATGAGCGACCTTCCGCCTCGTACGACGCGATCTGCGTGTCGGCCAGGGCGCGGCAGTGGCCGTCGTACCCCGGCGCCTCGCCGCGCGCCATCGCCGCCTGCTTGCGTTGCTCGAGCTCCGCCTCGGTGCAGTAGCAGCGGTACGCGTGACCGCCCGCGAGAAGCTCCTGCACCTTCTCGCGGTAGAGCTGCGCGCGCTCCGACTGGCGGTAGGGACCGTGCGGGCCGCCGACCTCAGGGCCCTCGTCCCAGTCCAGGCCGAGCCAGCGGAGATCGTCGAGCACACCCCGGAACGCCTCCTCCGTCACGCGCGACGCGTCGGTGTCCTCGACCCGAAGGATGAACACGCCGTCGTTGTGCCGCGCCCACAACCACGAGAACAACGCCGAGCGGACGTTCCCGACGTGCAGCGACCCGCTCGGCGCCGGCGCGAACCGACACCGCACCGTCACGGGCCTACCACCGGGTTGGCGAGCGTGCCGACGCCTTCGACCTCGACCTCCACGACGTCTCCGTCGCTGATCGGACCGACGCCTTCGGGCGTGCCGGTCAAGACGACGTCGCCGGGCAGCAGCGTCATGAACGTCGTGATGTACTCGAGCAGCGTCGCGATGCCGAACACCATGTCGTCGGTCGAGGCGCGTTGGACGACGTCGCCGTTGAGCCGCGTCTCGACCCAGATGCCCCCCGGGTCGACGTCGGTCTCGACCCACGGGCCGAGCGGCGCCGAGCCGTCGAACCCCTTGGCGCGGGTCCATTGATCGTCGGCGCGCTGCAGGCTCCGGAGCGTCACATCGTTCGCGCAGGTGAACCCAAGGATGTACCGAGACGCGTCCTCCGCGCGGACGGCGCGGGCGAGCCGGCCGATCACGACCGCGAGCTCGCCCTCGTAATCGATCCGCTTGCTGATCGGCAACAGCCGGATCGGGTCGTTGGGGCCGATCACCGCCGTCGATGGCTTGAGGAACAGGAGCGGTTCCTCGGGAACCTCGCCGCCGAACTCCGCCGCATGCGCCTCATAGTTCTTGCCGACGCACACGAGTTTGGACGGCAGCACGGGAGCGAGCAGCAACACGTCGGCGAGCTGGACCTCCTCGCCCGTCGGCAACGGGTCCTCGAAGAACGTGCCCGCGAGCACCTGGATGGTGTCGCCCTCGACGATGACGCCGGTCGCGATCCGATCGCCGTGACGGAAGCGCAGGAGTCGCATCGGGCGGCAGGCTACCGCAGGGCGGCTACGCTTCCCGGATGCGGGTGCGTGTCCGCGATCGATCCTCCTACAGCGCGGCGGAGCTCGACGAGCTGCGCGCGTGGCTCGAGGTCGCCTACGACGACGGGCCGTGGCGTTCGGAGCACTGGGACGACATCGGCCCTGGACCGCACGTCGTGGCCGAGGACGACGACGGGTCGCTGCTCGCGCACGCATGCGTCGCGTGGGTGCCGGTCACGTTCGGCGACACGCCGCTACGGACCGGGTACCTCGAGGACGTTGCGACGCGACCCGACGTGCGCGGCCGCGGCTACGGCACGGCCGTGGTCACCGCCACGCACCCGTTGATCGAGGCCGACGCCGAGATCGGGTTCCTCGCGACCGGATCCCAGCCGTTCTACGAACGACTCGGCTGGGTCAGGTGGCGTGGACCCTCCAGCGTGGTGGAGCTCGACGGGACGACGACGCCGACGCCCGACGAAGACGGGTTCCTGATGGTGTTGCGGTTCCCCGAGACACCCGAGGTCTCCCTCGACCTGCCGGTCGCACGACCACGTCGCGACCCGGACGAGGCGTGGTGACCCCGGCGTGACCGCGGCTCGGCGCCGTGGTCTGATACCGCCGTGAGCCTCCTGTCCCCCGGTGACCAACCGCCGGACGTCACCCGGTTCGACGTCGAGACCGCGGCGCAGCGGATCCGGCCGTACGTTCGGACGACGCCGGTGCTCGAACTCGAGCCGGGCGCCTTCGGGCTCGACGGCATCCTCACGTTGAAGCTGGAGCTGCTCCAGCACACCGGCTCGTTCAAGCCGCGCGGCGCGTTCAACCGGATCCTGACGGCCGAGGTCGATGCCAGCGGCGTGCTCGCCGCCTCCGGCGGGAACTTCGGTCTCGCCGTCGCGTACGCGGCCCGTGTGCTCGGCCACCCTGCGGAGATCTTCGTTCCCGCGACCTCCCCCGCCATGAAGATCGAGCGGATCCGCTCCTACGGCGCGACGGTGCATGTGGTCGACGGGTTCTACGCGGACGCGTACGCGGCCTGTGAAGAACGCGCCTTCGACACCGGCGCGGTGTTCATGCACCCGTACGACCAGCCGGCGGTCGTCGCGGGACAGGGGACGATGGCCGCCGAGCTCGACGATCAGGCGCCCGCGGTGCGAACGGTCGTCGTCGCGGTCGGCGGCGGGGGTTTGATCGCGGGCGTCGCGGCGTGGTACGCGGGCGACGCCCGCGTGATCGGCGTCGAACCGGAGCGGTGCCCCACGCTGTCGGCGGCCCTTCGCGCGGGCGAGCCGGTCGACGTGGAGGTCGGCGGGGTCGCGGCCGACGCGCTCGGCGCCGGACGCGTCGGCACGATCGGACTGGACATCGCCAAGCGGTTCGTCGATGACGTCGTGACCGTGCGCGACGACGAGATCATGCGCGCGCGGCGGGCGCTATGGGACGTGTGCCGTGTCGCCACCGAGCCCGGCGCGGCCGCGACGCTCGCGGCGCTGCAGACGGGCCGATACCGGCCGGGCCCCGAGGAGCGCGTGTGTCTGGTGCTGTGCGGCGCCAACGCCGATCCCGCGGATCTGTCCGACGCGGACGACTAGCTGAACCGCGCCGCGAGCTCGCCGCTCGATCGCTCGCGCATCGCCGCCATCATCCGCTGCCGCTCCAGCCCCTGCAGCAGCGACAGATGGTTCTGCGGGATGTCGTGCTCGGCGAAGAAGGCCTGCACCTCGGCGACCAGCTCGGGATCGGTGAAGGTGCGCGCGCCCGCGGCCAGCTGGATCACGTTGGACGCGGCGAACCGCGGAACGAGCTCGTCCCAGTGGTCCCGCACGTACCGCCACGCCATCGGGCCGAGGTCACGGTTCACCTCCGCGCGGAGCAGGAGGAACGGCGCATCCTGCGGGCGGACCTCATCGGAGACGGCGAGCGACAAGAGCCGTTCCATCAGCGCCGGGTCGCGGAAGCGCGCGAGGGCGGAGCGATAGCGGTCCTGTTCCTGCGGCGTCGGGGCGTCGTGCATGCGCGCCCGGAACGCCTCGAAGGCGTCCTCGCCTCCGGCGAACGCCGCCACGTCGACCGCCGCCGCGGCGACGGTCGCGTCGACGGCTCCGCCCGAGCGCGAGAGCGCCTCGGACTCGCGGGCCATCGCCTGGGTCTCGGGGTCGTCGCCGAGCACGCCGAGCGTTCGGATCAGGTCGCCCCGAAGCTCCTTGTCGAGCTCGCCGTCGTCGGGGCGAGGGTCCCATCCCAGACGGTCGAGCGCCGGCCGCACCAGCGTGCGGACGAAATCGCGGAACCGCTCGCGCGGCTCCCCCTCCAGGAACCGGTCACACCACACCAGCCCGGTGATGATGGTCTGCCATACGGACGGCGCCGTCTCGTCGCGGAACCGCTCCGCCACGTCCAGGAACGCAGATACGGTCGCACGTCCGGCGACCGCCGCCGCCCACGTGTCGTCGACCAGGCTCTGGCGCTCGCCCGGCGTGAGATCGCTCAGCCGAGCGGTCAGCCGGGCGCGCAGCTCGTCGTCGTAGAACGTGCGCACGAACGCCGAGCTGCCGCCGTTCGCAACGACGAGCGCGTCCGGGTCGGTGAGCGCGATCGACAGTCCGTCCGCCTCGACGAGCACGTGGTCGACCCGTTCGCCGGCGGCCCCGGCCTGCCGGACGATCAGCGGCACCGGCCAGGTGGTCTGGTCGTCGGGCAGCGACGGCGAGAACCGGCGTTGCGTCAGGCGGATCTGGTCGCCGTCCCGCGCGACCTCGATCGCCGGGTAGCCCGGCTGGAAGATCCACGCGTCCATGATCCGGCGCACGGGCTTGCCGCTCGCCTCTTCCAGCGCATCCCACAGGTCGTGCGTCTCGGTGTTCCCGTAGGCGTGCGCGGCCAGGTACCGGCGGATACCGTCGCGGAAGACCTCCGCACCGAGCCACTGCTCGATCATCCGCAACACCGCGCCGCCCTTGGTGTACGTGAGGATGTCGAACATGCCGCTCGCGTCGTCGGGTGACTCGACCGGGAACTCGATCGGCCGCGTCGTGGTCAGGGCATCGACCTCGAAGGCCGTCATGCGGATGGTCTGGAACGCGTCGAAGACCGCCCAGCTCGGCTCCATCTCGTTCACGCAGAGGTAGGACATGAACGTCGCGAACGCCTCGTTCAGCCAGATCCCGTTCCACCAACGCATCGTCACCAGGTCGCCGAACCACATGTGCGCGAGCTCGTGCGCGATCGTCTCGGCGACGTCGAGCTGTTCGACGTAGGACGCGAGCGCGGGGTCCAGGAGCAGCAGCGTCTCGCGGTACGTCACGAGGCCGGTGTTCTCCATGGCGCCTTGCGCGAAGTCCGGGATGGCCGCCTGATCGAGCTTGCGCTCGGGGTACGGGATCGCGTAGTAGTCGCCGAACCAGTTCAGCGCGTACGTGGCGACCTCGTTGGCGTAGCCGGCGAGGTGGAGACGGTCGGGACGGCAGGCGACACGGATCGGGGTCGGTCCCGCGAACGACGGCTCGGTGAGGCCAAGGCCGCCCACGACCACGCACACCAGGTACGTCGACATGACCATCGACGGCTCGAACCGTACGCGCGTGAACCCCGGGCCGGCGGGCTCGCGTCCGGCCTCGGGAGTGTTGGTCAGCGCGGTCATGCCCTCGGGCACCACGAGCGTCATCTGGAACGAGGCCTTCAGATCGGGCTCGTCCCAGCAGGGGAAGTTGCGGCGGGCGTCGGTCGCCTCGAAGTGCGTCGTGATGATGACGTGGTCTCGACCGGCGTCGTCGGTGAACCGCGACCGATACATGCCCTCCATCAGGTCGCTGAGCCGGCCGGTGAACGACACGCGCAGCGTGTAGTCGCCCGCGGCGAGCTCGCCGGGGAGCTCGAGCGTGATGCGGCCCGCCGACGGGTCGGGCACCGCCTTCGCCACCTCGACCGTCGAGCCGTCGTCGGCGATCACCGCGCCGGCGTGCACCGTCAGCTCCTTGCCGTTCAGCGCGATCTCGGTCACGGGCTCGTGTACGCGGATCGAGACGTCCTCGGTGCCGTCGAACGTCGGCGCCTCCGGGTCCAAGCGCAGCTCGATCGCGTAGTGCGACGGAGTCACGCTCCGCGGGAGCCGGTACGGAGATCCGGACGTCATGCCCGAACCCTAGTCATCGACGAAGGTGAGCCAGTCGATGTAGCGCTGATCCTCGCCCTTCGTGGCGGCGAAGAATGCCTCCTGCAGCTCCTTCGTGACCGGCCCGCGATGGCCGACGCCGACGGCGCGGTCGTCGACCTCACGGATAGGAGTGATCTCGGCGGCGGTTCCCGTGAAGAACACCTCGTCGGCGAGGTACAGGTCGGTGCGCACCAGGTCGCGCTCGACGACGTCGTACCCGAGATCGCGCGCGAGCGTGATCACCGAGCTCCGCGTGATGCCGCCGAGCGCTCCGACGGCCGGCGGCGGGGTGACGAGGACGCCGCGATCGACCACGAAGACGTTCTCCCCCGATCCTTCCGCGATCATGCCGGCGTGGTTCAACAGGATCGCCTCGTCGTAGCCGCCCTTGACCGCCTCGACCTTGGCCAGGATCGAGCCGAGATACGTCGCGGTCGCCTTGGCCGCCGACGGGAGCGAGTTCTGGTCGTGCCGCTTCCAGCTGGAGATCTTCACGCGGGCGCCTTGTTCGACGGCGTCCTCGCCCAGGTACGCGCCCCACGGCCACACAGCGATCGCCACCTCGACGGGGGCGGCCAGCGGGTTGACGCCCATCTCGCCGTAGCCGCGGAACGCGATCGGGCGGATGTAGCAGCTGTCCAGGCCGTTGACCCGGATGAGCTCCTTCGTCGCCGCGATCAGTTCTTCCTTCGAGTACGGCAGCTCCATGTGGTAGATCGCGCCGGAGGCGAACATCCGGTCCAGATGCGCGTCGAGGTGCCACACCGCCGGCCCGCGGGTGGTCGCGTATGCGCGGATGCCCTCGAATACGCCGGAGCCGTAGTGCAGTCCGTGGCTGAGCACGTGGATCTGGGCATCGGGCCAATCCACGAGCTCGCCGTTCATCCAGATCTTGTCGACCTCGGTGATCGGCACGACGGGCTCCTCTCGGCTCTGCCCGGTCGGCCCGGGCGCCGGTACAGGATAGCGTTCAGGTGCGCAGGTCGTAGACGCGCCACGACTGCGGCGCATCGGGCGAGAACCGTTGCGTGAGATCGGGACCGAAGCGTTCGATCGCCCACGCGCGCACGGCGTCGACGGCACGCGCGAGCTCGCCGTCGCCGGCGCGCCATGTCCACGAGTACGCGCGGCCGGCCGCCTCGCCGAGGAACCGTTCGAGCGAGCTGTCGATCTGCATCCTCGTCTCGATCACCGTTCGCTTGTGCGCGCCGGCGGCCGCCAAGGCCTCGTCCAGGTCGATGTACCCGCCGCGGGCATCCAGGCCGACCGGTTCGGCCCCGGGCCCCAGTTCCTCGACGAACCGCAGCCAGACCTCTCGCCACCCGCCCGAGTAGCCGCCGGGCTCGACCACGATCACGCCGCCGGGCGCAACCGACCGGCAGAGCTCGCGGACGGCGTCGCGCCACGGCGCGATCAGATGGAGCACCCACCGGCAGTACGCGCCTGCGAAGGCGCCGTCGGCGATCGGCAGCCGCGTCGCGTCCGCGATCGCGACCGCGACGCCGGCAGCG
The DNA here is from genome assembly GCA_045805225.1 of Actinomycetota bacterium. Classification (GTDB taxonomy): domain Bacteria; phylum Actinomycetota; class UBA4738; order UBA4738; family HRBIN12; genus AC-51. The sequence goes on along the minus strand of JBJMLQ010000124.1, from coordinate 8,228 downwards.
CCGTCCTTCCCGCGCAGCCGCTCGAGCATCGCGTCGGAGACGTCCACTCCGACGACGCGCCGGCCGCGCCGAGCAAGCGGGACCGCGATCGCGCCCGTCCCGACGCCGATCTCGAGGGCCGGTCCGGGCGGCAGCACCCCGTCGAGCACGTCCAGCGCGTGGGCGAGGGCGGCGGGGTCGGTGAGGCGGGTGCCGTCGTAGACGTCGGCCGCGCGCTCGAACGACACCGACCCCTCTCGGCCCATCGGCGCAGCGTATCGACTCACGAGATGCGCCCGCGGTGCCGATGCCTCAGGGATGCAGACCGGCAGTGACGAGCGCGCCGACGCCCTGGGGCTTCCCTTCCGCGAGTGGCTCGCCCACGTGCCGGGAACGGTCTACGTGCAGCAGGGGTCCGGGATCGCGACCACCGTCTACATCAGCCCGAGCGTCGAGGAGCTCGTCGGCCGGCCCGCCTCGACGTTCACCGGCCTCGACGACATCTGGGCCACGCTGGTGCACCCCGAAGATCAGGAACGGCTGAGGCTCGCGGACCTCCGAGCCGACCTCGACGGCAGCTTCCACTGCGAGTACCGCCTGCTCGTCGCCGACGGGACGTACCGGTGGATGCGCGACGAGGCGCACCGGCAGCCCGACGGGCAGATGTGGATCGGGATGCTCGTCGACATCGAGGACCAGAAGCGCACCGAAGAGGACCTCCGCGCCGCGGTTCGCCGGTTCCAGACGCTCGTCGAGCAGGTGCCGACGGTGATCTATATCGAGGCGCTGGGCGACGGGGTCAGTCCGACGTACGTGAGTCCCCGATACGAGTCGATGTTCGGCTTCACGGCCGAGGAACGCCTTGCCGACCCCGCGCTCTGGGAACGGCTCCTGCATCCCGAGGACCGAGACCGGGTGCTCACCGAGATCGCCGCGCTGAGGCCGGACGCCGAGGGGTGGGCGTTCGAGTACCGGATGCGCCACCGCGACGGGCACGTCGTGTGGGTGAAGGATGAGGCGGTCGTCGTGCGCGACGAGGACGGGACGCGCCTGTTCTATCAAGGCGTGCTGTCCGACGTGACGGAGAGCCGCCGCGCCAAGGAGGAACTCGAGCGCGCGCTCGATGAGCTTCGGCGCGCCGACGAGATGAAGAACACGTTCCTGACGGCCGTGTCGCACGACCTGCGCACGCCCCTCGCGACGATCTTGGGCAACGCGATCACGCTGGAGAACGCCGACGAGCTTGACCTGTCCGAGGACGAGCGCAGGCAGATGCTCCGCTCGCTCGCCGCGAAGGCGCGGCGGCTGACGGACCTCATCACCGACCTGCTCGACATGGACCGGCTGACGCGCGGCGCGTTCGAGCCGCGGTTCGCGCCGGAGGAGCTCGCCGGCCTGGTGGAACGGGTGAGCCGGGAGGCCGACCTCATCGGCGACCATCCCGTCGACCTCGACCTCGTACCGGCCGTCGCGATGGTCGATCGCTCGATGGTCGAGCGCGTGGTCGACAACCTGCTCGTCAACGCGTCGAAGCACACGCCGCGCGACGCCGCGATCCGTGTCCGCCTGCGGCCCGTCGGCGCGGGCGCCGAGATCGTGGTCGAGGACGACGGCGCCGGTGTGCCGCCCGAGCTCCGCGACACGTTGTTCCGCCCGTTCGAACGTGGGCCGAGTGCGAATCCGCAGTCACCCGGCGTGGGGCTCGGCCTGTCGCTCGTCGCTCGGTTCGCCGAGCTGCACGGCGGTCGTGCCTGGGTCGAGGACGGGCCGGGCGGCGGGGCGGCGTTCCACGTGCTGCTCGCACCGAGCGAACCGCTCAGTTGAGCGACGGATCGGGCGGCATCGACCGCAAGATCGCGTAGGCCGGGCCGAGGCGCGCCACCACCGCCTCCCACAGCCGCTCGGGCTCCTCGGTGAAGACGTCCGCGGCGGTCGCCGGCGTGAGCAGCCACGCGTCCTCGGCCAGCTCGGCCTCCACCTGGCCCGGACCCCATCCCGAGTACCCGGCGAAGATCCGCGCCCGCACGATGGCGCTGCGATCGGCGTCGTCGACCTCGTCGGGCAGGAACCCGACCGATCCGAAGGCGACCACCCCCGCGAGCGCGGGGTCGCTGAACTCGGCCAGCACCACCGCGCCGTCGGGCTGGACCGGTCCCCCCTCGAACAGCGCCTCGTCGGCGGCGACGAGCTCGGCCAGCGGCGGCACTGCCTCGTCCACCGTCACGTCGAGCGGCCGGTTCAGCACCACGCCGACGGCGCCCTCGTCGTCGTGATGGCCGATGAGCACGACCGTGCGCCGGAAGTTGGGGTCGAACAGCGACGCGTTCGAGACAAGGAGATGACCGGTGAGCTCCGTGGGCACACCGGCATCATCGCCGACCGTCGCCGTGGCGTCAGGAGATGGTGATCGCGGGGCGCCGCGCTCGGCGGCGCTTGTCCTTGACGATCTCTCGGACGCAGTTGTACGCGGGGATCCCGGTCACACCGCCGCCGGCATGCGTGGCGCTCGAGCACTGGTACAGCCCGTGGATCGGCGTGCGGTAGTCGGCGTACCCGGGCGCCGGGCGCATGTGGAACAGCTGCTCCGCCGAGAGCTCCCCGTGGAAGATGTTCCCGCCGATCAGTCCCCACTCCTGTTGCATCTCGTGCGGGCCGAGCACCTGACGATGCAGGACCGAGTCGGCGAACCCCGGCGCGAGTTCGTCGTAGCCAGCGATCACGCGGTCGGCATACGCGTCGAGCCCGGCGTCGTCGGGCTCGTCGGCCCACTCGGCCGGACACCACTGCGTGAACAGCGACACGATGTGGGCGCCCTCGGGGGCGAGCGACGGGTCGTGGTACGTCGGCATCACGCCGTCGGAGAACGGCGCGGTGGCCGGCCTACCTGCCCGTGCTTCCTCGAACGCTTTCTCGAGGTAGGCGATCGAGTGCGCCAGCTCCATGCCGCCGGTGAAGTCCTGCTGTTCGGGGCGTGCCGTGAACACGGGCGCGCGGTCGAGTGCGAGGTTGATCTTCACCGTGCCGCTCCTGGACCGCCAGTTGCGGATGTCGTCGACGAACTCCGCGGGCAGGTCGGACGCGTCGAGCTGGCGCAGGAACGTGATCTGCGGGTGCGTCGCCGCCACGACGATCGGGGCGGTGAGCTCGGTGCCGTCGGCGAGCGCCACGCCGCGGACCCGGCCGCCGACCGTCACGATCCGCTCGACCGGCGCGTCGCACCGGATCTCGGCGCCGAAGCTGCGGGCGCTCGATGCGAGAGCATCCGAGACAGCGCCCATCCCGCCGATCGGCGTCGCCCACGCGCCGAGGTGACCGTCGCCGACCTCGCCGATCGAGTGGTGCGCCATCACGTAGCCCGTCCCCGGTTCGTAGGGGCCGGCCCAGGTGCCGATGAGGCCGTTCAGGGCCATCACCGTCTTGACCTGATCGCTTTCGAAGAACCGGTCGAGGATGTCCATGATCGACATGGTCATCAACCGCGTGACGTCCGCGACGCCGCGGACGTTCAGCCCGCGGAACCGCCAGACGAGGCGGAGCTGTTCCTGGAGGTCGGCCACCGACATCGACCCCATCTTGGGCGGGGTGGTCATCAGCAGCGGGCCCAGCACCGACGCGAGCCCGCCGATCCACGCGTCCCACTGCTCGATCGCGTCGGCGTCGCGCTTGGAGAACTTCGCGAACTCGTCGTAGTTCCACTGGGCGTCGTCGTCGGCCTGCACGATGCACCGGCCGTCGGGGAACGGCACGAAGTAGGGGCCGACCGGCACCGAGCGATACCCGTGGCGAGCGAGCTCGAGGTCGTTCTGGATCGTGTCCGGCATCAGGCTCATCACGTAGCTGAGCGTCGTGACCTTGAACTCGGGCGCCTCCGGCCACGGCGCCATCGTGTCGGCGGCGCCGCCGACCTTGTACCGCTTCTCCAGGACGATCGTGCGGGCGCCCTTCTTCGCGAGGTAGGCGGCGGCGACCAGGCCGTTGTGCCCGCCTCCCACCACGATCGCGTCGTACCGTCCGGCATCCATCCGGCCGAGGATAGGCCCCGTGGGCCCGGCCCCGGTAGCCGCCGTCAGGCGGAGCGGGGCTCGGGCTCGGGGTAGATCGCCGCCTCCAGCGCTTCGGCCGAGGCGTAGCGCGGCACCTCGCCCGCGATCACCTCACCGACGGGCTCGCTCGAGGCGAGCGGCTCCTCGAGGGCCACGCGGTCGTCGGAACCGGTCTCGCGTCGGAGCCGAAGCAGCGGCACGAGCACGATCGCGGCGGCGAGTGCGCTCACCCCGCCTATCCGATAGGTCGCCTGCGGGCCGACGTGCTTCAACACCGGACCGGCGACCAGGTAGGCCACCGCCAAGCCGAGCGACAGCGCCGCCTCGAACCCGGCCATCGCTCGGCTCCGGACGGCATCCGGCGTCCTGCGCTGCATGATGCCGGTCTCCGCGACCATCGTCAGGCCGTCGGTCGCCCCCATCGCGAACAGCGCGACGAGCACGAGCACGAACGCCGGCGCGAACCCGACCACGAACGCCGCGACGGCGATCCCGAACGAGCCGACGACCAGCCACACCGGTTCGGTCGACGGCCGCAAGAACCTGCCCGCGCCCGATCCGAGGACCGAGCCGGTCCCCCAGCACGCGATCAGCGCCGCGAAGCCGACGGCGCCGGCGCCGAAGTGCTCCGCGAGGGGCGCGTCCGCGACCATCCCGATGCCCATGCCGAGCACGAAGACGAACCATGCGATCGTGAGCCGCCGCAGCACCCGGTCGTTCCACAGGAACGCGAGACCCGCCATGAGGCCGCGATGCTCGTCGTGCTCGGCGCTGTCACGCGTCTGCTGATATGAGCCGCGAACCGTGAGGGTCAGCGCGATCGACACGAGGAACGTCAGCGCGTTCAGTCCGAAGACCCATGACGCGCCGGCGGTCGCAACGAGGACGCCGCCGATCAAGGGTCCGACCGCGATGCCGGCATGGGTGCCCATCGCCACAAGGCTGTTCGCCCAGCTGACGTCGTCCTCGCTGTCGACGAGGTTCGGGATCGCCGCGCGCGACGTCGTGATGAACGGGATCTCGGCGAGCGCCGACCCGAACGCGAGCACGATCAACATGATCGGCGCGTGCGCGAACGCCATCGCCGCGAAGAACGCCGCGGACACCGCCTCGCACCAGATCATCACCTTTCGGCGGTCCAACCGGTCGCCGAGCGCGCCCGCGAACGGGCCGACGATGCCGGCGACGCCGAAGGTGAGCAACAGCGACAGAGCCTGCATGCCAGGCGAATGCGTACGGCTCCACACGGTGTAGTTGAGCGCGGTGTACGCGGCCGCGCCGCCGGTCACGGAGATCAGTCGGCCGGTCGCAAGGCGACGGATCTTCGCGCGCGCTTCGATGGGATACAGGGTCATGGAGCGGCTCCTCGGTGTTGGCTTCGGGGGGCGGTGGTGCTCGGTGGATCGGGACAGGGTGCGCGAGATCGCGCGGGCGCTCAGACGGCGCCCGGATCCCCTGTCACGATCAGCATCCACTCCATGGCTCATCGAGGGTAACACCGAGCATCCGCTCGGTCGAGGACTTCACCGTGTGATGCTCGTCACACGAGAGACACGGCGCGGATGTGATCCGCTTCGATCGCCGCCGCGACGCGATCGAGCACTTCGGCGGGAACTTCGGAGTCAACCGTGAGCACCATCAACGCGTCGCCGCCCTGCGCGCGACGCCCGACGTCCATCGTCGCGATGTTCACGCCCGCGTCGCCGAAGATCGTGCCGACCCTGCCGATGATCCCCGGCCGGTCGACGTACCGGAAGAAGACCATGCGATCGGCGAGGCCGACCTCGACGTCGAAGTCGTCGATCTTGATGACCCGGATCGCGTCCTTGGCGACGATCGTGCCCTCGAGCAGCACGGGTCCCTGGTCGGTCTCGGCGCGGATCGAGATCAGCGATACGTAGTCCTGGCTCACGGTCGAGCGCATCTCGCTCACGGCGAGGCCTCGGTCGCGCGCAAGCATCGGCGCGTTCACGAACGTGACGGGTTCGTTCACGGACCGCGCGAGGATCCCCTTGAGTGTGGCGAGGGTGAGCACACGGGTGTCGTGCTCGGCGATGCGGCCCAGGTAGGAGGCGACCACCGTGCGGACGCCGCCCCCCGCGAGACCCGCCGCAAGCGCGCCCAGATGCTCGGCCAGAGGCACGAACGGTCGCACCGTCTCGGCGACCTCGGCCCCCGCGGACACGTTGACCGCGTACGGGACGAACTCGCCCTTCAGGGCCAGGCGGACCATCTCCGCCACGGTGACGCCCGCCTTGTCCTGCGCCTCTCGCGTCGACGCGCCGAGATGGGGCGTGACGACGACGTTCGGCATCGCGAACAACGGCGAGTCGGTCGTCGGCTCGACGGCGAACACGTCCAGCGCCGCGCCGGCGAGGTGGCCGTCCTCCAGTGCCTTGCTGAGGGCCGCCTCGTCGACGATGCCGCCGCGCGCGGTGTTCACGATCCGCGCGCCGGGCTTGATCATGCGGAGCTCCTTCTCGCCGATCAGACCCTCGGTCTCGGGCGTGCGAGGCAGATGGATCGACACGAAGTCGGACTGCACCAGGAGCGCCTCGAGGGTCGGCATGATCTCGACGCCCATCTCCTTGGCGCGCTCGGCGCTCACGTACGGGTCGAACGCGATCACGCGCATCCCGAAGCCGGCCGCGCGCGCGGCGACGAGCGATCCGACTCGGCCGAGCCCGACCAAGCCGATCGTCTTTCCGGCCAGCTCGACGCCCTCCCACTTCGAGCGCTCCCACCGGCCGTCGATAAGATCGGCGTGAGCCTGCGGGATGTTGCGCGCCTGCGCGAGCAGCAGCGCGAGTGTCTGTTCGGCCGCCGAGATGATGTTGGACTGCGGCGCGTTCACCACCATCACGCCGCGCCGCGTTGCTTCCTCGACGTCGACGTTGTCCAGACCGATGCCGGCGCGCGCGATGACCTTGAGGTTGGGCGCCGCCGCGAGGACCGCCGTGGTCACCTGCGTGGCGCTCCGGATCACGAGGGCGTCGTAGGGCGCAACCTCCGCGGCAAGATCGCCCTTCGCGAGGTCGGCGCGCACGTCCACCTGGAAGTCCTTGCGCAACAGCTCGAGGCCCTGTTCCGACAGGGTCTCGGTCACCAGGACCCGCATCGCCTCAGCGCGCTCCCTGGAACACCTGCTCGGCTGCGGCCACCGCGGCGCCGAGCTTCACCGGATAGCCCAGCCGCTCGAGCGTCATCTCCAAGGCCGCCAGCCCGCGGATGATGTCCAGCTCGCTGAAGTACCCGAAGTGGCCGATCCGGAAGACCGCCCCCTTGAGCGGGCCTTGGCCCGGCGCGAGCACACAGCCGAAGTCCGAGCGGATCGTGTCGCAGATCTCGTCGGCGGTGATGCCGTCGGGCGCGCGGATCGCGGTCACGGTCCAGTTGTGCGCGAGCCCCTCGCCGAACAGATCGAGCCCGATCGCCGTGATCCCGTCCTTGACCGCTCGGCTCAACGTCTCGTGACGGCGAAGCGCGGCGTCGACCCCGTCCTGGAAGTACAGCTCGAGCGCGGCGCGGAGCCCCTGCAGCACGCTGATCGCCGGCGTCCACGGGTTCTCGGGGTTCGGAAGCGCCGCGAACGTGCGGTACTCGCGCCAGTCGAAGTAGAACCTCGGCAGGGTCGCCGTCTCGGCGGCCTGCCGCGCGCGCTCGCTCACGGCGACGAACGCGATGCCCGGGCTCGCCGACAGCGCCTTCTGCGAGCCGCCGACGGCGACGTCGACGCCCCACTCGTCGAACGCGAACGGCACCGCGCCGAGGCTCGACACGACGTCGACGACGACGAGCGCCCCCGCGTCGCGGGCGACGGCGGCAAGCTCCTGGACCGGCTGGATCACGCCCGTCGAGGTCTCGGACTGCGTGAGCAGCACCGCTTTCACGTTCGGATACGCCGCCAAACGCTCGCGGAACGCCGACGGGTCCAGCCGCGTTCCCCAGGGATCCTCGCTCGCGTGCACCGTGAGGCCGAAGGCGGTCGCGAGCCGTTGCCACCGCTGGGAAAAGAACCCGGCGAGCGGCACGAACACCTCGTCCCCGGGCGAGAGCAGGTTCTGGACCGCCGACTCGAGGCCGCCCGTCCCGGACGACGTGAGCAGGAAGATCTCGGCGGTGTCGGTCCGGTACAGGTCGCGAAGACGGCCCGTCACCTCGCGCATCAGGTCCCCGAAGCCGGGGCCGCGGTGGTAGACGAGCGGG
>JBJMLQ010000123.1:0-6101 GCA_045805225.1 Actinomycetota bacterium | reverse complement strand
GAAGAACCCGAACGCGCAGACGTTCGTCGAGGGCGGCGGGATCACCGGTGTGTCGACCGCCAACTACGCGGCGCCGGCGCTTCCGGCCGGCACATACTTCTTCTACTGCCAGTTCCACCCGACGAAGATGACCGGCACGCTCACCACCTCGGCGGGGGCAAGCACCGGCGGGGCAGGCGGCGGCGTGTCCACGTCGATCACCGCGTCCGGGCTCCAGTTCGACACCAACAGCCTGACCTTCGAAGCGGGGAAGCCGACCCAGTTCACGTTCAACAACAACGACGCCGGGGTGCCCCACAACCTCGCGATCTACACCGACGACACCGCGAAGAAGAACCTGTTCCGCGGCGACATCATCACGGGCATCGCGAAGGGCGACTACACGATCCCGGCCCTCAAGCCCGGCACGTACTTCTTCCGGTGTGACATCCACACGGACATGACCGGGACCGTCACCGTGACGCCGGCCGGCGGCGGTGGCGGTGGGCCGCCGGCGAGCGGTCCGCCATCGAGCAGCGGGCCGCCACCGACATCGGCGCCACCGACATCGAGTGCGCCGCCGACGGGCGGGGTCACCACAACGGTGACGGCGTCGGGGCTCGCCTTCGACACGCAGACGATCACCCTGCCGGCGAACAAGGCGACGACGCTCACGTTCGACAACCAGGACTCGGGCGTGCCGCACGACATCGCGATCTTCCCCGACGCGTCGGCGACGAACCCGCTGTTCACCGGCGACATCGTGGTCGGCCCCAAATCGGTGGACTACCAGATCCCGGCGCTCAAGCCGGGGTCGTACTTCTTCCATTGCGATGTCCACCCGGACATGAACGGCACGGTCACCGTCGGCTGATCGCCGGCGGTTCGGTACCGTTCCTCGCATGCGTCTCGCTCGCCCGGTCGCCGTATGCGTTGCCGTCCTCGCCTTGACGGCCTGCACGGCGGCGGGGGGCACGGCGTCGGACGGCGGAACCAGCGTGCGAGCGGTCGACGAGCCGTTGCCGACGCTCAGCGGTCCGACGATCGACGGTAAGCAGATCTCGAGCCAGGACTTCCTTGGCAAGGTCCTCGTCGTGAACGTCTGGGCGAACTGGTGCACGCCCTGCCAGCTCGAGCAACCAGAGCTGGTTCAGGTGGCGGACCGTTACGCCGCACAAGGCGTGCGATTCTTGGGCATCGACCACATGGACCAAGATGCCGCGGCGAAGGCGTGGGTGCAGAGCTACCGCGTGCCGTACCCGAGCATCGCCGACCCGACCGGGAAGTTCGCGGCGTCGCTCGACTACGTCGGCTTGCCGGACACCTACGTGGTGGACCGGACGGGCACGATCCGCTACGTGATCGGGCCGGGTGCGACGAGCGCGAGCCAGCTCTCAGGGGTGCTCGACCAGGTGCTCGGCGCTCAGACCAGCGCGTCGAGCGCGACCGCGACGAACAGCGCGGCCAAGTAGACGAGCGAGAACTTGAACACGCGCCATGACCGGTCGTCGGTCGGCTGGCGCCACAGCTGCAGGCAGCGGTAGACGAAGGTCCCACCCAGGACGACCGCGGTCGCGGTGTAGAGCGGCCCCATGGACGCGATCGGGATCAGCACCAGGGTCGCCCCGAACAGCACCAGCGAGTACAGGAAGATCTGACGGCGGGTCTCGTCCTCGCCCCGGACGACCGGCAGCATCGGGACCCCGGCCGCCGCGTAGTCCTCACGCATCCGCAGCGCCAGCGCCCAGAAATGCGGCGGCGTCCACAGGAACACGACGCCGAACAGCACGATCGCCGGCATCGCGATCGAGCCGGTGACGGCGGCCCAGCCGACCAGGACGGGGACGGCGCCGGCCGCGCCGCCGATCACGATGTTCTGCTCCGTCGAGCGCTTGAGCCACATCGTGTAGACGAAGACGTAGAACGCGATCGCGGACAGCGCGAGCGCGGCGGCCAAGACGTTGACGGTGATCGCCAGGAACCCGTAGGCGACGGCGGCGAGCACGAAGCCGAACCGGAGGGCGGCGTCCGGCTCGATCCGGTGGCCCGGCAGCGGCCGCTGGCGGGTCCGCCGCATCACCTCGTCGATGTCTCGGTCCAGGTACATGTTCATCGCGTTGGCGGCGCCGGCGGCCAGCGTGCCGCCCACGAGCGTCGCGACGATCAGCGCCGGCGAGGGAACGGTGCCGGCCGCGAGGATCATCGCCGGGACCGTGATGATCAACAGCAACACGATGATGCGCGGCTTCGTGAGGGCGACGTACGCGCGGATCGTGTCGCCCATGCTCGACGGGCGCACCGCGGGTGCCTCGGCCGTCTCGCCGTCGGCGGTGCGGTCCCCCGCCGGCTCGACGCGGGCGACAACCGCCAACGCAACGACGGTCGCCCAGATCAACGCCGACATGGCCACGTGGGTCGCCCGCGCCCAGGTCGCGAGCTCGGTGAGGACGTTGGCGCCGCCGACCAGCACCTGCAGGACGAGCAGCACGAGGGCGGCGGTCGACAGCCGAACGAGGAGGGATGACCGCGGTGTCATCGTGCGGGCCCGGACCATCGTCCAGGTGACCAGCGCGACGACCACGATCGCGAGCATCCGGTGGGCGAACATCGCGACGGCGCCGGGCAGGGAGAGGTCCGGCACGAGGCTCTGCCCCATCAGAGGCCATTCCCGGAACGCGAGCCCGGCGTTCTCGGCCCGGACATACGTGCCGACCAGCAGCAGCGCGTAGGTCGCGGTCGCGGTGATGGCCGTGAGCCCGGCGTACGACCGGTCACCGCCCGCGCGGGTCCCGAGGCGCGTCCGGGCCGCGATCACCACGACCAGGCCGAGCACGATGAACGCGACGGCGAAGTGCAGCGTCACCACGCTCGGGTCTTCCCCGGACCGGATGATCCAACCGCCGATCAACGCCTGGACGATGAACAGCGGAAGCAGCGCCACGGCGAGCCACGCGGTCACGCGTTCGACCGGACCCTTGCGGATCAGCGACCACCCGCCGACCGCAGCCAGGGCCACAGATGCGCAGCCCGCGAGGAACGCGAGCAGCCGGTGGGTGTACTCGATCAGCGTGTGGTACTCGAGCCGAGGGATCCACCGGCCGAAGCACGTCGGCCAGTCGGGGCATCCGTCGCCGGACCCGGTCGCGCGCACGATGCCGCCCCACGCGATCAACAGCAGCGTCAGGACGACGGTCGTGGTCGCGAGGGAACGGAACGTCCGCTTCATGGGCTGCACCAATATAGGGCCGAGCCTCCGGCGGCCGCTTGGGATACTGCCGCCATGTCCGCCGCGGCCACGGCCTCCGTGCTCGAGCCCGTCATCGCGCGGGTCGACGCGATCCTCGAGGCGTTCCTGGACGAGCGGCGCGACGAGGCGCGCGAGGTCGACCCTCGAACGGTCGAGCCCGTGGCGGAGATCCAGCGGCTCGTTCGGGCCGGCGGCAAGCGTCTTCGCCCGGCGGCAACCTATTGGGGATATCGCGCCGCCGGCGGCGCCGACGGCCCAGAGATCTGGCGCGCCGCGGCCGCCGTCGAACTGCTCCACACGATGGCTCTCCTGCACGACGACGTGATGGACGCGGACGACGAGCGGCGGGGCGAGCCGACCGCTCGTGCCCGCCAGATCGCCGCAGCGCGCGACCGGGGGCAGCCCGATCCGGAGCGTGTTGGCGTCGCCGTCGCGATCGTCGCGGGCGACCTGGCCGCCGCCTTCGCCGAGCAGCTGTTCTCGACGGCGGGGTTCCCGCCCGACCGCCAGGCGGCCGCCGCCGCCCGGCTGGCCCGGATGCGCCTGGAGCTCGCCCTCGGCGCGTACCTCTCCGTGACGAACGTCGGCGTCGACGCCTCGACGGTCGCGTATCTCAAGGGCGGCGCCTACACCGTGGAGGGCCCCGTTCTGGTCGGCGCGGCGTTCGCCGGCGCCGAATCGGGCGTCGAGGACGCGCTGCGGGCCTTCGCGCGACCGCTCGGCGCGGCGTTCCAACTCTTGGACGACCTCGCCGACGGCGACGCGGCGCCTGGCGCCTCGCGCGCCGAGGCCGCCGCGCTCGTCGAGACCGCTCGCGCGGCGCTCGCGGACCGACGCATCGGTCGGACCGCCGCCGACGCGCTCGCCGCGCTCGCCGCGCTCGTGGGATCGCTGTGAGGCGGCGCGCCTGAGATGACGGAGGACGTCACTGCGATCCGGCGGCTGTTCCGCGACATCCCGATGTGCCGCGTGGCGACGGTTCGGCCTGACGGTGGCCCGCATGTCGCGCCGCGCTGGTTCGTCTGGCTCGAAGACGCTATCTGGGTCGCCACGCGCGTCGGCGACACCACATGGGAGGACTCCCTTCGCGATCCACGCGTGTCGGTGGTGATCGATCGGGGCCGCGATTGGGTCGAGCTCACCGGTGCGCGGATCGAGGGGGTCGCCGAGCTGATGCCCGCGGAGCATCCGGACCTCCGCGCGCCGATGAGCGCGTGGCACGACAAGTACCGAACGCTGCTCGCGGGGGAGGGCTTCGAGCGGCTCGCCGTCGCCGTCCCGATCCTCGGGTTCCTGCGCGTCGTCCCGGCCGTCGTGGCCACGTGGGACCACCGGCAACAGGGCTAGACTGCCGCGGTCGCTCGCCCGTGGCGGCGGTACGCTGAGCTTGTGAAACTTTTCACAAGCTCTCGCCGCCCGGTGCGCGGCCGGTCTGAGGGGGCGTGAGGGTGGAAGGGTCGTTGGAGACCGACGTACTCGTGGTCGGCGCCGGGCCGGGCGGGTCCGCGACCGCCTACCACTTGGCCCGCCACGGCATCGACGTCACGGTCGTGGAGAAGGCGGCCTTCCCGCGCGAAAAGGTCTGTGGCGACGGCCTGACCCCGCGCTCCGTCAAGGCGATCCAGGACATGGGCGTCGACACCGAGGATCCGCGTTTCGAGCGGGTGATCGGGCTTCGGACCCACGCCCGGCGCACCACGATCCAACTGCCGTGGCCCGATCTCACGTCGTTCCCGCCGTACGGACTCGTGATGCCGCGTGAGGGGTTCGACCACCTGCTCGCGGAGCGCGCGGTCAAGGCGGGCGCCCGGCTGCTGGAGCGCACCGAGGCGATCGCGCCGCGGTTCGTCGACGGATACGTCGCCGGCGCGACCGTTCGGCCGGCGGGCGAGCGGGACGCCGAGCCGACCGAGATCCGCGCGCGGTTCGTCATCGCCGCCGACGGCGCGGCGAGCCGGTTCGGCAAGCCCGCCGGCGTCACGCGCGACCCGAAGAAGCCGCTCGGCATCGCGGCCCGCCGGTACTTCCGCATCGACTACCACCCCGGCCCGTGGATCGAGTCGTGGCTCGACCTGTGGGACGGCGACCTGTTGCTGCCCGGGTACGGCTGGCTGTTCCCGGTCGCCGGCGGCCGGATCAACCTGGGCGCCGGGCTCCTCAACACGTTCGCGAACTTCAAAGACGTCTCGGCGCAGCACCTGTTCGACGCGTTCGCGCGGATGCTGCCGCCCGAGTGGGGCATCGGCGAGGAGACGGCCGAGGGCCGGGTCCTGTCGGGGCCTTTGCCGATGGGGCTGAACCGAACCCCGCAGGCCGTGCCCGGCCTCTTGCTGGTCGGCGACGCCGCCGGCGCCGTCAACCCGTTCAACGGCGAGGGCATCGCGTACGCGATCGAGACGGGCCAGATCGCGGCGGAGCTGGTGCACGAGGCGCTCATCACCGACCGCCCGGCGGTCACGATGCAGTACCCCCGCGTGCTCGAGGACACGTACGGCGCGTACTTCATGGTGGGCCGCTGGTTCGCCTCGGTGATCGGGAAGCCGGCGATCATGGGTCGCGCCACCAACGCGCTGTTGCCGAGGCGCGGCATCATGTCGTTCGCGCTCCGCGCGATGGCGAACCTGTCGGACGGGCGCGACGGCGACCTGCAGGACCGGATGCTGGACCTGGCGCTCCGACTGGCGAAGGCGGCCTGAAGCATGCCTCGTAGGATGGCGCCATGCTGACCGAGTACCTGCCGATCGTGGTGATGGGCGGGCTCGCGGCGATCTTCGCGGTCGGCTCCATCGTCGCGTCGTCGCTGCTGCGACCCAACAACCCGAACCCCGTCAAGAGCTCGGCCTACGAGTGCGGAAACGACCCCGTGCGGCTGCCG
>JBJMLQ010000122.1:0-8263 GCA_045805225.1 Actinomycetota bacterium | reverse complement strand
GGGCGCCGATCTGCCCGCCGACGATCGCCGCCTGTTGAAGTGGATGCGCTCGAACGGCTGGGTGCGCGAGCCGATCCTGCGCAACGACACGTTCGCCGTCCTGCGCGCGGGAACCGATCGATCGTGGGGGGTGGCGGTGGTGTGCGGCTTCGGCACGAACTGCGCCGGCGTCGCTCCCGACGGACGGGTTGCGCGGTTCCCCGCGATCGGGCCGATCTCGGGCGACTGGGGCGGCGCCAACGAGCTCGGCGCGCTCGCCGCGTGGCACGCGTTCCGCTCGCAGGACGGCCGAGGCCCAAAGACGGCGTTCCAGCGCTCGGTGCCCGCGTACTTCGGGCTGCGCACGCCGCGACAACTGATGGAGGCGGTCTACTTCGACCGGATCCCGGAGGTCAGGCTGGCCGAGCTTGCGCCACTGGTGTTCACCGAGGCGAAACGAGGGGACGCGGTGGCGCGCGAGCTGCTCGACCGGCAGGCCGACGAGATCGTGCTGATGGCCACCACGGCGATGCGCCGGCTGCGGATGCGCGACCTCGACGTCGAAGTGGTGCTCGGCGGCGGCATCTTCCGGAGCCGCGACGCCCGATTCTTCGCGCGGATCCGCCACGGGCTCGAGGCCTTCGCCCCGGCGGCGACCGTCCACCGGCTGACCGACCCGCCGATCATCGGCGCGGCGTTGATCGGCCTCGACGCCCTGCATGCGACGAAGGGCGCCCGGGCCACCGCGCGCGCCAGCTTGACCCATGATCGATTGACCCGGCACACTCGCGCCCGGAAGGAGGCCTGATGGCAGCGATCGTGCTCGACCACATCAGCAAGGTGTTCGGCGAGGTGCTCGCCGTCGACGACGTGTCGCTGCGCGTCGAGGACGGCGAGTTCATGGTGCTCGTCGGACCGTCGGGCTGCGGCAAATCGACGATCCTGCGGATGATCGCCGGCCTGGAGGAGGTCACCGCCGGCGAGATCGAGATCGGCGACGAGCAGGTCACCGACCTCGAGCCGAAGTCCCGCGACATCGCCATGGTCTTCCAGAACTACGCGCTGTACCCGCACATGACCGTGGAGCAGAACCTCGGTTTCGGCCTCAAGCTGCAGCACCTTCCGAAGACCGAACGCGAGGAGCGCGTGCACGACGCTGCGACCATCCTCGGCCTGCAGGACATGATGACGCGCAAGCCCTCGGAGCTCTCGGGCGGCCAGCGGCAGCGCGTCGCGATCGGACGCGCGATGGTCCGCGAGCCCAAGGCGTTCTTGATGGACGAGCCGCTGTCGAACCTCGACGCGAAGCTCCGGATCCACATGCGTGCAGAGCTCCAGCGCCTGCACGACCGTCTCAAGACCACGACCGTCTACGTGACCCACGACCAGGTCGAGGCGATGACGCTTGGCGACCGGGTCGCGGTCCTTCGCGACGGCATCCTGCAGCAGGTCGACACCCCGCAGAACCTGTACACGCATCCGGCCAACCTGTTCGTCGCCGCGTTCATGGGCGCGCCGCCGATGAACCTCGTCGAGGCCACGATCGACGGGAGCACGCTCAAGTTCGGCGGGTTCGAGCTCCCGGCCGTGAACGGGGCGCTCGCCGGCTACAAACAGGAGACGGTCATCGTCGGCATCCGCCCGGCCGACATGGAGGACGCCGACGTTCGTCAGGACGACGGGCCGACGATCTCGGTGCGTGCGGACGTGACGGAGGAGCTCGGCTCGGAGGTCAACATCTTGTTCCGGGTCGATGCGCCTGTAGTGGCGGCCGACGTGATCATGGCCACGAACGAAGAGGAGGGCGAGGAGCTGCTCCTGCTGGCGGACGACACGCCCGGCGTCATGTTCTGCGCGCGGGTCGACGCACGGACGAAGGTGCAACCCGGGGGCGAGGTCCGGCTCACGCTGGACCCGACCCGCTTCCACTACTTCGATCCGGCGACCGGCTTGGCGGTGCCGGCCGACGCTGCCTGAACCGCCGCGTCCGAACCCACGGACGGATCGGCGAGCTCGGGGTCGCCCGCCGCGATGTCGGTGGGCAGCCAGCACTCGACGGTGGTGCCCTTCCCGGGGGCGCTGAGCACCCGTACCCAGCCACCGGCCAACTCCGCGCGCTCGACCATCGTCATGAGCCCGAGATGGCCGGGCTCGGGCGCCGACGTCAGGTCCGGCGTGAAGCCGACGCCGTCGTCGATCACACGAACGATCGCGCCGTCCGCCGCGTTCGCCGCCTCGATGCGCACGGTCGAGGCCTGGGCGTGCTTGCGGACGTTCACGATCGCCTCCTGCGCGATCCGGTAGAGCAGCGCGGCCATGTCCGGATCGGGCTCGTCGTGGAGCTCGTCGAGCGCTTCGACCCGCCAGCCCGCCGCCTTCGCGGCATGGTCCGCGTAGAGGCGCAGCGCCGAGACGAGGCCGTCTCGGTCGAGGGCGGTCGGCCGCAGCTCGAACAACAGCGAGCGCAACCGTTCGATCGCCTCGGCGACCTCCTGCTCGATCTCGCTGATCGCCTCGACCGTGATCGAGTCGGGGTACCCGGCGAGCATCTGCAGCCGCATGTCGACCGCGCTCATGACCTGGATCGGGTCGTCGTGGATATCCGCGGCGATCCGCCGGCGCTCGGCCTCTTGGGCGTGCTGCAATCGCTGCGCCAGCTCGCGCCGCTGTTGGAGCGTGCGCCGAAGCACCTCCAGGCTCCACCGGAGCTTGTCCTCCGCCTCGCGACGGTCGGTGATGTCGAGCATGACGCCGCGCCAGAACAGGATCGAGCCGTCCTCGGCAAGGACCGGCCTCGCCTCGTCGTGGATCCACAGCGTGCGCCCGTCCTTCGTGCGGATCCGGTACTCGTCGAGGTATTGGCTTGCCGTCGAGTTGGACAGCCGGTGCGTCTCGAGGGCCCGGTCGACGTCGTCGGGGTGGAGCTGTTTGGCCCAGAGGTCCGGATCGGCGCGCCATTCCTCGACGGTGAACCCGAGGATCGGCTCGATCTGCGGGCTCGTGTACAGATTGGTCGAGGGCTCGTCGGGCCGGTCGATGTAGAGCACCGCCGGCACGCCCTCGACCAGCGTTCGGTAGGCCTCCGGATGGAGGTCGTCGAGCCAATGGCCGCGGGCCGTCATGGCCGCCTCACGGCAACCCGATCAAACCGGCGAGCACCGCGATCCGCGGCACGACGGAGTCGAGGTCGATCCACTCCCCCGGCGCGTGATCGTCGCCGCCGACGGGACCGAGTGCATCCAGCACAGGCGTGCCCACGGCGGCGATCGTGTTCGCGTCCGACGCGCCGCCCGTCGCCGCGTCGTGCAGCTCGAACCCGAGTTCCGTCGCGAAGCTCGCGGCGCGGGCCGCGAGCGACGCGATCGCGTCCGTCCGCTCCATCGGTCGGTGCCAACTCGCCCGCTCGACCTCGACCGTCGTGTCCGGCATCGACGGCTCGGCGCAGATCCGTTCGATCTCGCGCTCCGCCTCCTCGAGGGCCGTCGTCACGGGTGACCGCACCTCGAGCTCCAGCACGCATCGTTCCGGCACGACGTTGGTTCTGGTCCCGCCGTGGATCGTTCCGACGTTCAGCGTGACGCCGGGCCAGCGGCCGTTGAGCGCCTGCACGCGCGTGGTCAGATCCGCCGCGGCCGCGATCGCGCTTCGTCCACGTTCCGGCTCGACCCCGGCGTGCGCGGCGCGCCCAAGCACGGTCAGGGTGTAGTCGGTGATCCCCTTGCGGGCCGAGACGATGTCGCCGTTCTCGCGACCGCCTTCGAGTACGAACGCGACGTCGTGCTCCGCGGCGAGCGTCTTGATGACCGGTCCGGAGAACGGCGAGCCGATCTCCTCGTCGGGGTTGCACACGTAGGTGATGTGGTCGAACGCGTCGATCCCGCCCTCACGCAGCGCCTGGACGGCGAACATGCCGGTCAGCAGGCCGCTCTTCATGTCCGAGACGCCCGGACCTTTCGCGATCGATCCCTCGATCGTGAACGGTCGCTCGCGCGCCGTTCCCGGGTCGAAGACCGTATCCGTGTGCCCGACCAGCAAGACCCGGCGACCGCCCGATCCATCGAGCCGGCCGATCAGCAGGTCGCCGAGCCGCTGTGCATCGATCTGTGCGGGCTGCCGGTCGACGGTCCATCCCCAATCGTGGAACCGACGTTCGCACATGTCGACGATCTCGTTGACGCCGTCGGGCGTGTAGGAACCGCAATCGACGTTCACCATGGCTTCGAGCTCGGCGAGGAACTCGTCCCTGCGCGGCACGACCAGGTCGCGGAGGCCCACGACGTCCATCGGCCGGACGCTAGCATGCGCGTCGGCCGCGAACCACGGCCACACGGCCCAACGGACGCACACGAGGACGACGAACGATGCGAGATGCGCGCGGCGTGGTGGTCCGAGGGCGGGGCGCCCCGGCGCGGATCGAACCCATCACGATCGGACACCCCGAGGGCACCGAGGTGCTCGTGCGGGTCGTCGCCAACGGCGTGTGCCATTCCGACCTGTGGGCGATCCAGAACGGCAACTGGGGATCGCCGTTCCCGATGCTGCTCGGACATGAAGGCGCCGGCGTCGTCGAGGCGGTCGGGGCCGACGTCACGCATGTCGAACAGGGCGATCGCGTGCTGCTCGCCTGGGCCATGCCGTGCGGAACGTGTCCGGCGTGCCTGCGTGGCCGGCCCAGGCGATGCGCGCACGCCTGGGACCAGCCGGCGCGCCTGCACGCCGACGACGGCAGCCGGCTGATCGGAACGCTGTCCATCGGATCGATGGCGACGCACACCGTCGTGCACGGCGCCCAAACGGTGCGGATACCCGACGGCGTCGACCTCGTCGAAGCATGTCTACTGGGATGCGGGGCGTCGACAGGGATCGGCGCAGCCGTCAACACCGGCGGCGTGACGGCAGGAGACACCGTCGCGGTCATCGGGCTCGGCGGCATCGGATTGTCGGTGCTGCTGGGCGCTGCGATGGCGGGCGCGACGCGGATCATCGCGATCGATCGCATCGCGGCCAAGCTCGACACCGCGCTCGCCCTCGGCGCGACCGACGTGATCGACGCCGGTGTCGACGACGTGGTCACGGCGGTTCGCGCCCTCACCGACACCGGCGTCGACGTCGCGTTCGAAGCCACCGGCAACGCCGCGGTCGTCTCGCAAGCCGTCGCGATGCTCGCGCGCGGCGGCACGGCGGTTGCGATCGGGGTCCCGGCCCCCGACAGCACCGTCACGATCGCGTGGGGCGAGACGAACATCGGCGCGGCGTACCCGAACAAGGCGACGCTCAAGATCACCGACGGCGGCGATCCGGTCGCCGAGGACTTCGTGGCATGGCTCGAGGCCGCCGCAGGCCGGCGCCTCGATCTTCGGCCGCTCGTGAGCGTCATCGCGCCGTTCACCGACGAGGCGCTGTCCGACGCGTTCCGCGCCATGCTCGCCGGCGAGGTGATCCGAACGGTCGTCGCGATCGAGGACCCGGGGCCCGACGCAGGCGCCGGGTCGTAGCATCGCTCCCGTGTCTTCCGGCGAGCTCAGCCCGTGGTGGCGGTACGGCCTCCGGGTGGCCTCGCCGCTCGTGCGGCTCGCGTTCGGCGTGCGGATGACGGGCCTCGAGCACGTGCCTGCGCGCGGACCGACGCTCCTTGCGTTCAACCACGTGAGCGCGCTCGACGGACCCGTGCTCGCGGTCGCGTTCGCGGCCCGCACGGGACGGCCCGTGCGCTTCTTGGTCGCCGCCGAGTTCTTCCGCCGACGGGTGCACGGGTGGGTGCTCCGCACCTTCGAGCAGATCCCGATCCGTCGCGGCGAAGGGGACGGCGCCGCCCTCGACGCCGCGCTCGAGGCCTTGCGCAGCGGCTCGGTGATCGCGATCGCGCCGGAAGGAGCCGTGAACGCCGACCCCGAGCACCTCCAGCGGATCCGCCGCGGCATCGCCCGGCTCGCACTGCCGACGGGCGCGCCGATCGTGCCGGTCGGGATGTGGGGAACGCAGACGCGGTGGCCGCGCGGCGGCATGCGGTGGTCACGGCCGTGGCGGCCGACCCTGGTGCTCGCGTTCGGGCCGCCTATCCTGCCCGACGGTGATGTCGCGTCGGAGGACGACGTCGACATGCTGCGCGACCGAGTACGCGACCGGCTCGAGGATCAGATCGCGATCGCGCGATCTCGCGCCGCTCGGTGATCCAGCACGCAGGCGCGCCCTCCTCGATCTGCGCGCCCCGGACGCCGGCTCCCGCATGAGGAAAGGGCCGGCGCGAAGGCCGGCCCTTCCCTATGAAGCCAGGTCAGTGGCGCGGGCGCGAGGGGTTGGAGACCAGCTCCCGTCGCCGAGGGGGATGGGGTATGTCCTGGCGTTGTACCCGTCCCATCGGGCGAACCGGGCCAGATGTACGCGAGATCTCGAAAAAGTTCGGCGATCGGCCTTTCGCCGGACCGCCGCCCTAATCCTCGCCCTGGCCCGAAGACCCGTGGCCCGTCTCGGAGCCGGTGCCGCTCCCGGAGCCGTGGCCGCCGCCGGAAGCGTGCGTCCCGCGGTCGCCGGAGCCTTGTGCGCTTCCGGAACCCTGATCGTTGCCCGATCCTTGTTCGTTGCCCGAGCCGGCACTTGACCCGTCGCCGTTGCCTTGGGTGTCTTGGCCCTGCGCGTCGTTGCCCTGCCCGTTGTCGTTGTGCGTCCCGTCATTGCCGGTGTCATGGCCGGTGTCGTGTGGGGAATCGTGATGCGTGGAGGAGCCTTGACGGTGCGTCGGCTCCGGCGTGGCGCCCGACCGACCGCTCGACGGTGTCGACACGCCGACCGACCCGTTCCCACCATGGTGATGGTCGGATCGGCGGACGGGCGGCTTCGAGTGCGGCACCGGCGTCCTTGAGAACGACAGATGCGTGTGCGGGCCCATGAGGCCGCGCCCGGGAGACGTCGTGCGGGGACCGACGGTCACGGAAGGCTGGTTGGTGCCGGCGTGGCGGACGGCGGCGAACGCGGTTCCAGCGATCAGCACCGCTGCCGCGATGCCGAGCACGATCGTTCTTCGTGGCCGCTGCCGCCGGCGAAGCGGTACGACCGGCGCGACGGGCGGCTCGAGTTGCGCGACCAGCGCGGCCCACCCCGCCTCGATGTCCGGCTCGGGCATGGTCGCGCCGACGTGCTCCAGCCGGTCGTGGACGGCCTGCGCCGCCGGATCCCGCGTCATCCCCGCTCCTCCAGGACCTGTGCGAGTGACTTAAGGGCCCGCCACTGCTTCGCGTTGATGGCGCCGGTCGACGTGTCCATCGCCGCGGCGACCTCGGCGTTGGACATCCCGACCAGATACTTGAGCTCGATCACCTGACGCTGCTCGGTCGGCAGTTGGTCGATCGCGTCGTGCAAGGTCAGGATCTCGACGGTCATCGGGTCCACCTCGGCATCAGGCAACTCTGCACGCGGCTCCGTCCGGATGGACGCGCGCAAGGCGTCGACGGAAACGTGCCGGGCGATCCCGTACAGCCAGGCCGCGAACGGGACGCCCGTGTCCCGATACGTCGCGAGTCCGCGCCACGCGCGAAGGAACACCTCCGAGACCGCGTCTTCGTCGTCGCGGCCCAGCCGGAACCGCACGACGCGCGATACCGCTGCGGCGTGCTGCCGGTAGAGCGCTCCGAACGCATCTCGGTCACCGTCCTTGGCCCGAGCGACCAAGGCACGTTCGTGCTCCCGCCCGTCGGGCTCTCCCCTGTTCCCATCGGACGAGACGGCCGAGATGTTCGCGGCAGACGGCTGGAACGCGGAAACCTCCATCCCGCGTAGGTCATCGGCAGGACGCCGTGTCGTTCTGAACGGGCGGTTCGACTATCGGCGAACGGGCCGTTCAGCGTGACCGGTCGATCGACGCCCGCGCCAAGGCGCTTGGCCCACGTGGAGCTGCGATCGCGGTCCACGACCGACAGGAGGATCGTCAGGACGGCGCCGGGCGCGGCGACCATCGCGAGGTTCTCGAGAACCTGCCCCTCTCCGCGCAAGATGCCGGTCAAGAGTGAGCCCCAGGGGAACTGAACCGTCGCTCGATCCGCGACGCCTGCGAGCTCACCCGGGAGCGATCCAGCCGCGGCGACGACGAACAGGGCGTTCGATCAGAGCTAGGTGAAGCCGACTTCGGCGATCTCGTTGCGTCTCAGCACGCGCACGGCTGGAGGCTACTGCGGCGCGGATCCCACGTCGTCACCGTAGCCATCGCTCGCATCGTCGGTGGCGCCGGGCGGATCGGTGGTGGTCCGCATCGCGAGCTCCTCGGGCGCGAGGTTGTCGTCGTCCTCGGTGG
>JBJMLQ010000121.1:0-5542 GCA_045805225.1 Actinomycetota bacterium | reverse complement strand
GGTGCGCCCAGACCCCGAGGATCGTTCCGAGCGCTGCCGTGTCCTGCATCCGACCCCCCTATGCGATCGAGTGGGCAACAGCATGCCCCAGCCGAGCGCGGGCGTCATCCGTGCTCACACGCAGGCTCACACGCGATCGCGTTGGGGCCTCTACGGGTCGGCGATGATCGCCCGGATCCGATCTCGGAGCGCGTCGGGGACGTCGCGCTCGGTGCATCGGCTGGCGACCAGCTCCTTCAGGTGCTTGCGGAACTCGGCGCGATCAAGACACGGGGAGCAACCGGAGAGATGCTCGGTGATGCGCGCCGCCAGGTCGGGATCCACCTCGCCGTCGAGATACGCCTCGACCTCGAGAAGGGTCTCGGTACAGTCCGGTTGACACTCACGCATCGACGAATCCTCGCTCCTTGGCCGTTTCCCACAACGCCTTCTCGAGCGCTTTCCTTCCCCGGTGCAATCGGCTCATGACCGTGCCGATCGGGGTGTCCATGATCTCGGCGATCTCCTTGTAGGAGAAACCTTCGACGTCGGCGAGCAGCACCGGAAGGCGGAAGCGCTCGGGCAGGGACTCGACGGCGTCCTTCACCGCCTGGTCCGGGATCGTGTCGAGCACGGTGGTTTCGGCGGAATCCTCGACGCGTTGGCCGCCCAGCCGGTCGTACAGGTACCACTCGTCGACGTCTTCGGGGCCGTCCACGATCTGGGGCTCACGCTGCTTCTTCCGGTAGGTGTTGATGTAGCTGTTCGTGAGGATCCGATAGAGCCACGCCTTCAGGTTGGTGCCCTCCTGGAACCCGGCGAAGCCCCGGTACGCCCGCAGATAGGTCTCCTGCACCAGATCTTCTGCGTCGGACCTGTTGCGGGTCAGGCGCATCGCGGCCCCGTACAGCGACGGCAGCATGGGCAAGACGTCACGTTCGAACCGCTCGCGCAGGCGCGGATCCTCCGGTTCGGCTGCGGGCTGGGCCATCGCCCCAGCCTATCGGGACGACATCGCAATGAGGCTCGGCGCCCCGTTGTCTGTCATTCGCACCCTCGGATGCGAAGATGGAGGCCAGATGCCCGAAAACACTCCTGGGAACGGCCGACGCGCCAGCGGCCAAGGTGGGACGCCTCCGCGCCCCCGCATGACCCCGTGGATCGTGATCGCCCTCGCGATCACGGCCCTGCTCGCCTTCAACCAGTTCTCCTCGATCGCCGGCAGTAACGAGATCCCGTACAGCCAGTTCCAACAGGCGGTCGACGACAACAAGATCGATCCCGGCACGACGGTCAAGATCTCCGACACATCGGTGTCGGGCGCGATCCTCCAAGAGGACGGTTCCTCGCAGAACTTCACCGCGAAGCTCGCCCCGAACGTCACGATCGACCAGAGCTATACGGACTGGCTGGCGCAGCACAACGTCGCCTACGAGTTCTCCACGCCGAGCCCGTGGCTCGGGCTCCTGTACAGCGTTCTGCCGCTCGTACTGCTGATGGGGCTGGCGTACTGGTTCCTGTTCCGACGGGTGGGTGCAGGTGGCGCCAACCCGCTCAACATGGGCAAGAACAAGGTCAAGATCTATGACCGCAAGGAGATGAAGACCACGTTCTCCGACGTGGCCGGCGTCGACGAGGCGAAGGAAGAGCTCCACGAGATCGTCGAGTTCCTTCGAAACCCGAAGAAGTACCAGCGGCTGGGCGGGCGCATCCCCAAGGGCGTGTTGCTGCTCGGGCCGCCGGGGTGCGGCAAGACGCTGCTCGCCCGCGCCGTCGCCGGCGAGGCGAACGTCCCGTTCTTCTTCATGAGCGGCTCGGAGTTCGTCGAGATGTTCGTCGGCCTCGGCGCGGCCCGTGTCCGCGAGCTGTTCCAGCAAGCGAAGGAGAAGGCGCCGGCGCTGGTCTTCCTCGACGAGATCGACACGATCGGCAAGGGCCGCTCCGGCACGATGGGCGCGGGGTTCGGTGCGCACGACGAGCGCGAGCAAACCCTGAACCAGCTCCTGGTCGAGATGGACGGGTTCGACGCCTCCAAGGGCGTCATCATCATGGCCGCCACGAACCGCCCCGATGTCCTGGACCCCGCTTTGATCCGGCCGGGCCGGTTCGACCGGCAGGTGGTCGTGGACCGGCCCGACCTGCGGGGACGCGAAGAGATCCTCCGCGTGCACGCGCGCGGCGTCGCGCTGGACCCGACCGTCGACCTCACGACGATCGCCGCCCGGACGCCGGGATTCACCGGCGCCGATCTCGAGAACGTGGTGAACGAGGCGGCGCTGCTCGCCGCCCGCCGCGAGAAGAACGCGGTCACCGAGCTCGAGCTCGACGAGGCCATCGATCGCGCCTCACTCGGCCTCGAGCGCAAGTCGCGCGTGCTGTCCGAGAAGGAGAAGGAGCGCACGGCCGTGCACGAGATGGGCCACGCGATCGTGGCGGTCAGCTGCGACGACATCGACCCGCTGCACCGCGTGACGATCGTGCCGCGCGGCACGGCGGCGCTCGGCGTCACGTGGGTGCGTCCCACCGAAGACCGGTTCATGCGCACGGAGCCGGAGCTGAAGGATTCGATGGCGTTCGCGATGGGTGGCCGTTCCGCCGAGGAGATCTACTACGACGGCGTCGTGTCGACGGGTGCGCACAACGACCTCGAGAAGGCGACCGACACGGCGCGCGCGATGGTGACGATGCTCGGCATGAGCGAGGACGTCGGGCCGATCTCGCTCGGCGACGAGGAGCGTCAGCAGAACCCGTTCGCGGGCGGCCCGCAGGTCTCGCAGAAGACCGCGGAGCTGATCGACAACGAGGTGCGGCGCCTGCTCGATGAAGCGCACGTCCGCGCGTCGGCGATCCTCAACGAGAAGCGCGCGCTGCTCAACGAGCTGTCGGCGCTGCTGATCCACGTCGAGACGATCGAGGGCGACGACCTGATCGCCTACGTGAAGGGCACGAAGCCGATCCCGACGCCCGAAGAGGCTCGCCGGGCGCTCGACCAGCGCGCCGCCGACGAGGCCGCTGCCGCCGCGGCACCGGAGCCCATGCCGCAACGCTCGCCCGCGCCGGCGCCGTACATGCCGCCCGCGCCGCCGATGCCGGCGGACTGACGCGCCGCTTTCCCCTCAGCGACCCTCCGGCATCGTTACCGGTTGGTCGTGATGGTGCTCGTGATCGTGGTCGTGGTCATGGTGATCCGGCTCCCCCGACAGCACGAGGTCCCACCTGTCGCGGTAGCGATCGAGGAACCGGTAGAAGTTGCGCTTGGACCATGACGTGCGCTGAGCCTCGGTCGCCACGGCCCACGCGCGGTGGTCGTGCTTGGTCACAGGAAGCGGCACCACGCTGCAGCCCAGGCCGGCGTCCTTCACCTTGAACGACCAGTCGATGTCCGCGGTGCGATACCAGCGGAACTTCTCATCGAAGCCCCCGACCTTGGTGAGAACCTCGCGCCGGAACGCCATGAGATAGCCCTCGACGGCGTCGCACGGGCCGTCGCCCGGCGCCTCGTCGAACTCGCGCAGATCACGGGTCACGATGCCGAACGGGCCGACGACACCGGTGCCCGGATCCCTGAGCGCCGTCTCGATGGGCGAGAAGACGTCGCCGGTCGGTTCGATCGAACCATCGGCGGCGATCACGATCGGCGCGAGCGACCGTGCCAAGCCGGCATTGCGAGCCGCGGCCCAGCCCGCGTCGTCGTGCAACCACACCACCTCGACGTCCTCGCGCTCTCGCCAGCGCTCGTGCGCGTCGCCCGTCACGTCGGCCACCACGAACTGGACGCGGCGCGAACCCGCATTGGCTGCGAACGCGTCGATCGCCCGGTCGATGTCGTCGAGCCAGCCCTCGCACACCCAGTGGATCGCGACGTCGAACACCGGCTCGCGGTCGAGCATCGACGCGACCTGCGCGGGCGCGATCGGGCCGGCCGAGCCCGCATCGCGCTCCGCGGGCTCCAGGGTGAACCCACCCGGCGCGTCCGCGACCACCCAGCCTTGCTCGGCGATCTGATCTCGAAGCGCGTCGGCGGCGGCGAAGTCCTTGCCGGCACGCGCGTCGGCACGTTCTTCGGCCAGGCGGCGAACCTCGCCGGGCGCCTGCGGCTGCGCCTCGCGGGCCTCCCCGGAGCCGGTCATGCCTTCATTGTCTCGGCTCGAGGCGACAACGTTGCACCCCGAGGCCGATGGAGGGGGATCGTTTGCACGGCAGCGCGCCGGGTCAGGCGGTCGCCAGCTTGGTGGCACCGCGAAGTCGAGCGGCCATCGTCTCGAGCGTGCGCATGGCGATGGTGGGATGTTCAGCCAACAGGCCGCGGAAGACCCACTCCGTGAGGGCGTAGAGCGTGATGGGTGTGGTGGAGGTCACCGTCGCCGTGCGCGGACCGCCGTCCAGGAGCGCCATCTCCCCGAAGAAGTCACCGGTCTTCAAGTGGTTGACCTTCTTGCCGCCGATCGTGACATCGGCTTCGCCCTCGGCGATGACGAACAGCCCGGCGCCCGGGTCACCCTCGGTGGCGATGACGTAGCCGGCGTCGTGCGAGATCTCGCGCACCTGGCGCGCGATGGTCTGCAGGTCTTTCTTGGAACAGCCCTCGAAGATCGGAACCGTTCTGAGGTGCTCCGCCACGTCACTGATGGACACGTCGACCCTCCCTCGAGTGGGGTGATGCTACGCGGGATGACGCGGCGGGTCCACCCTGTCACTCCCCGCCGCCGGGTAGGCGAGCGCCCCTGCCTCGAAGCGGCGCAGCACTTCTTCGACGACGACCTCGAGCGCCGGCTCTGCATCGATGACAGACCGCGAGTCGATCCGTGCCTCCGCGAACGAGGCATGCATCGTGCGCGTGACGTCCTCCTGGCGGAAGCCGTGATCCGTGCGTCCGAGGACGCGCGCCACACACGTCTCGACGGTCGGCAGGAGAACGGCGTAGTGCGCGGTGGCGACCTCTACGGCTTCGAGGAACGTCGGCAAGAACCAGGGGCCCACCATGCCGTCGAAGATCGTGGTGAACCCGCCGTGCGCGAAGACGGACGTCGCGCGAGCCGTGGCCTCGGTCACCACGGTGTTCTGCGCGTGCGACTCTGGGAGCCAGGGGTCGATGTACCCGCGAGCCACGAATCCGAAGAAGGCGTCTCCTTCGACCAGGGCGCTCGGCTCGAACCGGTCGGCGACGGAACGCGCGACGGTTGACTTCCCGGCACCGGGCGGTCCCGTGATGATCAACAGCTCCGACACGGTCGCATCGTCTCAGGCGCGCGTAATCCGCGATGCCCGGCGGTAGCGATCTCGGATCTCTGGGGAACGCTTTCAGCCGTGGTGGAGGAGCACCGACCACGATACGAAGGCGACACCCAACGCGATCTCGACCCAGCCGAGAACGATGCCCACGGTCGCGAGGTCGTGCCCGTGCTGCCCGGTCGAACGGATCTCCTGCTTCGCACGGTAGCCGAGGATCAGCGCCGGGATCGCGGCGAGAAGCATGAACACTCCGCAGATGCCCAATGCCAACGACCAGACGGCCTTCGAGTTGGTCCGGGCGTGCTGAACACCCGGAGGCGGGGGCGGCATC
>JBJMLQ010000120.1:0-8260 GCA_045805225.1 Actinomycetota bacterium | reverse complement strand
GGTGCTCGACATCTTCGGCAAGATCCCCGCGGCCGGCGACGAGCAGGAGTTCCAGGGGCTGCGGTTCCGGGCGGCCGAGGTTCACGGCCGCCGCGTCGCCACCGTCGTGATCAGGCGCGTGCCGGTCGGGGTCGGCGACGACGACGTGACCGATGATGGCTGAGCGCGACGCGGCCGGCGAGCCGCGTCCGTTCCGAAGCGGCATCGTGGCGGTGGTCGGGCGGCCCAACGTCGGCAAGTCGACGCTCGTGAACGCGCTCGTCGGCCAGAAGGTCGCGATCGTTTCCGACAAGCCGCAGACGACGCGGCGGGACATCCGCGCGATCGCGACCGATGACGAGGCGCAGGTCGTGTACACCGACACCCCCGGGTTCCACAAGCCCCGCACGTTGCTCGGCGTCCGGCTGAACGATCTGGTCGGCGACGCGGTCGAGGGGGTCGACGCGGTCGTCCAGGTCGTCGACGGCGCCGCCGGCGTCGGCCGCGGCGACGCCTACGTGTACGAGCAGAAGGTCGCCCCCAGCGGCGCGCCGGCGATCTGCGTTGTGAACAAGATCGACGCCGTGCGGGGGCACGCGGAGGTGCCACAGCTCGCGCGCGCCGCGGAGCTCGGGGCGTTCGAGGAGGTCGTTCCGGTTTCCGCCGCGACGAGCGTCGGCGTGGACACGCTCCGCACGCTGCTCGTCGCCAGGCTCCCGGAGGGTCCGCCGCTCTACCCGCCGGGCGACGTCACCGATCAGTCGCTCGACACTCGCCTGGCCGAGCTGATCCGGGAGCAGGCGCTTCGGCGCGCGCGCGACGAGGTGCCGCACTCGATCGCGGTGGTCGTCGACGAGGTCGAGCGCGAGGGGGCGCTCACGCACATCCACGCGTCGCTCGTCGTCGAGCGGGACTCGCAGAAGGGCATCGTGATCGGCAAGGGCGGCGCGACCCTCAAGGCGATCGGCACCGACGCGCGCACCGAGATCGAGCGGCTGCTCGGCACGCAGGTGTACCTCGATCTGCGCGTCACGGTGTTGAAGGAGTGGCAGCGGGACCCACGCGCGCTGGAGCGGCTCGGGTTCTGACCCTCAGGTGATCTGCAGCGTCTGTTTCATCTGCGGATGGAATTGGCAGATCACCGAGTACGTTCCCGGCGCGAGCCCTGTGAGCGGCGCGGTGGCCGTCTGCCCTCCCTCGACGGTCACGTTGATGCTCGTGCCCTTCACCGTGAACGTGTGCTCGGCCGAGTCCTTGTTGACGAGGTTGAGCGTGTCGTTCGCGGTCGCGGAGACGCACGGAGCGGTGAACGCCAGGTTCTGGATGTCGACCTCGGTGGTCTTCGTCGGCGTCTCGCAGGCGGCCGCCCCGCTGCTGCCCGTGCTGCAGGCCGCCCCGAGGCCGGCGAGGACGAGCGCTGCGAGCAACATCGCGATCCCGGGCGTTGTCCGTCGCATACGGCCGGGCAGCCTACGAGACCGAGACGGCGGCCCACCACCGTAGGCTCCCGGAGTGGACCCCGACCGCGCGCTGCTCATCGCGTGCCTCGACCTGACCTCCCTGGGGGATGTCGACGACGCGCTCGCGGCGCACGCCGTTTGCAGACGCGCGCTCGACCCGTTCCCCGAGCATCCGGCGCTTCATGTCGCCGCCGTCTGCATCTGGCCTCGCTGGCTCGCCACGGCGCGTGGCTATCTCACCGATAGTCCCGTCCGCCTCGCCTGCGCCACCGGTGGCTTTCCGGTCCCGGATGCGCCGCTCGACACACGGCTCCGCGAGATCGAACGGGCCGTCGCGGCGGGCGCCGACGAGGTGGACGTGCCGATCAACCGGTTCCTCGTGGACGAGCGGGGCGCGCTCGAGGGTGAGCTTTCGGCGACCCGCCGGGCCGCCGCCGGCGCCAGCTGGAAGGCGATCGTCGAAACCGGTGCCCTCCAACCGAACCAGATCCGGACGCTCGCAACGGCCGCCATCGCGGCGGGCGCCGACTTCGTGAAGTCATCGACCGGCAAGGATGTCCCCGGCGTCACGCCCGAGGGCGCCGCGATCTTGGCCGAGACCGTCCGCGACGCGGGCCGGCAGGTCGGGCTGAAGCTCAGCGGCGGGATCCGCGGGGTGGCCCAGGCGACCAACCACCTGCAGCAGATCCGCGCGATCCTGGGCCCGGGCTGGCCCGAGCCCTCCAGGTTCCGGATCGGCGCCTCGACGCTCCTGGACGCCCTCCTCGCGTAGCCCCCCGTCACCGAAACAGCACAGCCAGAACGGTTCGGACGGAAGGTTCAGGGAGATACCATCCCGCGTATGCCCCCCTACAAAGAGCAGGGGATCGTCCTGCGCTCGGTGAAGCTCGGTGAGGCCGACAAGATCGTGACCATCCTCACGCAAGGCTCGGGCAAGGTGCGGGCGGTCGCCAAGGGACTCCGCAAGACGACCTCTCGGTTCGGCGGTCGTCTCGAGCCGTTCACACACGTGAATCTGATGCTGTACCGGGGCCGCGGCTCGCTCGACACCGTGACGCAGGTCGAGATCGTGGCCGCCCACCGGATGATCCGGGACGATCTGACCTTGTTCGCCGCGGCCGAGACGATGGTCGAGGCCGTCGACAAGGTCGCCGAGGAGCACGAGCGGAACGTTCCGCTCGTCGTCCTGCTGCTCCATGGTCTCCGCGCGCTGGACGCCCGTCCGGTCGATCCGGCGTCGGTCGCCGAGGCGTTCTGGCTGAAGCTCTTGTCGCTGTCGGGGTTCCACCCTGCGTTGACCGCCTGCGCGGTCTGCGGGTCGCCGGATGTGCACCTGTGGTCGGCGGGGCTCGGCGGCGCGGTCTGTCGGACGTGCGCCGACCAGAGCGCCGGCGCCGTCTCGCCCGAGGCGCTTTCGCTGCTCGCCTCGCTCGCCGGCACGGACCTCTCGCTCGTCGGCCGGGGCGATCCGCCCGATCCCCGCTGGTCGACCGAGGCGCGCGGCATGCTCGTCGGATTCACCGAGTACCACCTCGAGCGTCGCATGCGCTCCGTGCCGATGCTGGTGAGAACGGCCCGATGAGCAGTTACCTCCACGACATCGACCGCACGAAGGTGCCGGACCACGTCGCGATCGTGATGGACGGCAACGGCCGGTGGGCCACGCAGCGCGGCCTTCCGCGCACCGAGGGCCACGGCGCCGGCGAGGAAGCTCTCTGGGACACCGTCAAGGGCGCGGTCGAGGTCGGCGTCAAGTGGCTCACCGTCTACGCGTTCTCGACCGAGAACTGGTCGCGCCCGCCGGGTGAGGTCCTCTACCTCATGAACTTCAACCGCGGGCTGCTGCAGCGGCGCCGCGACGAGCTCCACACCATGAACGTGCGCATCCGGTTCATCGGGCGTCGCGATTGGCGGGTGCCTCGCAGCGTCTTGAAGGAGATCGAGATCGCCGAGGAGCTGACACGCGACAACACGGGCATGACGTTCACGATCGCGTTCAACTACGGCGGCCGCAAGGAGGTCGTCGACGCGGTGAAGCAGCTCGCCCGCGAGGTGCAGGCCGGGACGCTGAAGCCCTCGAAGATCGACGACCGAGCGATCGCCGCGCGGCTCTACGCGCCGGACGCGCCCGATCCCGATCTGTTGATCCGCACGAGCGGCGAGATGCGCACGTCGAACTTCCTGCTATGGGAGGTTGCGTACTCGGAGCTGTGGTTCACGCCGGTCTTCTGGCCGGACTTCAATCGCGAGCTCCTGTTCGAGGCGATCAGGGACTTCCAGAAGCGCGAGCGGCGCTTCGGCGGCCTCGCCGAGGACGCCTGAGCGTCGGCGTTCGCTCGCCCTGCGCGGCGCCCAGACCGCGACCGCCCCGAGAGCCGTCACGATCACGACGAGCCGCGGGATCGGGGACGACCCAGCCGCGCTGCCAGACGCTCCGGATCAACGCCACGACGAGCGGCAACACGAACACGATCGTGAGCGGACTTCGGACCGCGGCGCTGGCGACCCACAAGACGGCGATCGTCGTGATCGCGAGGCGCCCGACCGGTCCGAAGGTGGTCGCGCTCTTCTCCCATCGCGACCAGTGCGGGATCGCTCCGCCGGTGTGGATCGGCTGATCGACGAACTCGCCGTCGTGCCAGATCGGCTCGCGGGGGGTCAGCTCTCGCACGGGCTCGTGGCACTGGCCGCACGAACGGACGTCGCCCGGCAGCTTGGCGCCACACGCACGGCACGTTCGCGACGCGGTCACCCCCGAGGTATCGGCAGGGCGCACCGGCTCGTGGAGCTTCCGTTGCGGTGCGGCGCGTTCGCGGAGCGCGGCCACGCGACCAACTACGATTGGCCCTACGCCAGCGGCCGCATCCGGCGGCCGGGAACCGAAAGGAGCCACCAGGTGGCCAACCTGATGGACGAGATCGTCTCCCTCGCGAAGCGCCGCGGGATCGCCTTCCAGTCCTCCGAGATCTACGGGGGCCTCCGCTCGTCGTGGGACTACGGCCCCATCGGGGTGGAGCTCAAGAACAACGTCAAGCAGGCGTGGTGGCGCTCGATGGTGCAACGCCGCGACGACGTCGTCGGGCTCGACGCCGCCGTGATCATGTCGCCGAAGGTCTGGGAGGCGAGCGGGCACCTCGAGGTCTTCCACGATCCGCTGGTCGAATGCCTCAGCTGTCACCAGCGCTTCCGGCGGGACCATCTGCCGGAGCCGCCGGTCTGTCCCAACTGCGGCGGCAAGGGGTTCACCGACCCGCGGAACTTCAACCTGATGTTCTCGACGCATATGGGCCCCGTCCCCGACGAAGACAACAAGGTCTATCTCCGGCCCGAGACCGCGCAAGCGCCGTTCGTCGACTTCGCTCAGATCCAGACCGCATCGCGCAAGAAGATCCCCTTCGGGATCGCGCAGATCGGCAAGTCGTTCCGCAACGAGATCACGCCGGGGAACTTCATCTTCCGGATGCGTGAGTTCGAGCAGATGGAGATGGAGTTCTTCGTCGAGCCGGGCACCGACGAGCGGTGGCACGACTACTGGATCGAGGCGAGGCATCGGTGGTACCTCGACCTCGGGATCAAGCCCGAGCATCTGCGTCTGCGTGAGCACGCTGCCGACGAGCTGAGCCACTACGCGAAGCGCACGGTCGACATCGAGTACGCGTTCCCGTGGACGGAGTGGGGCGAGCTCGAGGGGATCGCGAACCGCACCGACTACGACCTCAAGGCCCACGAGGCCGCCAGCGGCACCGATCTCACGTATTTCGATCAGGAGAAGGAGACGAGGTTCCACCCGTTCGTGATCGAACCCGCGGGCGGGGTCGATCGGGCGGTCCTCGCGTTCCTGATCGACGCGTACACCGTCGACGAGGCGCCGACCGCCAAGGGCACGACCGAGAAGCGGACGGTCCTGCGGCTGCACCCCGCCCTCGCGCCGGTGAAGGTCGCGGTGCTGCCGCTGTCGCGCAACGACCGGCTCGTGCCGGAGGCGAAGCGCGTCCACGAACTGGTCCGCGAGCGGTGGATCACGCAGTACGACGACGCCGGCGCGATCGGACGGCGCTATCGGCGTCAGGACGAGATCGGAACGCCGCTGTGCGTCACGGTCGACTTCGACTCGCTCGACGATCAGGCGGTCACCGTGCGCGAGCGCGACACGATGGCACAGGACCGGGTGCCGATGGTCAAGTTGATTGACTATCTGCAGGAGCGGCTGTGAGCGTCCGTGGGATCGGCTGGTACGCCGGCGCATTCGTTGGGCTGATCGTCGCGGGATCTCTCATCGGGGTCGCCGCCGCGTCGTTCTTCGCGTCGCTCACGCCGCTGTACGTGTCGATCGTGTGCTCGTTCGCCGCCATCGCGTGCGGGGTGGTGGCCGCGGTGCGGGCCCGACCGAGCGCCGTCCGCGCGGCCGACACCACTGAGGAAGAGACGGCACAGCCGGTGAACGCCACTGAGCGGGACGACGTCGCAGAGCCTGTGAACGCCGTCCATCAGGACGACGCACCGCCCACGGGCGACCCAGAGTGAGCGCGAGGCGCCGCCGTCTCGCCGGCGTGATCACACTGGTCGTCCTCACCGCGTGCACGGTCGGCGGCAGCGGCGGGGGACACCGCAACGCGCCCAACGCCTCGTCCGGCGGTTCCACCGGCGGGTACGCGGTGGCGATCCCGCACGTCACGCCCGGCGGCGCGCCGACCTTGCGAGCGGCGATCGCCAAGCTGTGCGTCGCTCCGCCGCCGACGCACGGGAAGCCCGCGACGGGAGCGCTCCCGCCCGATCTCGTGTCGATCGCGCAGTCGGTGGAGCAGGCGCGCGGGCATCGGTACGCGCACTATCCGCCCGCGACGGAGGTCTCGAACAGCCAGATGGACCGTCGCCTGCTGAAGAATTTCCGGCAGACGACGTCGCGGCGAGCCGACGATCGCCGGACGGTCGCGTGGCGCACCATCGGGGTGATCGGTCGCGGCGATGACCTCTATCGGGCGTACCGCGCGTTCACCACCGGTCAGGTCGTCGGGTACTACGACCCCGAGACGGGCGACCTCGTGTATCTGGGGTCCGGCACGCTCGACTTCTCGGAGCGGTTCACGCTCGCCCACGAGCTCACGCACGCGCTCGACGACCAGACCTTCGACCTCACGCGGCTCGACCCACTGGCGGCCCATTGCCAGGACGAGCGGGCGCAAGCGGCGCTCGGGCTCGTCGAGGGCAGTGCGCAGTATTTCGCCGCCGTCGCGATCGCGCAGAACCCGTCGATCGATCTCGGCGATCTGCTGAAGGAGATCGCTCAGTCGGCGAGCGGCGCCACACCGCCGCCGGGCGTGCCGCAGTTCGTCTTCGATCAGCAGCTGTGGCCGTACTCGACGGGCGAGACCTTCGTCGCGTCGCTCGTCGGATCGGGCGGAACCGCAGCCGTCGACCACGCGTTCGAGCGCTTCCCCGTGTCGACCGAGCAGGTGATCGACCCCGCGACGTACCCAGCCGACACCCCGGTGGCGGTGTCGATCCCGGATCTCACCGGCGCGCTCGGGGCGCGGTGGGGCGACCTCGACGCGATGACGATCGGGGAGGAGTGGCTGCGCGGCATGCTGGCGTTGCGCCAGGGCGTGTCACCGGACGTCGCCACCGGATGGCAGGGCGGCGGCTATCGTGCCTGGACCGACGGGCACGACGTGGTGGTGGTCCTGCGCACCCGGTGGGACGAGCCCGATCGCGCGTCGGCCTTCGCCGCGGCGCTGCAGGACTGGGCGGCCGGCCGGGACCCGGCGCCGGCCATCACGCGATCCGGCCGAGAGGTCACCGCCGTGTTCGCGACCACCCCATCGCTCGTGGCGACCGCCGGCACGGCGCTCACCCAGGGCTGACGCCGCCTCCCGTCAAGGCCCCGGCCGCAGCGGCCGACAAGGGTCTCGGAGGCGGTGTTCCTTCGAACGGGAACCATCCCGGTCCCGTGGAGGTCACACCGAGCGGACGCCCGGTGTGGCCGGCGGAAGGAACGAGATGCGCTTCGTCCAGCGGCGCAACGTCATCGTGACGGTGAGCCTGCTCGTGCTGGTCAGCTTCGCGAGCACGTCGGCGCGCGCGCACGCGATCCATCCCGGATCGCGCCTGGGCACCGCCACCGAGATGTGGATCGCGACCGCCACGACCCGCGCCACGCTCTCGCGGATCGACCCCGACGCGGCGAACGGACTGTTCGGCGCCCAACAGTCGATCACGCTCGGCGAACCGGTGGGCGCGCCCGTCGCGCTTTCGTGGTCGAGCGAACGGCGCTTCGCACGCGACGTGGCGGACCGGGCCGTCCCGTCGAGCGTTCGGATCGTGCTGTACGACCCGGAGGGATGGATCGCGACGCCGCCGGCGGAACGGCGGGCGCCGGTTCCGGCGATGCTCGCCTTCGGATCGATCGCGCGCGCCAGCGGCTACCTGCCGGTGATCACGCCGCACCCGA
The DNA here is from genome assembly GCA_045805225.1 of Actinomycetota bacterium. Taxonomy (GTDB): domain Bacteria; phylum Actinomycetota; class UBA4738; order UBA4738; family HRBIN12; genus AC-51. The sequence goes on along the minus strand of JBJMLQ010000120.1, from coordinate 373 downwards.
GCCTCATGGCGGTGCGCGGCGCGACGTGCGGCGCGATCATGGGCGAGAGCCTCGAGGCGGCGTACCTACGTTGCGGGATCCAGGCCGCGGCGGCCCGCGCCGCCGACATCGTCGAGGTCCAGGCGCAGTTCCTCGAAACAGATCCGGACGCCTACGAGCGGTTCGTCACCGACTCCGCGGCCCAGGCGCGACTGGCGAACCCCGGGGTGCAGGTCATCTCGGGTATCTCCACGACCTTCACCGAGGACCCCCAGGTCCTCTCTGCGGCGTGGCGATCGGTCCGTGGCGTGGTCGACGGGCACTACCTGAATGTCCCCGATGGATCGCGTCCAACCGTCGCGGTCGACTTCGCGCGCGCGGTGCTGTCGGCCTG
>JBJMLQ010000119.1:0-3039 GCA_045805225.1 Actinomycetota bacterium | reverse complement strand
TGGTCATCGACAACCACAGCTCGAGCCTGACGATGCAGCCGTGGGCCGAACGGATCGGCTCGTTCGGATGGGACGTGCACGTGGTGAACGGACACGACCACGACGCGCTCGAGCGTGGGCTCCGCGTTCGACATGCCGATGTCCCGACGGCGATCGTCGCCGATGTGCCGGAGGGCGAATGGTGATGCGCGACATGCGGCAGGCGTTCGGCGCGACCGTGTCCGATCTGGTCCATGTGGACGAGCGCGTCGCCGTCGTGCTGGCGGATGTCAGCACGTCGTACTTCGAACGGGCGATCGGGGCCCACCCGGATCGCGTGATCAACGTCGGGATCATGGAGCAGACGATGGTAGGAGTCGCGGCCGGCTTCGCGATGGAAGGGTTCCACCCGATCGCCCACTCGCTCTCGCCGTTCATGGCGGAACGGCCCTACGAGCAGCTCAAGCTGGACTTCGGGTACCAGGGCCTCGGCGGCACGTTCGTCGGGTTCGGTGGTTCGTACGACTACGCGTCGTCTGGCGGCACGCATCATGCCCCGGCCGATGTCGGCGTGATGCTCGGCATCCCCGGTATGGAGGTGTTCATCCCCGGACACGGCGACGACATGGACGCGGTGCTGCGATCGACGTATGCGAACGGTCGGCCCACCTACATCCGTGGGAGCGTCACGACGAACACTGACGCGCACGACGCCCAGCCAGGCCGGATCCATGTCGTGCGGCGTGGCACCGGCGCGACGGTGCTCGTCTTCGGCCCGATGCTGGACCGGACGGTCGCCGCGACGGAGGGGCTCGACGTGACCATCGCGTACGCGGCGAGCCTGCGCCCGTTCGACGCCGTGGGGCTCGCTGCGATCGTCGGCGACGCGCCGGTCTTGGTGGTCGTCGAGCCGTTCTATGAAGGGACGTCTGCTGCGGTGCTGACGGATGCCCTTGCCAACCGCCCGGTCCGCTACACCTCGATCGGGATGCCCAGGGCGTTCATCCACTCGTACGGCGAGCTGGGAGACGTAGACGCGGATCTCGGCCTGGACACCGCCGGCATCGCCCGACGCCTCCGAGCTATCTTGATGCGCTAGACGTATCGGGCCGATGTGTGTCACGCATCGAGTGCATACATCTGACGTATACTCGTCGCGATGGATGCCGGACAGATCCTCCGGGAAGGGCGGCTCCGGGCCGGGTTGAGCCAGCGCCGGTTAGCGGAGCTCGCCGGTACGACCCAGCCGACGGTGGCGCGGATCGAGAGCGGCCTCATCGAGCCGACCTTTGCACGGCTCCTCGAGCTCGTTCGGGCATGCGGCCTGGATCTCGACGTCCGTGTCGTTCCCCTCGATGAAGATGCCTGGACGGTGGCGAGGCGAGGCCTCGCGCTGACCCCGGATGAGCGGCTCGATCGAGCGGTTGCCGCGGTCGAGCTGATGAACGAGGCGCGCCGGCTCCGGGAGGGCGATGATGGCTGAGTTCGACCCGCGGGCGCTGTTCGATGTGCTCGATCGACATGGCGTCCGCTACGTCCTGATCGGCGGGATGGCGGCCATCCTGCACGGCGCGTCGCACGTCACGACGGACGTGGACGTCGTGCCCCAGGACTCGCGGGAGAATCTGGAGCGACTGTCGGACGCGTTGCGGGAGATCCACGCCCGCATCAGGATCTCCGGCGAACCAGATGGCGTCCCGTTCGATCATGCGGGAGAGTCGCTCGCGCGTGTCCGCGTCTGGAACCTCCAGACGGATATCGGTGATCTTGACATCACCTTCGAGCCTTCCGGCACGCGCGGCTTCGAGGACCTCCGGCGCGACGCCGTCGTCATGCATCTGCGGAGCGGCGACGTGACCGTCGCGTCGCTCGCGGACGTCGTTCGCTCGAAGGAGGCCGCCGACCGGCCTCGCGACCGCGCCGCCCTTCCGGGGCTCCGGGCACTTCTCACGGCCGAGCGTGCCGCCGAACGATCGTGATCCGCCTCGAGCGTTGGATGATGGACGGATGAGCGAGCCACTCGAGCTGAGCGAGGTTGCGGACCGCGCGGGCGTGAGCCCGGAGATCGTTCGAGCGATGGCCGACCAAGGCGTGTTCGAGCGCGATCTCGACGACCTCGACGCCGGATCGGTTCGTCGCGTGATGCTCTTGTCCGTCTGCATCGACGCCGGCATCCCGCTCGAGACGATCGGCGAAGCGATGCGCCAGGGCGTCCTGAGTCTCAACGTGCTCGACCGTCAGTACTACGCACGCTGGGGCGAGCACCTGGAGATGACCTGGGCGGACCTGGCCGCGGAGCAGGGCATCCCGTTCGACGTGCTGCAGCAGATGTATGCAGCGGTCGGGTTCGCGCCGCCCGAACCCGAGCAGCACCCGCGGACCGACGAGCCCGACCTGGTGGCGGCGGGCGGGGTGATCCTGCGGACCGGGGTGGACCCGCAGATCCTGTTACGGATGCTCCGGGTATACGGCGAGAACTTCCGCCGGATCGCACGATCGGAGACCGGCCTGTGGCACGACCTGGTCGACGTCCCGGCGCAGCGGGCCGGCGCGACGCAACGCGAGCTGCTGGACCAGGGCGTGGAGTTCGGCGACGCGATCATGTCGGTCGTCGACGGCTCGACGATGGCGATCTACCGGCGCATGCAGGAGCACGCGTGGATGAGCGACCTTGTCGAGCACCTCGAGCTCGCGCTCGTCGAGGCGGGGCTGTACGTCAAGCCGCAGCGCCCGGCCACGATGGCGTTCATGGACCTCTCGGGATACACGGCGCTCACGGAGGAACGCGGTGACGAGACGGCCGCGGACCTCGCGACCTCGCTCGCGCAGCTCGTCCAACGGACCGCGACCCACCACAACGGCGAAGCGATGAAGTTCCTCGGCGACGGCGTCATGTTCCGCTTCCGTGAGCCGGCGGCGGGAGTCCGTGGCGCGCTGGAGGTGATCGGCGCGACCGAGCCGCTCGGGCTGCCCCCGGCCCATGTCGGGATGCACATCGGCGCGGTGATCGAGCGCGACGGCGACGTGTTCGGCCGCACGGTGAACCTCGCGTCGCGCCTG
>JBJMLQ010000118.1:0-16003 GCA_045805225.1 Actinomycetota bacterium | reverse complement strand
GACGAGGCGCGGTTGCTGTCGCTCGCGGGTGAGCTCACCGACGACGTGACGTTCCTCGGTGGACACGTCGTGGCGCCGGAATACGCCGGCAAACCCGACGAGTACGTCGACCTGGTGCGCGGCGAGATGCTCGACGCGTGCGCGCCGCTCGCCCGGTGGGCGGATGTGTTCTGCGAGCGCGGCGCCTTCGACGAGGACCAGTCGCGTGCGATCCTGACCGCGGCCAAGGAGCGGGGCCTGGGCCTCAGGATCCATGCGAACCAGCTCGAACCCGGTCCGGGCGCGAGGCTCGCCGCGGAGCTCGGCGCCGCGAGCGCCGATCACCTCACGCACCTTGGGCCGGGCGACGCCGAGTCGCTCGCGCAAGCCGGTGTCGTGGCGACGCTCGTGCCGGTCGCCGACCTCTCGACCAGATCTCCCTGGCCGGACGCGCGCGCGTTGCTCGACGCCGGCGCGACCGTCGCTCTCGCCACCGACTGCAACCCCGGGACGAGCTTCACGACCAACATGCCGGTGGTCGTCGCGCTCGCGGTGACCGCGATGCGGATGACGCCCGCAGAGGCCGTGTGGTCGGCCACCGCCGGCTCCGCGCGCGCCCTCCAACGTTTCGATGTGGGGACCTTGCAGCAGGGCGCGCACGCAGACCTCGTGATCCTCGACGCCCCGAGCCATGTGCACCTCGCCTACCGACCCGGCGTCCCCCTCGTCCGAACGGTCATCTCGGCCGGCGCCGTCGTTCACGGCTGAGCCCGCGTATCCTGCGGCCGAGCGATCGGAGGGAGACCGCGTGTCCACACAGATGCTGAACGACAGCACCTTCGACGCGGGGAACCTCGCCAAGGTGCCGGCCGCCGCCCGCACGATGAGCTACGGCGGCGTCGTTTCCAAGACGCTCGTCCTTTTGGTCTTCACCGTCATCGCCGCGACGTTCGGTTGGCACAATGCCCTCCGGTGGTTCTCCCCGAGCTCCGGCCTGCTGTTCTTCGCCGGCTACATCCTGTTGATGATGCTGACGTTCGCGGCGGTCAGGAACCCGGGTGCGGCGGCGCTCGCCGGGGTCGTCTACGCGTTGCTGATGGGCAGCTGGATGGGCGCGATCAGCCGGGTGTACGAGCAGTACTACGAGGGCATCGTCGGCCAAGCCGTGTTCACATCGCTCTGTGTGTTCCTCGCGTGCCTGCTGCTCTACGGCTCGCGGATCGTGAAGGTGACGAACAAGTTCGCCGCGATGGTCATCGGCGCGACGGTCGGGCTCGTGTTTCTCTATCTCGTCGCATGGATCCTCACGATCTTCGGCGTGCACTTCGCGTTCTGGGAGCACCCGACGTCGCTCGGGATCGGTTTGGCGATCGCGATCGCGCTTGTTGCCGCGTTGACGCTGTTCCTGGATTTCGCCGTCATCGAGCGCGGGGTCATGGCCGGCGCGCCGAAGGGCTTCGAGTGGTACTGCGCCTATGGCGTGCAGTCGACGCTCGTCTGGCTGTACGTTGAGATCCTCAGGGTCATCGCGCTCTTGCGCGGCAGCTGATCTCGACGGCTTCAACCGCCCCGGAAGAACGGTCGATAGACGGGCATGTCCGTTCGGGGGGCCCATCGACGCGTGCTCGCGCTCTGCCTGGCCGCGAGCGCGGTCATCACGGGCGTCGCCTCGTCGCACGCGAGCACGGCCGACCGGCTCGATCGCGCCCGCGCGCGACTACAGGCCCTAAGCGGCGAGATCGAGGCGCAGAGCCGCGCGGTCGAGGATGCGCGGTCGGCGGCCGCCGATGCCGAAGCGCGCGCCGCGGAGGCCGACCAGGCGCTCGTCCCGCTGATCGTGCACCGGGTCGAAGTCGCTCAACGGGTGGCCGAGGTCCAGGCGGAGCTGGACGCGGCGCAACAGCGGTTCAACGACGCGGTCGTCCAAGCATTCATCGCGGCGCCTGGGGTACAGCCCGGCGCCGAGACGTTCGCGGCGGTGCTCGACGCGAACTCGTTCGAAGACCTCCAGGACCAACTCGCGTTCGGCGAGGCGGCGGCGAACACGCGCGCGAAGGCGATCCAGCAGGTGACCGCCCTGGACCAACAGCTGTCGGCGCGCGGCTCGACGCTCGACGATCTGATCGGCGCCGCGCAGGACGTCCGCGCACGGCGTGACGCTGCCTTGGCCGATCAGCAGGCCGCCCTGGTGCGCGAGCAACAGGCGATGGACGCGCTCAACCAGGCGCGCGCGCAGATCGTCGCGCTGATCGATCGCCTTCGCGCCAAGCTCGCGCCGAAAGACGTGCAAGCGGTCGCCCAGGCGTTCCAGGGCGATCACAACATCTCGTACGGGTCGTGGGCGGAGGCGTTCCTCCAGGTGATGGGCGCACCGCGCTGCCACGCGAACCTGGTCGTCGCGATCGCGTGGCAGGCACAAGAAGGCACCCAGGCCGCCTGGAATCCGCTCGCCACGACGCACCGGATGGACGGCTCGACCGACTTCAACTCGGTAGGCGTGCAGAACTACCGGACGTTGGCTCAGGGCCTCGACGCGACCAAGGAGACGATCGAGAACGGGTGGCAGTCCTACGGGTACGGCGCGGTCATCGGCTCGATGCGCGACTGTGCCGACCCGCTCGACACCGCCCGGGCGATCGCGGCGTCGGCCTGGTGCTCCGGGTGTGCAGGCGGCCAGTACGTGATCGGGATCGTGCCGGCCGTCGAGGCTTCGTTCGAGACGTACTACGACCTCTAAACGGTCTCCGACCTGCGGCTTCAGTGTCCGCTCGACGGTGCCGATGGCGCCAGGGAGCAACGCGACAGGACAACGCCTGAGAACGACGCCTGAGGAGGCGATCGCGTGCAGACCGAGCAGGAACGCCGCTGCCCCGCGTGCGGTGCCGACAACAAGCAGGGCACAAGCTTCTGCTGGCGTTGCTACACGCCGTTCGCCGCAGCGGTCCAGACGCGGATGGCGCCCGCGACCGCGACGGGAACGGTTCGCCCGGGCGTGACGCGGACCGTCCCGGTGATGCTGGCGGCTCCGCAGGTCGGCGCGCCGACGGCACCGCCCAAGCGCACACGCACCCGCCTCGTCCAGATCGTGCTCGGGCTCGTCGTCGCGCTGGTGGCGGGCGGCATCGTCCAGCACATGCTGAACCCCACGTATCACGTGCCGGATTCGATCGCGGGCGAAGCGCGCCTGAACAACGCGGTCAGCGCGAAGTTCGAGCAGACGATGGCCCAGACCGGCCAGCAGAATGACATCACGCTCGGATCGGCGGTCTATGGAACCGAGGCGAGCCCCGACCTCTTCTTCGTGCTCGCGAACGGTCGAGCCCAGGAGAACGCCGACGAGCTGTTCTCGGAGTTCCTGAGCGGGGCGGAATCGGCTGGGATCAAGGTGGATCAGACCGCGACCGTCACCGGCACGCACGACGGCGCGGAGTATCGATGCGTCCCCATGTCGGCTCAGGGCGTCGAAGCGGCCGCCTGCGTGTGGCGTGAAGACCACAGCGTCGGCATGACGCTCGACGCCTCGCCCGACGGCGACATCACCTCGGCGATCATCGCCGCGTACGACGCGACGCACGCCTAGCGGCGCACACGTCGCTCAGTCGGCGAGCTCTGCGCGGATCACCATCATCCGCCGGTACAGCGGGTCCTGCGTCAGCGTCGCCGTTGGCATGTCGGCACGGCCCACGAACCCGACCTCGTCCAAGAACGGGGCCTGCCGCCGCGCACCCTCGAGGACGCGTGCGAGCGCTTGCGCTTCGCCGCTCACACTCGCGTCCTCGTCGGCGACCAGATCGGCCAACCGATCCTGCACCGTCTCGACCGTCTGCTTCACCACACGGTTCTCGTAGATATCGGCGGTGAGCGACCGGCGTTCATCCAGCGTGTACACCGGTCGTCCTTGGTCGTCGAGGTTGCCGGGCTTGCGCATCGAGCGGATGAGCTCGCGCGGCTCCGGATGCCGGACCAGCTCCTCTTTGGACCAGTGCGGCCGTGTGGTCAGCTCGCGTCGATGGCTGGTCTGCAGCAGCGGGAGCACCGTGGCCATGCCGGCGTCGGTGGCGCTGCCGTAGACGATCCGCCGGAGCATCGCGAGCTCGCCGCGGACGATGCGGCTCGTCCCCGGCTCAGAAGAAGGTGACGAACCCATGCGTGTTGAGCTCCGCACGCATCGACCGCGCCTTGGCGTTGGACAGCGGATAGCGCTCGTTGGTGAGGGCGATGAACGCGTCGATCGCCGGAGCGGCGTCCGCGTCGCCGCGCAGGCGCGGGAGCACCTTCTGGATCAGCTGCTCATCGATCGCCGGCGTCGGGTCGGTCCCGATCTCGGTCGCGGCCACCACGTAGGCGTTGATCTCGTCGAGCACGCGGAACCCGAAGGGTGCGACGCCGACCAGCGCGTCCCAGACCTGCAGGATGATGTCCTTCCACGGGTAGCCGTCCATGTGCGCCGCGACCATCTCGCGCGGCAGCGGCAGCTCGAGGATCTGTGCCCGGTCATAGACCTTGTCGGCGAATCCGTGGGTCGTCTCGTCGATGTTCACGGTGCCGGAGAACTTGAGGTTGGGCGTCAGCTCGACCGTGTGCCCGGGCGCGAGATCCAGGCGCGCGATGCCCTCGCGCGTGCGGACCTCCATCGCCGACAGGAACCGGCTGAAGTAGTGCTCCACGCGAGCGAGGTTCATCTCGTCGAGGATCACGTGGAACTCGCGCGCCACACGGCCGGCTTGGTTGCTCGCGTTCCATTCTCGCGCCGAGTCGGCGACGAACTCGCTGAACGGCGTGTGGTGATAGAAGCCGTCGAGGGGGGAGAGATACCCGAGCAGGTCCTCGTTGGACGACCAGCTCGGGTCGACCGCGACGAGCTTCTGCCGGGCGCCGATCACGTTGGCGTAGGCCTGCGCCAGCCAGGTCTTGCCCGTACCGCTCGGGCCGCAGAGGATCACGAAGCCTCGGGTGCTGGTCGCGAGGTAATACCGCCGGATGACGTCGTCGGAGATCCGGAAGGTCGGATTCTCGATGTGGAACCGCTCGACGAGTTCGTCGAACGCAGCCCCCGCCTCCGGGTGCACGGCGATGTTATGGCTGGTCGTGGCCATTTCAGACAGCGTCCAGCGTGCGCAGACCGGGCTGTTGCATCCCGCGAGGGTACCCGGCTCGACCGACGGCCGCCATCCGTCGTTCGGGGCTGCGGGACCGGCCCAAGGACCGAGGTCACTCGGCCCGGGCGCTCTCGAGCGCGGCGAACAGACGCTGGAGCGGGCCCTTCAAGCCGAGTTCGGCCGCATCCTCCACGAGGCTCTCGTCGCGCTCGCCTGCCCACAGGCTGAGCGGCGCCTCGCCGTTGATCGGCACCAGTCGCCGCATGTCGTCCAAATACCCGCGCGACTCCACGAGCTTCGCTCGAACGCCCGGCTTGATCAGCATGTCGCCCGCGTCGGCAGCCTCGAGCATCGCGTCGATCGAGGGGAACTCCTGAACCAAGGCCCGGGCGGTCTTCTCTCCCACGCCACGAACCCCGGGCAGGCCGTCGGAGGGATCGCCGCGAAGGATCGCGAACTCCGCGTACCGGTCGGCCGGCACGCCGTACTTCGCCAGGACGCCGGCTTCGTCGTAGATGCCGAGCTCCGAGACCCCGCGCAGCGTGAACAACAGGGTCACGACCGGGTCGCGGACCAGCTGGATCAGGTCGCGGTCGCCGCTGACGATCTCGATCCGATCGTCGTCGGTCGCCTCGAGGCAGAACGCGCCGATCGCGTCCTCGGCCTCCCAATTCTCCGTCTGCGCCTGGAGCATCCCGGTCCGGTCGAGGATCTCGCGGAGCATCGCGAACTGGATCGTCAGGTCCTCGGGCTCAGGCGGCCGCTCGGACTTGTAGCCGGCGTAGAGGTCAACGCGCGCGGTCGGGCGCCAATCGTGGTCGTAGACGTGCACGACCTCGTCGGGCCGTCGGTCGACGACGAGCTTCGTGACCATGTCGAGGTAGCCGTGCAAGGCGCCGACCGACCGCCCGTCCTTCGCGAACACGCCGGGCTCCCGCATCGCGAAATACGACCGGTAGAACATGCTCGACACGTCGAGGAGCAGGCGATGCGTCACACCAGCACGCTACCCGCAACCGCCTGCTCAGGTCTCAAGGGGTATGGGCTCCTGCTCCGCCGCAGGTAGTGTTCGGGTGACATGACCATCCCGCTACCCATCCGTGGAGGACTACCGGGATCGTTGCGTGTCGCTGTCCGCGTTCTGATAGCCGTTGCCATCCTCTTGGGCGGCGCGGCGGCGCTTGCATACGTCTTCGCCCGCTGACGGACGCGGATAGGCGTGCGTCATGTCGCCGCCGCTCGATACCTGTTCGCTGATAGACACGTCGAAGAAGCCTATGTCCCAAGGGGATCCTGCACAGTGCAAACACGGAGGTCTTCGAGCCGGAGGATCACGCCCCCGTCCTCACTCGACATCTGGAGGACGACCCCTGTCTCTACGTCGACGAACAACACCAGGACGCTGTCATCGCCGCTTCGCAACCCCGCGAATTCGGTGACCACCGCAGTACGACCATCGACTTCTTCTCGGCCGACGACGCGACCGGTCGTCTGATCGAGCGACATCCGGTCGCCTTGGATCGGAGTCTTCACCCAGGCGTTGACATGCGCTCTGGGCGGGAGACAACGGAGGAAGCCGCCTTCATCGAGCAGGACCCGTTCGTCCGTCGAGCGCAACTCGATCCGCTCTCCTTCCTCGATGAACCACCCTGACTGTCCATCGAATATCACTCTGGCCGATCGCTTCTCGATCCCGCCTTCGAGTTCTATGACCCGGCAGATGAGCGGCGGCTTCGGTGACCCAAGGAGTGCGACGACTTGGTCGAAAGCGGGCAGCTGTTTATCCATCGTTCCTCTTCACGCAGTCGTCGGAGCCTAGTCGCCGCTGAGCGCGTTGCAGGAGGCTCTCGTTCACACTGCTGGGACACCGACCAGCGTCTGACCAGCTGCCGCTGCTGAACAGAGGTAGGGCGCGCACGACGGCGAGGCCGCCACAACTCCGATCGTGATGATTGCCATCGAGGCGTCCATCACAGCTTGCGCGCTCGGATGAACAGGAAGTTGGCGAGCCGCCGCCATCGCGCCTCAGCGGGGTCGTCCGCGACCGCCTCCATCGTTTGGCGCGGTTCGCGGATCCGCTCGATGACGAATCCAGCGTCTTCCAACGCCTTCGAGTACGCCTGGAGCGGGAACGTGAAGCCCCGGAATCGTATGCGGAGACCTGCGCGTTCGAACGACTCATCGAAGGGCGCAGGGTCGAGGTAGCTCCCATCGATCACGAATCGAGCATCGGCCTCGCGGCTTTCGAATCGTCCGGCGTCGGCCATCGGGTGCGTGACCGAGATGCACAGCGCGCTTCCGGCGCGAAGGACGCGTGCGGCCTCCGTAACCGTTGCGGGCATGTCATCCATGTCCATGAGCGAGTTGTAGGCGACGGCGCACGCGAAGCTTCCGTCGGCGAAGGGCAGGCTCGCGGCGTCCGCGAGGACATACGTTCCGTGGTGAGGATCTGCCTCGGATGCGGCGCGTACCAGCGAGGGAGAGCCGTCGACCGAGACGACGTCGTGACCTCTCGCGCGGAGATCGCGCGTGACGCGCCCTTCTCCGCATCCGATCTCCAGGATGCGTCCGGCGTCCGCCGGCACGATGTCGTCGAAGAAACCAGGCGCGTAGTCCCAGTAGTCGTCGTGGTCCGGCGTGCGTGCCCACTCGATCCAGTTCTCAGCTTCGGATTCCCAGAACAACCGGTTGTTCGGTGGATCGGTCACAGCGGCGACTGTAGCCCGAGGAAGCTAACCGTCACCCGGCCATGGCAGCTCGAAGGCGTCGAGCAGATTGTCGAGGTCGCCGGGCGAATGCCCGCACACCGTGAAGTAGCGCGCGAGCTCGCTCCGGTGCTGCGTGCCGTGGCTGACGATGTGCGAGATCACGAGCCAGCGGGGCCGTTTGAACCTCTCGTCGGTACCCCATGGCTCGTCGAGCGCCGCTTGGTCGAGCGATTCGACGAACAAACGCAGCCGCACGTCTTCCTCGAGCGAGAACGCGTGGAGCTGGTTCAGATCGTTGAGCTCGTACCCGTGATCCCACACGTACGTGTCTCCGACGTTGTTGCCGAGGCAGAACTCCCGCCAGCTCCAGTCGACGTCGACGAGGTGGCGGATCACATCGAACGCGCTTCCGAGGTCCAGGACGCCGTCTTGACGAAGTTCGTCGTCGGTCAGGCTGGCGGCGACCGTCAGGATCCGGTCGTTCGCCCAGGCGTGATAGCGGACGAAGGCAAGGAGCGATCCGGCATCCATGGCTATGCGATCACGTGGTCGACGGGCGTTCCGGACGCGAGCGTGCGTGACACCGTGCAGAGGTCGTTCGCCACCTTGGAGCGCGAGCGTTCGACCTTGCCCTCGTCGGCGCCTTCGTGGACGTGATAGGTGACGCGAAGCCACTGCATCCGGTGATCCTCCTTGTCTCCGTCGACCTCGAGGTGGAGCGGTTCGACCGGATCGCGCTGTTTGCGCATCAGGATCGCGAAGTCGACGGCGCTGCACGCGCCGAGTGCGGCGAGCAACAGCTCCAGCGGCGAGAGACCGCGTTCACCGTCGATGTCGACCAGCAGCTCGGTGCCGTGCTTGTTCGTGACGGTCACGGTGTCGTCCGGGTTGACGGTCATGCGCAGATGCCGGTTGCCTTTCATGCGGCCCAGCGTAGCCTCGATCGCTTGGGTTAGGGTTCGGCGATGCCGCCCGAGAGTGCCGTCGAACTCGGCTTGATGACCGGCGTCCCGCCGTTCCCGTCGGACAGCCAGGTGACGCTCGCGAATTGGCAGGACCCGCCCTACAACCGCTGGGGGTTCCAACACGTCCGCGAGCTGATCCCGACCGCGAACATCTCGCGCGGCCTCGGCAAGCCCTGGGTGTTGCAGCGCGCCGAACGCGACCTCGACGGCCTGGCGCTGTCGATCGGCGGCCGGCGCCTGATCGACTTCCCGGCGTTCCTCGACGAGACCTACACCGACGGCATCCTGGTGCTGCACCGCGGGAAGGTCGTGCTCGAGCGGTACCTGAACGGGATGCGGCCCGACACGACGCACCTGCTGATGTCGGTCTCGAAGTCGGTGACGTCGGCGGCGTGCGGCTCGCTGGTCGCCGACGGCGTGCTGTCGCCGGCGGACCTCGTGACGCGGCACATCCCCGAACTCGCCGGCACGTCCTGGGACGGCTGCACCGTTCGGCACCTGCTCGACATGCGCGCCGGCACGAAGTTCAACGAGGACTACGACGATCTGACCGCTGAAGTGCGCGTCTACGAGCAGATCTACCTCTGGCGGCCGCGCGTCGACCTCACGCTCCCCACCGACATGACCGCCTACTTCCGGCTCCTGCAGAACCAGTCCGAGCACGGCGGCGTGTTCGACTACCGCTCCGTCCTGACCGACATGCTCGGGTGGGTGATGGAGCGAGCGAGCGGGATCCGGTTGCCCGAGCTGATCTCGCGCTCCGTCTGGCAACCGATGGGTGCCGAATTCGACGCCGAGATCACCGTCGATGCACACGGCAACGCGATGGCCGACGGCGGCGTGTGTGCGACGCTCCGCGACCTCGCCCGGTTCGGGCAGGTCCTGTTGGGGGACGGGCGCAGGGGCACGACGACGGTGATCCCGCGGTCGTGGCTCGACGACACGCTCACGCCCGAGCCCGACAGCCGTGCCGCGTTCGAAGCGTCGGAAGACCAGAAGGGTCTGCCGGAGACCGCGTATTACCGGAACCAGTTCTGGATCATCGACCCGAAGGCGCCGATCTTCCAATGCAGCGGCATCAACGGGCAGACGGTGTTCGTCCACGGCCCGACGAAGACGGTGGTGGCCAAGCTCTCAACCTGGCCCGTCGCCTGGGGTGCGCCCTTCGCCGCCATGACTCGGCTCGGCCTGACGTCACTGGCCGAGCAGCTCGCGGCGTCGGGCTAACCGAACACCGCGTCGCCCAGCGCGAGCGCCCCGGAGAGCACGAGCAGGATCAGGACGGCGTTGCGGAAGGGCCCCGCGTGCACCCGCGGAGCGATGCGATCGCCGAGCAAGGCGCCGACGACCGCGGCCGGCACGCCCACCACGAACGCGACGCCGACGTCGTGCACGACGAGCCCGCGCGACCAGAAGAGCGCGAGTGCGATCGAGCCTTGCGCGACGAAACAGGCCTGCAACGTCGCCCGGAACCGCGTAGGTTCCAGCCCGACGGCTTGGAAGGCGATCACCAAGGGGGGCCCGTTCGTTCCGACGCTCGTCGCGAGCGTCCCGGACACGAACCCGGCGCCGACCTCCGTCCGGCGGCCCGACGGGAGGGTCAGGCCTTTCCAGAGCCACGCGGTCAGCACGAGGATCGTGACGCCGATCACCGCGGTCAGCGCCCGATCGTCGGCGTGAGTCAGCAACAGCAGGCCGAGCGGCATCCCGACCAGCGCGGCGAGCGACGTGGTGATCGCCTCGCGCCACAGGATGTCGCGGCGCCAGCGGACGGCGTTCCAGATCACGAGCGGCACGCCGACCGAGCTCATCGCGACGACCGCGACCTTCGGGCCGAGTAGGAGCGCGAGCGCCGGGACGGCGATCAGCGCGAACCCGAACCCGGTCACGGACTGCACGGCGGCGGCGAACGCGATGATCGCCGCGATCGCGACGACCGCCGATGTGGTCACGTCGTGAACGGATCGAGCATCGAGCGTGCGACCGCACAGGTGTCGTCGAGCAGAACCTCGGCGGCGACGATGTTCGACTCGGCGCCCGAGTTCTCCGACACACGGGTGCCGTCGATGCCGTCCGCGACCCTGCCACGCGCGCGGTCGTAGACCGCCGCGCCGGCCGCGTTCCGCCCGTCGAACCACGCACGCCCTTCCGACGCAACATGAGCCCAGCGTTGGTCGCCGGTCGCGTCGGCCAATCGATCCAGTGACCAGGTCGACGCGGCCACGTCGTACGGCGAGGTGGACTCGCGTCCGCCGAAGGCAGACGTCACGGGCGGCATGATGACGATCTCGGCACTCGCGATCGCCGCGTCGAGATAGTCGGGCCGATCCAGCGTTCGTGCCGCTTGCGCCAACGCGCCTTCCTGGATGTGCCCCCACAGATGCGGGAGCCCGACCTCGAGCTCGGCGTTCTTCAGGACGTCGCCGTCGCGGCACGCCAGCAGCTCATCCGCCCACTTCTCCGCGAGCGCGGGGTCCGCGTCGGCGTCGGACAGCGCGGCAAGCAGGTGCAGGGCTCGCACGTCCGCAGGTGCGTCCGCCGCCGCGGCCGCCGCGAGGCCCTTGCGGTGCGCATCCCGCGAGGCCGTGTCGCCGAAGACGGACGCAGCGGTCTGTGTGCCCAAGATGCCGCGGGCGAGCCAGAAGTTCTGCCCCGGCCGCGAGGTGATCCCTCCGCGGTTCTTGTCGCCCTCCCAATCGTGGATGAAGTTGATCCAGGTTCCGTCGGGCTCCTGCATCCACAGCACGAAGTCCAGGACGCCTCCGGCCCACCGATGGACCCAGTCGAGCTTCGTTCTCGACCACACCTGGGACAGGACGACGAGCAGTCGGGCTGCGTCATCGACGCACGCCACGCCTTCGAAGCCGGACTCCTCGGCGTGGACGACGCCGTCCGGGTGCTCGTAGATGCTGACCGCGAGCGCGTTCGGTCCGGCGGCGGGGACCGGCCTTGTCAACCGCCAGAGCTGTCGCAGCACCGGTCAGACGGGGGTGAGGGACGACAGCACGTCGTCGATCGCCAGATCTGCCGCGCACACGTATTCATCCGCCGCGCCGTAGAACACCCGGATGCGCCCGCGGCCGAGCTCGATGTGACCGCTGGGGAAGACCACGTCCTGCAGGAAGCCGTCGTGCTCGTACTTCGCCTCCGCCGTCAGCACCGGTTGCGCCGTGCGCGCGAGCACCTTCGTGGGATTGTCGGCGTCGAGCAGCATCGCGCCCATGCCGTAGCGGTTCATCCGGTCGGCGCCGTGATACAGCTCGAGCCACCCGCCGTCGGTCCGGATCGGCACCAGCGACGCGCCGATCCTCGTCTCGTCCCACATGCCGTGGCGCGGTTGCGCGACCGGCTGGTGAGCTCCCCAATGCGTGAGGTCGTCGCTTTCGGCCAGCCACAACCCGAGCACCCGCCCGAACGAGCCCGGCATCGGCCGCGTGAACGCCAGGTAGTGACCGTTGACCTTCTCGGGGAACAGCACCACGTCCTTCTGATCGGGCTGCAGCATCGTGCCGTGGCGCTCGAACGTGCGGAAGTCGGTGGTCGACATCCGGGCGGTCGTGATGCCGAGTCGGCTCACCGCCACGTACGTGATGTGGTAGCGATCGTCGATCTTCGTGATCCGCGCATCCTCGACGCCGTAGGCCTCGATCGGATCGGCCGCTTCGATCCGCACGACCGGATCGAAGGAGAAGTGCTCGCCGTCGGTGCTGCGCGCGACCCGCAGGTGCGAGATGTGCGACAGGTAGTCGGTGAACTCGACCTGACCGGGCGCGAAGCCGCCCTGCGTGTTCCGGTAGCGGATCGTCCGCGGGTCAGACAGGTCCAGCCCCGGCAGGTCGCGCGGCACGTAGCCGATCACGACGCCCGGCGGGTCGGCCTCGTAGTCGAAGTACGCCATCCCGATCAGGTGGTCGGGCGTGAGGCCGTGCGGCAACGGCGTCAGGCGGGGGCGCGGCCCGGAGAGGTCGAGCATCTGGGCGTCGCCGTCGAGCTTCACGTCCCGTGTCGGCCGTTCGACCACACGGACGAGCAGGATCGTCTCGTCGCCCATCTTCGCGACACCGGGGTTGATCGTGCCGATCACCTCGAAGCCGGGTTGTGAGGGCTCGAGATCCTTCGGTTCGATCAGCGGGTTCGAATCGAGGCGCGTCGCGATCCGCAGCGGCCGCTCGCCCCGCTTGCGCGAGGGGGCGAGCGGATGCTCGTCGACCAGCTCCTGCATCGCCGCGAGGAACCGCGCGCCGCTCTTCGGCCAGGTCGCCTGGTTCGCGTACGTGTACGCGTTCTTCTCCATGCGCGACTTCAGCTTCGGGTCGTCGAGGATCGCGTTGACCGCTTCTGCGATGCCCTCGGCGGACCGGAAGTCCACGAGCATGCCGCGGTTCTTGCCGAGCGCTTCGGTGGCGTGCAGGTACGGCGTCGAAACGACCGCCTTGCCGGCGCCGAGCGCGTAGGACAACGTGCCGCTCGTGATCTGGTTCGGGTCGAGGTACGGCGTCACGTAGACGTCGGTCGCGAGCAAGTACTCGATGATGTCCTTCTGGTCCAGGTACTGGTTGACGAAGAGCACGTGATCGCCGAGGTCGAGCCCGTCGACGAGCTCCTGGAGGCGGTTGCGGTACTCCTCGCCTCGTGCCTTGAGCAGTTCGGGGTGCGTCTGGCCGGCGATCAGGTACAGCGCCTCCGGGTGACGAGCGACGATCGCCGGCATCGCCTCGATCGCGTACTCGAGCCCCTTGCCCGGCCCGACCAGTCCGAACGTCGAGATGATCGTGTGGTGGTCGAGGCCGAGCTTCGCCTTCAGCCGACGCCGGCCCATCGGCTCGATGTGCGGCATGCCGTGCGGGATCACGAGCGGCGGATCGGTGATGCCGTAGTCGCGCTCGAGGATGTCGACGGCCGTCTCGGCCATGACGGTGAGGCGGTGGGCGTTCTCGGCGATCGACCGAACCGCGTCGCGGATCGCCGGGGACGGGTTCGGCAGGACGGTATGCATGTTCACGAGCGCCGGTTTCTTCAGCTCCTCGAGGAACGGCGTCAGGTGGTCCTCGTACGTGCCTTCGATCCACTGATCGCCGACGAACCCGCCACCCTTCCACAGCCCGTACAGCCCGAACTCGTGCTGGACGCAGACGATGTCGGCGGTCGATCGGTCGATCGCGTGCGCGGCGGCGCGGTAGGGCATCGCGCTGCCCTGGCGGATCCGCCACCGGACGACGTTGCCGTACGCGCGGACGGAGTTCCGCTCGTCGATCGCCGCGACGCGCGACTGTGTCCGGGGGTCGGCCTCCCTGACCGCGGCGATCAGGTCGTCGGTGAAGGTGGCGATGCCGCAGCGCCGGGGGGGATAGGTGGAAACGAACGCGATCCGCATCGGCGCCTAGGGTATCGCGGGCGTCATGCGGCCCTCGGGCTAGGCTCGCGGGATGACGACCTGCGGACCGCTCGCACTGGTGGGCGGCGACGAACTGCACCCCGGCAACGAGGAACAGGATCGTGTGCTGGTCGAGGCCGCGGGCGGCGGACCTGCGTACGTCTTGGCGACGGCCGCCGGACGGCAGCGGCCGGATCTCGCCGTTCGGCACGCGGTCGATTGGTTCGGATCGCTCGGCCTGCGCGTCGAGGAGCTGCCGGCGACGAAGCGCTCGCACGCGACGTCGGTCGAAGTCGCCGAGCGAGCTCGGCGCGGCCGCTTCTTCTATCTCGTGGGCGGCGACCCCGGGCTCGTGCCCAAGACGCTGGCGGGCTCTCCGGTCTGGGATGCGATCGTCGATGCCTGGCGGGACGGCGCCGCGCTCGCAGGCTCGTCCGCGGGTGCCATGGCGATGGGCGAGTGGACGCTCGTCCGCGACCGGATGCCCGGCGACGATCGCCGGCGGTATCTGCCGGCGCTCGGGCTGGTGCCGGGCGTCGCCGTGCTGCCGCACTTCGAGACCTTCGGGCATCGGTGGGTGCAGAGCGCCCGCGCAGCCGCGCCACGCGAGGACGTGGTGCTGCTCGGCATCGACGAACGAAGCGCGGCGGTTTGGCAGGACGGGGAGTGGCGCGCTGTCGGCCCCGGTGCCGTCACCGTGATCGCCGGCGATGCGCGTCGGTTCGCGTCCGGCGAGGTCGACGGGCTTCCGAACCCGGGCTGATCCTTGCCGTCGATGGCGAACGCCCCTGTACGTGCGCTCGGCCGGTCGAGGAGTCGCGTCGCCTCATGATCGGAGACGGCCCACCGCCTTCACACGTCACCGGCGCCTTCCAGGTGGACGGTGTTCCGGTGCGTCTGTCGGGTGGCGGGGGGCGCGCCTGGCGCGTCGGCGACGCCGTCTTGAAGCCGGTCGATGTTCCGGCGGCTCAGCTCGACTGGCAGGCGAACCTCTTCGCATCGCTGCCCGGCCGCACGAGCGTCAGGCTGCCGTTGTCGATCACGGCGACAGGGGGTGAGCTTGCCGTTGACGGGTGGTGCGCGAACACGTTCCTGGAAGGCACGCACCTGCCTCGGCGCTGGCGGGAGATCATCGACGCGGGCGAGGCGTTCCACCGGGACATCGCCGAGGTGCCGCGTCCTACGTTCCTGGACGATCGCAACGATCCCTGGGCGATCGGGGATCGTGTGGCCTGGGGAGAACTGTCGATCGACGACGTCCCTGAGACCAAGCACGTGGAACGGCTCATCGAGCGCCTGCAGCCTGTCGAGCGTCCGTTCCAGCTCATCCACGGCGACCTGACGGGCAACGTGCTGTTCCACGACCGTCTGCCGCCGGCGGTGATCGACTTCGCGCCGTATTTCCGGCCGGCGCTGTTCGCGAGCGCGGTCGTGGTGGCGGACGCGCTCGTGTGGGAAGGCGCGGACGAGCGCCTGGTTCTCGTGCTCGTCGAGCGTGAGCCCGACTTCGTGCAGTACCTCCTGCGGGCCTTGATCTATCGAGCTGTGACCGACCGGCTGTTCCGACTCGACGAGCCGTTGCGGGCGGGTGCGGACGACGCCTACCTCCCGGCGGTCGATCTGGCCGTCGAGATGACTCGCTGATGAGCTGCGATCCGGCCGCCGCGGCTCGCCGGAGTCGCCTGGGCCGACCCGCTGCCTAGTCTGGACCCGTGCCGACCGTCTACGACCTCACGTCCGAGCAGCTCACCGATCGCCTGGTCGCGTGGGGCGAGCCGGCGTTCCGCGCCAAGCAGGTCTGGTCGCAGCTCTGGAAACGCGGCGCGACGTACGACCAGATGTCGGATGTGTCGCCGGCGCTCCGGGAGCGCCTCGCGG